>JAFZWA010000029.1 GCA_017617525.1 Clostridiales bacterium
CAGTATGCGCAGATCCCGACGCAACCGTACGCACAGCAGCCGGTCCAGCCCGCTTACCAGCAGCCGTATCAGGCTCAGCCGATGCCGGTTCCGCCACCGCCGAGCCCGAGTTATTATGTGAATCCGCCGGAGAAGAGAAGCAGGTTCAACATCAAAGATCCGGGATCGATACTGATCATTCTGGCGAGTATTCTTTTGGCGATCTCATGCTTCATTCCTTTTGCGCAGGCCAAGTTTCTGACCGCAAAGAAAACTTCCGCATTGATGGATGTCCAAGACGGTCCGATCATCTTAGGTGGCATCATACTGCTCCTCGTGTTCCTTTTTACGAACCTGAAGATCGGTGTATATATCACCTCAGCTCTTGTATGTTTTTATTCGTTTGGCGAAATCGTGGTTACGGAAATAGATATGCGCGACGATCTGAGCAAGATGTTAGTGACCAGACAGTCCGGATATTATCTGATGATCATCGCGACAGTGATCCTGATCATAGGCAACATTGTCCTTCTCGTGAACCACATCCGATCCAATGAGAAACGCGCGATCGCGAAAAGAGCGCAGATGTATCAGCAACGATAAGGTATTGCATCTCGAAAAGCACTTGTGCCCGATCCCATCGGGCACATTTTTTTGTGATCGAGCCGCACGTACCCGTTTGTCCGATTCAATCACTAATGTTAGAATGAATCATATCATTGATAAAGTGAGGAGAGATTTATGCAATACGAAATTAAAGGCGATCAGTTACCGGTAGTTGTATGCACCCTGAATCCCGGCGAGTCCATGATCACAGAGCGTGGCGCAATGAGCTGGATGACATCGAATATGAGAATGGAGACCCAGGCGGGCAGCGTCGGCAAGGCAATTGGCCGTATGTTCTCCGGTGAGTCCCTGTTCCAGAACAAATACACAGCAGAAGGCTCTGTAGGCCTTATCGCTTTCGCAAGCAGCTTCCCGGGCGAGATCCGCGCGATCCAGATCGCTCCGGGTCAGAGCATCGTAGCTCAGAAGAGTGCTTTCCTGGCAGCTGAACCGGGCGTTGAGCTCAGCACTTTCTTCAGAAAGAAGCTCGGTGCCGGCCTCTTCGGCGGTGAAGGTTTCATCATGCAGAAGCTGTCCGGTAGCGGTACGGCATTTGTAGAGATCGACGGTTCCGTTGTTGAGTATCAGCTCCAGCCGGGCCAGACAATGCTCCTGGATACAGGTTATCTCGCCATGATGGATGAGACCGTTCAGATGGATATTGAGATGGTTCACGGTGTAAAGAACGTTGTTCTCGGTGGTGAAGGCCTCTTCAATACAAAGGTCACAGGCCCCGGCCGTGTATGGATCCAGACCATGCCGATCAGCAAGGTTGCCCAGATCATCGGTACCGCGGGAATCGCTCGCTGATCTCGTGATGTGACGGTCTGAAACCGATCTAGTCAAAGTACTGACAAATTCTAGATAATAAGGACTGTTTCGAATAAGAAACAGTCCTTTTTTCGTGTTGCTTTTATAAAGTAAATAGGTCAAAATAATATTTGGGGTTTTACTAAAATCGTGTGTGTAGAGGGTTATTATCAATGAGTGTCAAAGTAGCCATTTGCGATGATGACATTAATATCCAGTTCATCGTCGAAGGGTTTGTTGAAAAGTTGCTGGAGCTTCACGGGCTGAAGGCCGAGATCGAGTGTTTCGACTGCGGTGACGCCCTTTGTGAAGAGTACGAGGTCGGAAGATTCGACCTGATCTTTCTCGATATCGAATACAAAGGAAGAAACGGCGTAGAAGTCGCCAAGTTTATCCGTGAGACGATGGACGATGAGTTTGTCCAGATCGCCTTTATTTCGGGTGTCTCCGGATACGCGATGGAGCTTTTCGATTATCGTCCTATCAACTTTCTGACAAAGCCGATCACCGAAACGGACGCAAGAAGAGTCATCGACAAATTCGTCCGTCTGTATTCTCAGAAGAACGAGTACTTTTCATACAAAAAAGGAACCGCGGAAAACCGTTATAACCTTTCGGATATCATCTATTTTTCCAGCTCCGCGAGAAAGATCACGATCCACGGAAAAAGCGGCGAGGAGGAGTTTTACAGCCCGCTCGACGATGTCTATTCCAAGGTTTCAGACAAGCAGTTCCTGTATGTCCATAAATCATATATCGTCAATTACCGTTATATCCAGAAACTCACCTATGAGCAGGTCGTATTGTTCGACGGAACCGTCATTCCGATCAGCCAGTCGAGAAGACCTCTGATCCGTAAGCAATTCATGGAGATCAAGGAGAGGGAAGAAGTATGAATGACTTATTGCAGTTCCTTTCACGCGTAGCGGTTAACTTCTTTGATATCTACATCTGCGTGCGCTTTTTCAAGATGGTACTTGGAGAGCGGGGATGCAAGAAAACACTTCTTCGTATTACGATCCTTCAGGCTTTGGCCGTAAGACTTATCCTTTCTTTCTATGATCCGTATGTTTGGGTCAATTTTGCGCTGAGTATCCTTTTGATCCTGCTGCTGACCATAAGCTTTCATGCGCCGCTCAAAAAGAAGATCCTCGCGGCATTTGCGGTCAATCTGATGATCGCTTTGTCCGAGACCGTGATCGCTATTCTGATCGGACTTGAGAACTTAAGCTTCTTGCAGAAAGCCTCCAATGACGACAATATCCCGCTGTTTTTGAGTCTTCTCCTGTTCTGGGCGATCATGACGCTGACGCAGTGGGTGATTACGAGAAAGAAGCGAAAGGACAAGATCGCATGGAAAGTCGTAATTCTCGAGGTCCTTGTCACGTTTGTCGTTGTCTTTGAACTTGTTGCTGTATGTCTTCGAAGAGAGCAGATCTCCGATATCGAGCCGGCCATCCTTTTCGCCGCGGAATGCACCGTATACCTGATGATCTTCTTAAAAGACACGATGGAAGCTCTTTATTCCTCTAGACAAGAGGGAAATCTCATCAAGCAGGAGAAGGAATTCTATATGCGTGAGGCGGCGATCATCGAGAAGAAGCACGGCCTTGAGCAGCAGTTCCGCCACGATATGAAGAACCGCATCCAGGTCCTCCGCAATATCGCGGAAACGAATAATATCGAGGAACTTAACAAGTATCTTTCGGAACTTGAGACCAGGCAGAAAAAGAACGTCGTTTTTTCCGATACCGGTAACCTCATCATCGACAGTATCATCAACAGTAAGCTTCAGGACGCAGCGGACAAGGGCATCGAGGTTTCGGTCCGAACACAGCTGCCGAATGATCTTGAGGCGAATTCAGACGATATGGTCGTTATCCTCGGAAATCTTCTGGATAACGCGATCGAAGCGTGTGAGCATGTTGAGGAAAACAAATACGTGCACTTTGTCATGAAGTATGAGATGGACTGTATCTTCATTACGATCCACAACAGTTTCGACGGGATCGTAAAGCGCTACGACAACGGTTTCATGACCAGGAAAGAGAACCGCGAACACCACGGGATCGGGCTTCGCAGCGTAAAGAAGACGGTCGACGAATACGACGGAAATATAGACTTTACATGCGAAGATAAGGACTTCGGAGTGAAGGTCCTTTTGTACGTCTGAAAAACAAAAACGTAAATTTTTACATAAATACTTGGTTTTTTTGCACCCGTCCAAACGGGTGCTTTTTTAGTGTTTAAATTATAACTGTGAACCGCATCGCGATTAGGCGAACAACTTAAAGGAGGGTTATTTAATGATGAAAAACGTTATGGCCGGCATTTTGGCAAAAGCGGCAATGAAAACAGCAGAGAAAAACGCGAACAGCACATGTCACCTGTATTTTTATCAACCGAAGGAGCCAAAGTCGTTAGATAAACTCAAAAAGTACAAGAAGTGACAACAAGCATGAAGAGGATCTCTGAGAAGCTCACATGGTGGCTTCAGCGAAACGGGACGATCAGTGCGGAAGACGAAGAACTCTACACATACGGGATCTGTCAGCTTCTGGTGGATCTTATAGATACTCTTTCGATCCTGGTCCTTGCCCTCGTTTTCGGTGAAATAGCCGGGGCAATCGCTTTCTTAGGCAGCTTTTGTGCAATGCGCCGTTACTGCGGCGGATTCCACGCCAACACCCCTTGTCGCTGCTACCTGACTACGATCGGGACTGCGTGCCTTGCGCTATGGCTCCTCCATATTGTAGAACTCCCCATCACCATGATGCTCGGAGTTGTGATCCTTTGCGGGTTGTTTGTCGGGAAGATGGCACCCGTTCAAGCACCCAATAAGGATCTCGACGAGAACGAGTGTGTGGTGTACAGACGGCGGGCCGTCGTCATGTGGGCTTTGACGGGATGCCTTATGGTTATGTTCCTGTTCTTTCATCTTTCGGGACCTGCCTTAGGCATCGTGCTCTCGAACGTGCTTTGTGTCACGACTATGGGAGCCGGGATGATCCGGCTCAGAAAGGAAGATTCTGTATGAAAAAGAGGATCGTTGCGTTGGCAACAACATTAACTGTACTGGCCTCTTGCGTCGCTCCTGTTTTGGCTACCAGTTCAGTATTTTACTACAAAGATACTCCTGTTTATTGGGACTATGGGCGAACATTTTTGTACGTCAATGCTTATTCTTCGGTGCTATCTCGATATTACACTCACAGTACGAGTATGAAGAAGAGCGATGGCGGAGTTGCGAGTTCCGGTAATAAGGCTCCTGGTGTCACCGCTAAAGTAGAAGCATATGTCGGTTTTAGTGACCCGCAATGCTATTGCAATGTTGGTGGCTGACCGCACGTTCTTCTGATCATTCAATCTTCCATCACAATGGGAGTCGGAAAAAACCGGCTCAGAAAGGTTGGATAAAATGAAGAAAAAAGTATTGGCAATGGTAGCTACAGTAGCTACACTGGCATCATTCTCACTCACAGCAATGGCAAAGACCGTATATTATAACGGTGATGCAGTTTCCTGGAATTATGGCCGTACCTGGGTGATCTGGAGTTTCTCTGAAGTTCAGACATCTATTTACGAGCACACAGCTACTGCAAACTCTGTTTCTTCCGGTTGGAAGGCTCCGTGCATCAAAGCATACGCTTCTGACTGCATCGGTAATGCTACAGCTTATTGCTACTGGAATTGCCGCTAAAAAGCAGGTCAAGATAAATGAGTAGGACGTTTTTTAAAAGTTTCGTCTCTCGTTTACTTGGGTATGTCATCATCGCCATGCAGGGTGTTTTACTCGCCCTGCTGGCGTTTGACATGCTGAATACGGAGTATCGGGAGACATGGAAAAAGTATGGCCTTGACAAACCTTCGGTCACGATATACCTGAACAATCTGTCAGAAGAACAAGATTACGAGGTGAAGAATTGCTTCTCCGAAGCAGCATATAACGGGCATGCTTTTATTATCAAAAAAGAAGTTATCCACGGGCAACAGGGAGGTTTCTCCGGATTGAAATTCGGTGTTTTCGGTGATTGCGAAAACAATGACGTTTCCTTTAAGTATCGTGGAGTTGAAATCATTGGAAAAGATTCTATTCGAAAGCTGCTCCAGTCTGACGATCCGGAGGCTACTCTCGGTATCGACAAAGGCAGTGCGTATTCAATAGAAGATATTCCGACGATCCGTTTCGGAGATCGTATTGCCATAAAAAAGCTGGATTCGCTTACGGATGAAAGCGGCAGTATGGCCGGTGAATATACGATCATTGCTGAAGATAAGGAAGTCTTATCACATATCGTTACAAGGTGTGCCGAGATCAGCAATGTCACGCCTGATGAGATTACAAAAGCCACAAGAGGCAGCGTTACCGACGGATCTTTCCGCACAACAGCGATCATAACTTTAATAGCAGTTATGTTTCTTGTTCTGACTGTATTTGGCATCATTATCACACTTCGAGGAATTGATAAACTCGGAAAAATGATCATGATGGGATGGTCCAGATCAAGTTTTGCACTGGGTATGTTCTCGGATAACATCTGGGCCGCCATATTCACGGTTCCTTTGGTTGGAGTATCCGGTGCTCTCCTGTCATCTTCTTCGATGAGATCCGAATTATTCCAGTATTTTATGGTCTTCGGGTTCTTTAATCTTGTGTTGACTATTCTGGCAACGGGAATATCCCTTTTGATCGTTTATTCCATAAGTCCGACAGGGGCGATCAAAAAGCGCTATCCGACAAAAGTTCTCTATGGGCTTGGCGTAGCCGGATATATCGGTGTATGTATTGCCGTGGTCCTTCTCGGACTGCAGATCGATAGTCCGATCAATATATTGAAAAACAACAAAAAACTCATGAACAGTTGGGAAGAGGTCTCTGACTATCTGGTCTTAAGTGAAATGAAGATCGGCGAAGACGGAAGTTCTTTTGCCGGCGAATCTATTGCTCTTGATCAGGATCTTTACGATTGGTATAAGAGTGTCTATAAAGATGAAGATGTATTCCTTGTAAATACATCTTTGTATGACGATGAGCTTATCGATACATGGAGAGAATATCAGGTATATGAGCATCTTCCTTCTGAAGGGTTATGGATGTTCTCGTATTCGGAAAACTACTTGAAACTTCAAGGGGTACCCGTAGATGAAGATGTCCTCGAAAGAGCTGATAAAGGAACACGCATTTATCTGATTCCGAGTTCCTGGAGCGAAGAAAAGAAGGCGAGTGTCAAAGAGTGGATTCCGGAGTATTGCTTAAGAGGTATTCGTGAAGGTGATATCGATACGATCTTCAATCATGAGCAACAGATCGAATTCGTTGAATATGATGTGGGAAAAGAGTTCTTTACCTGGGCGGATTCTCCCGATAAGGAGAAGTATTGTCAGGATCCGGTCATTTTGATCTGTACACCGGAAAATATGACATACTTTATCGATGAAAGCCTGAAAGCAACGGGTATCGACGGATACATCAAGATGTTGCCGCGTGTTGAAGAAAAAGGTTTCTTATCCGATTCGTATCTGCAGAAATATAATCTGCAGGATAATCGGCCGACATTCCTTCGAGTGGAAAAATACATGGACGGAATTCAGCAGGATCTCAAGAATACCATGGCAATGTATATTATCGCTTTTGTAATAGTTTCCGTGATCGTGATTTCTTTGATGCTGTGCCTCGCCAGTATTTTCGGGTTGTCGAACAGAAACCGTCTGAATGTTAAGAAGTTCTTGGGATATGATTTCTATCGGATGTACGGATCTCCGATAACATCGTTGGCATTTGTATCTTTTATCGAGATCGCGATCATGGTATTCAAAGGTGCTCGATATGGTCTGATCATGCTTATTCTGCTGGCAGTGGTCGAATTTCTTATCTTCAAAAAGTTCATGACCGGACAGGAACTGTCGCACGTTATCAGTGATTTTAAGGAGGAATGACCCATGAATGCAGTTGAGATCAAGGGTTTGAATAAAAGCTTTGGCAAAAGAACTATTATCAAGGATTTCGATCTTTCGGTCAGGGAAGGCGAGTTCATTGCGCTGATGGGACCAAGTGGTTGCGGTAAATCTACGCTTCTGAACATGATCGGTCTTCTTGAACCCTGTGACTCGGGAACGATCCTCCTTCACGGGAAGAAGAACCCGAAAGTGGAGAGCAGTAAGGCAACGCAGTTTAGAAGAAACAGCATCAACTACCTGTTTCAGTCCTACGCGCTGATCAACGACGCGACCGTAATGGACAACCTTCTGTGCGGCATGTATTTCATGGACGCATCCGATAAAGAAAAGAAAAAGAGAGCCTCCTCTGTCCTCAAAAAAGTCGGCCTACTCGAGCTCAAAAACGAGAAGGTCAACACACTATCCGGCGGAGAGATGCAGCGCGTGGCGATCGCGCGCTGCATCTTGAAGCCCGGGGACATCATCCTGGCTGATGAGCCGACGGGCGCGCTCGACGTAAAGACGGCCGAGTCAGTATTCCGTCTCCTGCTTTCTCTCCGAGACGAGTACAACAAGACCATCATCATGGTCACGCACAGCCCCGAGCTTGCCAAGCGCGCGGACAGGATAGTCGCTTTAAACTAACTGAATTATCCATTTTTACGTCAATAGTGTAAAATGAACAGGAAAGAAGGAGCCCTTCATTCGATGGGCTCCTGTTTCTTAAAAACGAGATGCTAGGAGACGGAAGATGACAAGGCTGTTTCTGGATGAAGCCATACCGAAAACGCAGGAGACTTGGGAGATCACGGGAGATTCCGCCCGTTACCTCAATGACGTCCTTCGTATGCGCGTCGGCGAGGAGCTGATCCTCTGCGACATCGATCGTATCGATCATGTCTGCTCGATTGTTTCTTCTGCAAAAGGACTTGTCGCCGTTTCCATCCGTGACCGACATCCGAACGGAAATGAGCCGAAGTTTTCTGCCACCGTCTATCAGGGCCTTGCCAAAGGCGAGAGGATGGACCTTTCGATCCAGAAGTCCGTGGAGCTCGGCGCTTCGAGATATGTGCCGACCGCGTGCTCCCGTTCGATCGTGAAGATCAAATCGGGCGGAAAAGAAGGAAAGACCGACCGCTGGCAGGCGATCGCGCTTGAAGCCGCGAGACAGTGCGGCCGAGGCATCGTTCCCGAGGTCACGCCTCCGATAGACTTAAAGACGGCGCTTTCCGACGCGAAGGAAAACTGCGACCTGGTGCTTTTCCCGTGGGAAGAGGAAAAAGAGGGAAGCCTCGGAAAGATCCTTTCTTCACTGGATTTCGAAAAGCACCCGAAGATCGGCATCTTCATCGGCCCGGAAGGCGGTTTTGCCGAGGAAGAAGCGAAGATGGCGGAAGAAATGGGCGCGAAGCTCGTGACCTTGGGAAAACGCATCCTCCGCACCGAGACGGCGGCTCCCGCGGTCCTCGCGATGCTGGTCTACCACAGCGAACTTTTGTGAGCGTGCGAAAAAGCCGAAAATTCGGCTCTGACCTGTCGAAAAGCACCTTTTTGATGTATAATAAGATGTTTAATGGTTTTTAGGAGAGAGAAATATGAAATACAGTTGTCAGAAGGGCACGAAAGATATCCTGCCCGAAGAGATCTACAAATGGCAGAAAGCGGAGCGTGCTTTTGCCGAAGTATGCGAAAGCTACGGATATAACGAGATCCGCATCCCGACTTTTGAGCAGACCGATCTTTTCCAGAGATCCGTCGGCGACACGACCGACGTCGTTCAAAAGGAAATGTACACATTCGAAGATAAGGGCGGCCGTTCCATCACGCTTCGTCCGGAAGGCACCGCGGGTGTCGTTCGAAGCTTCGTCGAGAACGGCATGAGCTCACTGCCGAGCCCGGTCCGCCTTTTCTATAACATCACGGCTTTCCGCTATGAAAAGATGCAGAAGGGCCGCTACAGAGAATTCCACCAGTTCGGCCTCGAGGCTTTCGGTGCCGAGGGACCGGCGATCGACGCGGAGATCATCAGCATCCTCGTTGCTTTCTTCGAGAAGATGGGCTTGAAAAAGACCAAGCTCTGCATCAACAGCATCGGATGTCCGACATGCCGCGCCGAGTACAATAAGATCCTGAAGGATTATTTCCGTCCGCACCTCTCCGAGATGTGTGAGGACTGCCAGTCTCGTTTTGAGAAGAATCCGCTCCGCATGATCGACTGTAAGGAAGAAAAGTGCGGTGCCATCGCGGCTTCCGCTCCGAGACTGATCGATTATCTCTGCGATGACTGTAAGGCACACTTCGAGGGCCTGAAGGCAAACCTCGAGGCTTTGGGCATCAACTACACGATCGATTCCGGTATCGTAAGAGGCCTGGATTACTACACAAGAACGGTATTCGAGTTTAAGTCCGAAAACGTCGGTTCGCAGGGTACGATCTGCGGCGGCGGCCGTTACGACGGACTCGTTTCCGAGATCGGCGGACAGCCGACTCCGGGTATCGGATTTGCCATGGGCGCCGAGCGTTTCCTCCTCGAGATGGAAGCACAGGGTATCGAGATCGAAAAGGACCAGAAGGTCCAGCTTTATATCGCGAATCTGTCGCCTGAGACACAGATCGAAGCGCAGAAACTGGCTTTCGGACTGAGAAAGCAGAGCATCGGCTGTGAGATCGACCTGATGGGAAGATCTTTCCGCGCGCAGATGAAGTATGCCGGTAAGACCGGTATCCCGTTCCTGCTCGTTCTCGGTGATGACGAGATCTCTTCCGGTAAGGCAAAGCTCAAGGCGATGGCCGACGGAACGGAAAAGGAGATCGCGCTTACCGATCTCGCAGACGCGATCCGCGGCTGGAATAAGTAAGGAAAAGTCGGAGTCGGGGCATCAACCTCGCTCCTTCTAAAATACGTACAGACACTGTCTGGAGGTACGGATGAAAAAACACGATAGAGACAGACAATTGAATAAAGAACCGAAGGAGATCCTCGATGAGGTCTCCGAGGTAAAGGAAACTGTTGATGAGGCTGCTGAAGAAGTGACTGAGTCTGCAGAAGATTCCGTAGAGGAGATCGCTGAGGCGGCGGAAGAATCCGTTGAGGAAGCTGCTGAGGCTGCAGAAGATGTTGCCGAGACCGCTGAAGAGGTAGTCGAAGAAGTCAATGACCTTACCGATAAAGACGAAGTGGAAAGTGCTTTTGAAGCGGAAGCATCCGACGACGTAGTGCTCCAGGGCGCGATCCTTCTGGAGACCGCTGACGCGGACGCAGATGAAATCCCTGAAAACGTCCCTGTAGAAGACGCTACAGAGACTTTTACAGAGACTTCTGACGAAGAAAGTGAAAAAATCCCTGTAAGTGTCCCTGTAGAAGACCCTACAGAGACTTTTACAGAGACTTCTGACGAAGAGAAATCAGAAGAAGCGGAATCCGATGAGGAAACTGCTGATTCCGAAGAGGAAAAGGACGAAGAAGATTCTGACGAAGAGTCCGATAAGGACGAAGAAGACGCTGAAGAAGAGTCCGAAGATGATTCCGACGACGAAGATGAAGACGAAGATGAAGACGAGGAAAAGGATAAGGAAGAGTCCGAGAAAGAAAAGAGCGCGCTCTACATGTTCTTCGACACGATCAAGTTCGTGGCGATCGGCCTTCTGATCGGTATCCTGCTCGTTGTATTCGTAGTTCAGAGAAACGACGTTTACGGTAGCTCCATGGAGCCGACGCTCCACACGGGCGACGCGGTATTTGTTGAGATGATCTCCGTTTATACCGGAAACTTCAGCCGCGGCGACATCATCACGATCGACGCCAAAGGCATGGATGGCTATGCGCACGAGGAGAACCTCATCAAGAGGATCGTCGGACTTCCGGGCGAAACCATTAAGATCGCTGACGGTCTGGTCTACATCAACGGCGAGCTCCTTGACGAGTCCGATTACCTCCCGGCAGGCACGATGACATACGTCGGCGCCGAGGGACAGGCAAGAGGATACGACGAGGTCACACTCGGACCTGACGAGTATTACTGCATGGGCGATAACAGAGGCGGCAGTAACGACAGCCGCAGAATGGGACCTTTCAAGAAGAGCCAGATCGACGCGAAAGTCCTGATGCGTATCTACCCGTTCAACAAAATGAAATTCTTCTAAGTAGAAAGCAACAAGAAAAGACATGGAAAGACAGGAAAAAATACGTAACTTCTGCATCGTAGCCCACATCGACCACGGCAAAAGCACTTTGGCTGACCGCCTGATCGAGAATACGGGTGTCGTTGAATCTCGTGAGATGCAGAACCAGATCCTCGACAATATGGATATCGAGCGTGAGCGCGGTATCACGATCAAATCCCAGTCCACGAGACTTCTTTATAAGGCCAAGGACGGGGAAGAATACATCTTAAATCTCATCGACACGCCCGGCCACGTTGACTTTAACTATGAAGTTTCCCGAAGCCTGGCTGCTTGCGATGGCGCGATCCTGATCGTTGACGCGGCACAGGGCATCGAAGCGCAGACGCTGGCAAACGCTTATCTCGCGGTCGACGCGAACCTCGAGATCCTGCCGGTCATCAACAAGATCGACCTTCCTTCCGCGCAGCCGGAAGAAGTAAAGAAGGAGATCGAAGACGTAATCGGCCTGGACGCTTCCGAAGCGCCTCTTATTTCCGCGAAGAACAATACCGGCATCGATGAGGTCCTCGAGGGCATCGTCAAGTTTCTGCCGCCGCCGAGCGGAGAGGAGAACAAGCCGCTTAGAGCCCTGATCTTCGACTCGAAGTACGATCCGTATAAGGGCGTTATCGTAAACGTGCGTGTCAAAGAAGGCTCCGTAAAACTCGGTGATAAGATCCGAATGATGAATACCGGCGCGGAGTTCGTAGTCACAGAACTCGGATACTTCCATCCGGGTGAGTTCGTTCCGTCGAAAGCACTTCTTACTGGTGAGGTTGGTTACATCTGCGCGTCCATTAAAAACGTAAGAGATACCGCTCCGGGCGATACCGTCACACTTGCGGACGATCCGGCGGAAGAGCCGCTTACCGGTTATAAGCCGATCCAGCAGATGGTATTCTGCGGACTCTATCCAGTAGATGGCGCGAAGTATCCGGATCTCCGTGACGCGCTCGAAAAGCTCCAGCTCAACGACGCGGCACTTTCTTTTGAAGCGGAGACTTCTGCCGCTTTGGGATTTGGTTTCCGTTGCGGTTTCTTGGGACTTCTTCACTATGAAGTTATTCAGGAAAGACTTGAAAGAGAGTTCAATCTCGACCTCATTTCGACCGCGCCTTCTGTAGTCTATAAGGTTTACACGACCGCAGGTGAAGTCATCCGTATGGATAACCCGACGAATATGCCGGATCCGGCGGAGATCGATTACATGGAGGAACCGATCGTTAAGGCGACGATCATGACGCCGAAAGAATATGTCGGTAACCTCATGGAGCTCTGTCAGGATCGCCGCGGCGAATACATCAACATGGAATACATGGACGACATCCGCGTCATGCTCCACTATAAGATGCCGCTGAATGAGATCATCTACGACTTCTTCGACGCATTGAAGTCCAGAACGAGAGGCTACGGCTCGCTTGACTATGAGCTGGAAGGCTACCAGAAGAGCGACCTCGTCAAACTCGATATCCTCTTAAACGGCGATATCGTCGACGCGCTGTCGTTTATCGTACATAAGGACAAGGCGTATGCCCGTGGCCGCAAGATGACGGAGAAACTGAAAGAGAATATCCCGAGACAGCAGTTCGAGGTCCCGGTACAGGCTGCTATCGGCGGCAAGGTCATCGCCCGTGAGACGATCAGAGCTTTCCGAAAGGACGTACTTGCCAAGTGCTACGGCGGTGATATCACACGTAAGAAGAAACTTCTCGAAAAGCAGAAGGAAGGTAAGAAGCGCATGCGTCAGGTAGGTTCTGTCGAAGTGCCGCAGGAAGCCTTCATGAGCGTATTAAGACTCGACGAAGACTGATTATTCTTCAGTAAACCCGGGGAACGACGTGTCCTTCGGGTTCTCTTCGTTATAAGTGACGATCTCGTTTCGAACGGCCTGCATGCGAAGATCGAGTTCTTCGATCCTTTCGGCGCAATTACGAAGTTCGTCGGCCAGTACCTGTGCACGCTCCGGCGGCAGATCGTGCTTGTAGTGGAGCTTGTGCTCGAGACTTGCCCAGAAATCCATCGCGATCGTTCGAAACTGCACTTCGACTTTCATATTCCGCTTCTCGTCCTTAAGGAAGATCGGTACCTCGACGATCAGGTGAAGGCTTCTGTATCCGCTCGGCTTTGGATCCTTGATATAGTCCTTTCGTGCGATCAGGGTGATATCGTCCTGCGCGAGAAATGCGTTTGCCAGTTCGTAGATGTCGTCCGGGAAAGAGCATATAACGCGCACACCGGCGATGTCGTTGATTTTCTCTTCGATCGACTCAAGGTTCAAAGGCAGGTGCTTTCTGCGTATCTTACGAAGAAGGCTGTCGACGGACTTAACACGTGATTTGATGCTCTCGATCGGGTTTCTTTCCAGATCGACGGAAAGCGACTCGTCGAGGACTTTAAACTTCGTCTCGACTTCCATGATCGCGCACTGATAGTAGGCAAACATCCTGTCGATCGGCTTGGTATTTTCTTCCACGAAATCGAGAAACTGATCGGACATCAGGTTCTCCCGGACGAAATCCTCGTGGACTGGTGATAGCGTATTTTCAAGGCCCACAGGGAAGAGGGCGTTATCTTCGTTATTCATATTCGGGTCTCCTTATAAGAAGATGAAACAAAAAGCCTTTTTGTTTCGTCATATAGATGTATTTTAATACAAAGCATGGTCTCATTTACTAAGAGAATGTAAAGATTTCAAGAGAAAATACCGCCGAACTAATTGGTTTAGATAGGGAAAAGTGATACTATAAGAGTATTATTTTGGAGGTAAGGGTTATGAAGAAACTGATCTCAGCCGTAATGATCACGGCAATGATGCTGAGTGTGTCGGGGTGCTTCCTTTCTAAGGGAAACCAGTACGCTAAAGAGAAGAAAAAAGTATTCAACGCAGCGGAAAAGGTTTGCGGAGCAAGTGAACTGTCCGAGGATGAGAAAGAAGAACTCCTTGAAATGGCAGACACCATAGATAGTCTCGCTAAATATGATTCGGAAGCTCTGAGTGAAGGTTTTTGTGTTGAATTGAACAAAGATGATCTGGAAAATCTGCAAAACGCCGATGAACTCAAGGAAGGATCGAGTCTGTCGGAAGTGGATGTTGATCCCGAACAGCTGGACAATATGTATACGTTCATCAAGAAGGTAGATGACGATATGGTATTCTCGGTCGTTATGGATTTTGAAGATAAGGATACTTGCGAAGCAACTTTTGACGGAGTGAAATCCACGTTTAAGAAAACGATCACCGTGGTAAAGGTCGCAGGCGCAAAAGAAGGTGGCGTTAAGGCTGATTCCGCGAATGGAAAAAAGGACTATACCTTCGTCGTTCTGCAGGAAGAGGAGAACAAGCTCATGGCCGTCTATATTCAGTACGCGGGCGACACGATCACAATGACCACATATTCGGGCGCTCCGGAAACCGATCTTTTCGACGAGTTCTGTGAATTCCAGGATGAAGCAGGTTTCGGCCCTGTAGGCGATATGGTAGATAATTTGTAAAACCAAACCAAACACATTTTTAGGAGGGATAGAAAATGAAAAAGGTTTTATCAGTAGTAATGGTCTTTGCCATGATGGCAAGCCTGGCAGCATGCGGAAGCGGAAGCAAGTTCTCCAAGCACCAGAAGAAGAACATCAAGGCGGCAGAAGAAGCTTGCGACGCAAGTGAAGGTTCGTCCAAGCAGAAGAAAAAGTTCGTAAAGAACTCCACCGATAAAGATTTCTACGAAGACGGTGTGTACTTCACGTTTGAACCGGATGAACTCGAAGACGTAGCGGATAGCGGCAATACGTTTGAAGGAACGGATGTTGAGTCGGATCAGCTCACCAATATGTTCGTATTCAGAAAGACCATCAATGATGATGACAGTGCCGTGTACTCTATCGTTATGGAGTTGGACACTAAGGATGCAGCCGAAGAGGTATTTGAATCTGTTACAGGCAGGTACACCAAGACAGAGAAGTCGCTGAAGAAGGCTGCAAAACAGGGTGATATCGAATATGCTGTCGATGGCTCGGATACCGAGTATTCTCTCATCGCGATCAACAATGATGAGGAAGAAGTAATGTCCGCTTATACAAAACTCGACGGTAAAGTAATCGTTATGGTCGCTTACGAAGGATCTGATGATTCAGATCTTCTCGATGAGTACTACGAGTACATGAGCGTAGCCGGTTATACGGACATGGAAGCGCTCCTTGAGGAGGCCTGATCTGGCGCCTTTGCGGGTAATTCCGAAAGAAGATCAGAACTTGCACTTCTGAAGCATCAGCACGACTTTGGTGCGGTCGTGTTCGCCGAGCTTATCGTAGATCGTCGACACATAGTTTTTCACCGTGCCTTCGCTGATGTAAAGGATCGAAGCGATCTGAGAGTTGGTACATCCCTCTGAGATCAAACGACAGATTTCTTTTTCACGGTCGGTCATTCCGTAATCGGAAAGATCGACCGTTTTTTCTTTTTCAAAAGCACCGTTCGACGCGCCTTTGTTCGCCTCGGAAGGTGCTTTTTCCGTAGTACCGATCGCGAGCATACTGTTAAGCTTCTGCATGACTTTTAAGTCCAGAACGCTCTGGCCGTTTAATGCCTGGGAGATCGCGCTAAGGATCGCGTCTTTTCCGGAGTCCTTGAGGATGTAACCGCAGGCACCGCCCGCGATCGCGTGCGAGATGCTGTTTTCATCGTAGAAGGTGGTCAGCACGATGATCTTAATGTCCGGGTACTCGGTGTGGACCTTCGGGATCAGCTCTATGCCGCCCATACCGGGCATATTGAGGTCGACGAGCATCAAGTCGGGAACTTCCTTAGTAAGAAGCTCCAAAGCCTCTACGCCGTTTCCTGCCTTGCCTGTGACGGTGTAATCACCGGACAGCGAAAGGATGATCTCCAGGCTCTCGAGAAGTAATGGCTCGTCGTCCACCAGAAGTATCTTTGTCATGTATTTCCCCCTTCAAACGGTAGTGACAGATCGACGGTAAATCCGTCCACGCTGTCTATGTCGAAACTGCCGCCGCAGCTTTGCGTATAATCTCTGATCTTGCGAAGACCGAAGCCGTTCGCCAGTCTAAGCTTTTTCTCGTTAAGTGAAATATCGCCCCAGCCCGATCCGTTGTCCTGCACGCGAAGTCGGATGTGGCCGGTATCAAGTATGAACGTGATGACGAAAAGGTCGGCCTTTCCGTGCTTGACGCCGTTTGTGAGAAGCTCGGAAAGAGAAGAGGATAGAAACGACGCGGTCTGGATCGGGATCCTCGCGTCCGGGTGCTCCTGCTTAAAGTTGTGATAGATCTTGATGGCGGTGTCGCTCTTAAACTCGTCAGTCATCTTTTCCAGAGACAGCAGGTAGTCGGCGGTTCCGATGCAGTCGTCCTCGGCATCGAGCGTTCTGACCACACTTCGGACCGAAGAGATCGCCTCATGTACGCGCGAATTCGCCGCGTCGATCTTTTCCAGTGCTTTATCCTGATCGGAAGGAACGAGAAGCGTCGCCGCGTCAAGGGTAACGGTCGCCGCGGAAAGCGTATGTCCGACGTAGTTATGGATATCTCTCGAAATGCGCTCTCGCTCTTCAAGTCTTGCGTTGTTTTCGTTGATCTTCTGGTTCTTGGCGATCTCCTCACGAAGGCTCCTCTGCTCGAGCGCCTCGACCGCCGCGGCCGTCAGCGCCTGGTTGAGCTTGGCCTGCGTCGAAACGATGTTGTTGTAAATGTAAAGAACGATCAGCCAGAACAAGAAAACCGCTACCGTGAACCCGATATAAAGGATCGCCGTAACCGCGTCCGGACGGACGTTTACGATATGAAGAGTAGTGGCGCCGAATGAAAGAACGAAGCAGATTGCCCGAAGGATCTTCTTATGGTTAATGACCGCGACCGAAACGGCAGGCATCGCAAGGGCTCCCACGAACCATCTGGGAAGAAGGATGACCGCTGCGATCTCAAGAAGTATCAAAGCTATCGAGAAGCACTTTTTCGAAACGCCATCGAGAAAACAGGAGAGGTTCAGAAGAATCAGGCTCCCCGCGAAAAACGCGGCCGCGGCAAAGGGATTGCACAAAAGAAGCAGCGCCACGCTCTGACCGGTCAAAGCCAGCATGGCACAGTACCACATGATGCGGTTTTCCTGTGAATCGATCTGCACGAAACGTCCCCCTGAATGATCTTCTTTCCCTATTATACTACTTTCGAAGTTCGCCTCTAGAAGAGTGCTCGTCGCCCACCGGAAGAAACCACTTCCAGTTTGACCAAACAGGCGAAAAATGATACCATCACATATGCTTTTCCATAGGCGGATGTGGTGAAATTGGCAGACACGCTGGATTTAGGTTCCAGTACGAAAGTGTGCAGGTTCAAGTCCTGTCATCCGCACCAAAATCGGCTCTTCGTGATTTTCCACGGGGAGCCGATAATTTTTTGAAACAACCCTTGACTTAGAGTTAACTCCAAGTTGTAGAATGAACTTGTGATCAGGAAAATTCTGCAAGGAGGTACTCCCAATGACGATAAAAGAAGTGTGCGAGAAGTTCGATATTACGCCCGATACGCTTCGCTACTATGAACGTGTCGGAGTGATTCCCGAGGTGCACAGAACGAAAGGCGGCATCAGGGACTATACGGACGAAGACGTCGCCTGGGTCGAAAATGCCATCTGTATGAGAAACGCCGGAGTTTCCGTGGAGATGCTGGCAGAGTATGTAAGGCTATTCCAATTGGGCGACAGTACTTTTCAAGCAAGACGAGATATTCTTGCCGAGGCAAGAGAAGAGATCCAGAAACAGCTGGATAAATACCAGGTGACGATGGACCGTCTTAACTACAAGATCTCAAAATACGATGTAGCACTTAAGACAGGTGTCCTTTCATGGGACGATTGCGAGGAGGAGTAAAACATGTTAGGTAATTTCAGTTATAAGAACGCAACAAAGCTCTATTTCGGAGATGATTCACTTCAGTTTTTAAACGAGGAACTTCCGAAATACGGAGAGAACGTCCAACTCATCTATGGCGGCGGTTCGATCAAGAAGAACGGTCTCTACGATGAGATCGTGAAGATCCTTAAGGATAACGGAAAAACGATCGTGGAGGATGGCGGTGTTATGCCGAATCCGACGGTCGAAAAGCTCCGTGAAGGCATCAAGATCGCGCGTGACAACAAAGTCGATCTGCTTCTTGCGGTAGGTGGCGGTTCCTGCTGCGACTACGCGAAGGCGGTATCCGTTTCCGTTCACTGTGACGAGGATCCATGGGACAAATACTATATCCGTTTTGAAGAGCCGACATGTGAGATCGTTCCTGTCGGATGCGTGCTGACTATGGCCGGCACGGGTTCCGAGATGAATGCGGGTTCCGTCATTACGAACCATGAACAGAAACTGAAGGTCGGCCACGTTTTCGGTGAAGAAGTCATGCCGAAGTTTTCGATCCTGAATCCGAAATATACTTTCTCTCTTCCGAAGAGACAGATGGTAGCGGGTATCTACGATATCTTTAATCACATCTGCGAACAGTACTTCTCAGGTGAAGACGACAACACGAGTGATTATCTCTCGGAAGCTCTGATGAAGTCCGTTGTACACAGTTCTCTGATCGCGATCGAGAATCCGGAGGATTACGAAGCAAGATCCAACATCATGTGGACAGCGACATGGGCGTTGAATACCCTTATCGCAAAAGGTAAGACGACCGACTGGATGGTGCATATGCTCGGCCAGGCTGCAGGCGCTTACACCGACGCGACCCACGGTATGACACTGTCTGCCGTATCTCTTCCATATTATCGATACATCTTGCCTTACGGACTAAAGAAGTTTGTCCGCTTTGCAGAGGAAGTATGGAATGTTTCTCCTTCCGGAAAGACAGACGAACAGATTGCGGAAGAAGGTCTTCAGGAGATGGAGAAGTGGATGCGTAGAATCGGTGTCGCGATGAGTCTTTCCGAACTCGGAGCTACAGAAGACATGATCGATGGAATCGCCGACGCGACATTCATCCTCGAGGGCGGCTACAAGGTACTTACGAAGGATGAAGTGAAGCAGATCCTGAAGGAAAGCTTGTAAGGTGATGACATGATGAAAAGACTCGTTTCTGTTATATGCTGCCTGAGTATGGTAGTTACGCTTGTGGCCTGCAGTAAGTCCACCAAAGAGAGCAGTTCTTCCGAAACAACTCCATCGTCTACGACAGTAATTGAGACGACAACGGAAGAAACGACGACTCAGGTATCGGACACTACGGCAACAAGCAGTGAAGACGAAGTAAAAGAGCGGATCGAGAGCATGAAAGAAGAGAGCGATATGGTACTTAAGATCAATGATCAGACCATTAAAGTGGAATGGGAAGAGAACGAATCGGCTGCTGCCCTTAAAGACCTGTGCTCGAGTGCTCCGATAACGATTGAAATGTCGAAGTACGGCGGATTTGAACAGGTAGGATCGCTTGGAACAAGTCTTCCGAGAAACGATGAGCAGATGACAACTTCACCTGGCGATATCGTTCTTTATTCCGGAAATCAGATCGTAGTCTTTTACGGCTCGAACTCCTGGAGTTACACCAGACTCGGAAAGATACAGGGTATGAGCGAAGCAAAGCTTACAGATCTTCTTGGCTCAGCAGATGTGACAATCAGTATCAGTCTTTAATCGGAGGTAATAACTATGACAAAAGCATTAGTAGCATATTTCAGCGCAAGTGGAGTCACGGCAAAGGTAGCAGAAAATCTTGCCCAAGCAATCGGCGCAGATCTTTATGAGATCGCTCCGGAGATCCCTTATACAGACGCGGATCTGAACTGGATGGATAAAAAATCCAGAAGCACAGTCGAGATGAAAGACAGATCCTGTCGTCCGGCCATCGGAACGAAAGTCGAGAACATGGAGCAGTATGACACGGTATTCGTAGGATTCCCGATCTGGTGGTACAGAGAACCGTCGATCATTGATACTTTCATGGAAAGCTACGATTTCAGCGGAAAGAGTGTTATTCCGTTTGCGACATCCGGAGGATCGGGGATTGGTGATTCTTATAAGAACATGCAGGCATTAGCTCCGGCAGCAATCGTAAAGGACGGTAAGAAGTTTGCTCCTTCCACATCAGAAGTAAGTCTTAAGGATTGGGCGGAACAGTATATCTAAGTATCAAAAACCCGGGAAAAAACGGGGGTATCTCACTTTTCTGTCTGTATCTCATTCACCTTTCGTATCTTTATGCCTCGTTCAAAACTCTCAGGAACTGTTCTTTCGACCAATAGTACTGTCCCTTGTCTTCAAACTCTCTGTAAAAGACTTCGATCATCATGGTCAGATACAGAATGATATCGTACCAGCGAAGTCTCTTGAGTTCATTTTCCGTGAAATCGGTCTTTCCGAATCCTTCCAGAAAAGCACTGCCGCGGTTGTGGCTTCGGAAACGGTCATCCATGAATGCTTCGCCCCACATGGCTCTTTCCCAGTCGATAATGCCGGATACATGATCGTTCTTGATAAAGACATTTCCTTCCCACATATCCCAGTGAACTAAAGTGGCAGAAGGGACTTCGTCAAAGATGTGTCTTTCATTTTCAAAGTCTTCGAGGAGCTTGTTCGCGTCACATCCCAGATCTACATTTTTCTTCTGTCCGTCTGATATCAGGTTCGAAAGCATGGTGTGGATGAAGTCGGATAAGTGATCGTATCTCTTTTCATCCCCGAGGAAACCAAACTGCGGGTTGGTAATAGAGCACAGTTGTCTGGCGATCTCGCCGATCTCGCGGGCGAGCTTTTTGTTTGTCTCCTCTGACAGCGAATCTTTGATGAAACTGTAATTATCTCCCGGAAGCTTTTCCATAAAGAAGTAATCGCCATCGCAGATGGTTCTGGAGGTGTCATACGAAAGGACATCCGCGACTTTAAAAGAACAGCGCTCCCGGACCAGCTCCATAGCCTTAACTTCCGCGGCCATTAAGCAGATCTCGTTCGAGGTGTTGCCGGTCGTATCTTTCGCGGCGATCTTCAGGATGCATTCCTCGCCGTCGCTGAAAGTGATAGCGTATGTGACATTACACATTCCCTCGGTCAGCTCCTTAATGCTTGCTGCCGTTTTACCGGGAAATGCCTTCCTGATCATTTCATTAATAACAATGTCTGACTGTCTGTTCTTAGTTATCATACTTGAACCTTCCTGTGTTGCCACTAATGTCAATATCGTTCAGACGACTACTACTGAAATTATATCATGATGCGATAATAGCCTCTAACGGTGCTTTTCTATGAGCGTAAGACAAAATGAAGTATAATAACTCCATTGGGTGTTGGTTAGTACAGAAGAGGAAAATACGATGAGCGATACAAAGATTCGAGAACTTATCGGCGCAAACATGGATATCGATCTGGTCAGTGAAAATCTTGACTGGAATCAAAGTGCATGCCCGTGGAACGAAGCCGAGAATACAAAAGAACATAGATGTGCGGTGAAAGATACTTCTATCTGCAAGTATTTTCACGGCATCAAGTATTTGGACAGCGTGCTTTGCAGTTATCCGTACGAGAAGGAAGAGGTACCGAATGACAGAATTTGAATCTACAGCAAGGAATAATCACAGAAACGGCATGAATTGCGCGATGTCCGTATATGACGCGCTGAGCGCTAAAAACCCCAATAAGACGACTCCTCCGAGGCCGAGAGAATTGGGCGGAATGTGTGGAGCGGTTCTGGCCGCTGAGCAGACCATCCGCGAGATGGGAGGAACGGAAGAGGATATTGCCGAGTTCGAAAAAAGATTTACAGAGAAGCATAAGTACCTTAAGTGCAGCGAGCTTCGCGGCTTTTTCAGCGGGAAGTGTAATGACTATGTCGGTACCGCCGCCGATATCGTCGCGACAATGTTATAATACTCTTGCATCATTGTGTGATTCTGAGAGGGTATTGTGATTCTGAGATATCTGTTTTTATTGTTAGTCGAGCCTCTGCGACTCATCATAGAATTCATCTATTTCTATGCCTACAGGCTTACGGGTAACTGTGGTCTGGCGATCTTTATCTTGAGCATCGCGGTCAACTTTTTAGTATTGCCGCTCTATAACAGGGCGAATGACCTTCAGCTTAAGGCAAAAGAAAAAGAAGACAGCATCCGTCCCATGGTAGATCACATCAAAAAGACCTTCAAGGGAGACGAGAGGGTCATGATGCTTCAGACCTGCTATCGTCAGGCCGGTTACAGTCAGTTCAATTCCTTGAAGGGTTCTATCTCACTTGTACTCCAGATCCCGTTCTTCATCGCGGCCTACTCCTTCCTGTCTGATCTTAAGATGTTACAGGGGGTTTCTCTGGGGCCGATCGCCGATCTGTCACGCCCGGATGCGCTTTTCGCTATAGGTTCTCTAAAGATCAATCTTTTGCCGATATTGATGACTGTCATCAATGTGATCGCCAGTCTTATCTACGCGAGTAAGCAGTCTCTGAAAGATAAACTGCAGCTGATCGCAATGGCCTTGGTCTTCCTGGTCCTCCTTTACGGCTCTCCTTCGGGACTTGTTTTCTACTGGACCATTAATAATCTGTTCTCGCTTGTAAAGAATATCGTCACATTGATAAGAAAACCGGTGCTTTCCGAAACTACTAAGAGTAACAGATCAGATAAACTCACCAATACTGTTTTTTTGGTCTCCTGCGGTGCTCTCGCCGCGCTTACAGGCCTCATGATACCTGCTGATGTCATTTCTCAAAACCCGGCAGAATTGATCAATTCATATGGTACGGAGCTTCACAGTCCCATAGTTTATCTTATCAGCAGTGCTTTGATCGCGATCGGAGCATTCCTCATCTGGATCCCGTTGTTCTACTATCTTCTTAAGGAAAAGATCGGGCACATCCTGTCCGTGTTATTTGCGTCTCTGGCGGCTGTCGGAGCCGTGAACTATTATGTGTTCAATAAGAACTTCGGCTTCTTGAGAAAAACGATCATCTATGAGCAGAAGATGGTCTTTGCGATAAAAGAGATACTTATCAATCTGCTTTTTGGCGCGGTGATCGTCGCCGTGATAGTAGTTCTTTTTAAGAAAAAGAAGAATATCCTCAAAAACACGGTCGCGATCATTCTGGCGGCAGTCGTACTCCTGGCATCTCCTCCGATTATCTCGGTGATCGTGTTTACATCGTCTTATAACCATTCCTGGGCCAATAATGCCGATGATATCAGCGTTCCGATGACGACAACCGGAAAGAACGTCGTGGTCATTATGATGGATCGAATGATCGGAGCTTATATTCCTTACATTTTCAATGAGAGACCGGATGTGGCGGCAAAGTTTGACGGTTTCACATATTATCCGAACACGATATCGTTTGGCGGGTATACGAATTTCGGTGTCCCGTCCGTGTTTGGCGGATATGATTACACGCCGGCACAGATAAACGCCCGTTCGGATGAGCGTTTGGTGGATAAGCATAATGAGTCGCTGCGCGTAATGCCGCAATTATTCTCGGATAACGGATGGAACGTAACTGTCGGAGATCCTTCTTATGCCAATTATCAGTGGATCCCGGATGTCAGTATCTACGATTATAACAAGAAGATAAACGCGTATCAGATGTCAGGTGTCCTTAACTGCAGAAACGAACTTCTGGTCAACTCCGGAGATGAATTTGAGACACGTTTGAACAGAAACCTTTTCTGTTACGGCTTTATGAAGGCAATGCCTTATTTCATGCAGCCGGTGCTCTATTCCGATGGCTCGTTCGCTTATATGAATTATTCATACGATGGCTATGTGAATACGTCTTATTCAGGTAACTCGCTTCATGTACAAAAGGGTCTGATGGAGAGCTTTATCCAGGAACAGACAGTTCTTGATAATCTGGACGATATCGTCAGTATTACATCGGATCCTACGAATTGTTTCTTTATGTTTGCTAACGGAACAACTCATGAGGCGTCCTTGCTGAAAGAACCTGATTACACGCCTGAAGTCGTAGTCGATAACACAGATTACGACGCGGCACACCAGGATCGTTTTACTTTAAATGGTGTGACGATGCACATGGAGGATACGAGTTATCTTACATATGCGACATATCAAAGCAATATGGCCGCTTGTATCGGATTGGGAGAATGGTTTGATTATCTCCGTGAGAACGGTCTTTATGACAATACGCGTATCATACTTGTCGCGGATCACGGAGACGGAACGTTGAAGCAATTTGATGATCTATTGGTAGATGATCCGGAATTTGACGCATTGGGGTACAATCCCGTACTTATGGTAAAGGATTTCGACAGCACCGGGTTTACGGTATCAGAGGACTTTATGACTAATGCGGATACTCCGTTTCTGGCTCTTGATGGTCTGATTCAGGATCCCGTGAATCCTTTTACCGGTAATCCGATCAAAGAGGGAGACAAGAGTCAGGATCAGATTATTTACATATCTGACAATCTCAATACGACGTTTAACAACGGAACACAATTTGAAGACCCCGACGATTATTGGATTGCGGTCACTCCGGGCGATATCCGCGATGACAAGAACTGGCGTCTATATGATGATTGATATCACGTGTATTCGGAAAGGAAGAAATGATGGATAATTCGGTAAAAGAAGTAAATGCTGAACAGCTGAAAAAATACGAGGATCTGAAACAGATGCTGAAAGGTTTCGGAAGTGTGGCGGTCGCGTTTTCCAGCGGCGTAGACTCGACGTTTCTTCTTTACGCGGCAAAAGAAGCCTTAGGGGATCAGGTGATCGCCGTATCGGCAAAGTCCTGTTCTTTCCCCGAAAGAGAACTGAATGAGGCGAAAACATTCTGCAAAAAACATCAGATCCGACAGATCATTTTCGAATCGGAAGAACTGGAGATCGAGGGCTTTTCAAGTAATCCGAAAAACAGATGCTATCTCTGTAAACACGAACTGTTTGAGAAGATCATTAAGATCGCGGCAGAAGAAGGGATCACTACGATCGTAGAAGGTTCCAATCTTGATGACGACGGAGACTATCGTCCGGGTCTTCAGGCTGTAGCTGAACTAGGGATCAAAAGCCCGCTGAGAAGCCTTGGTTTTACAAAAGAAGATATCCGTGCTTTATCTAAAAAGTTCGGTCTTCCGACATGGAAAAAGCAGTCCTTTGCCTGCCTTTCGTCGAGATTTGTATACGGAGAGACCATTACGAGGGAAAAGCTCGCAATGGTCGATAAGGCAGAACAGCTTTTACTGGACCTCGGATTCCGTCAGGTGCGCGTACGCATCCACGGCACCATGGCGAGAATTGAGATCCTGCCGGAGGAATTCTCCAAGCTGATAAGCGAAGAGATCCGTGAACAGATCACGACATCTTTCAAATCGTTTGGATTTACATACGTATCTATGGATCTGACCGGTTACAGGACTGGAAGCATGAACGAAGTGATCGAGAGGTGATGTGCATGAACGTTTTTGAAGCAATCAATTCCAGAAGAAGTTACCGCGGGAAATTCAAGGACACTCCGGTTCCGAGAGAGGATCTCGTGAAGATCATGGAAGCGGGTCTTGCCGCGCCGTCAGGATGCAACAAGCAGACGACAAGTCTTATCGCCGTTGACGATCCTGAGATGCTTTCTAAACTTAAGGGTGTGATCGATCCGCCGATCGCACAGACTGCACCTGCCGCGATCTGCGTACTTACCAGACGCATCAATGCATACCGCGACAAGTGCTTCGCGGTTCAGGACTATTCTGCCGCCATTCAGAACATGCTTCTGGCGATCGTGGAACTCGGTTATCAGAGCTGCTGGTACGAAGGCCACATTACTGACGATGACGGTATCGGTAAAGTTATGGCCAAGATCCTCGGTGTTCCGGATGACTACGATCTGGTATGTTTCCTGCCGGTAGGCATCGCGGAAGATGAGGCGAAGATGCCGATGAAAAAGTCTTTTGAAGAACGGGCGTGGTTTAATTCGTTTCCTGCAAAGTAAAGGTCAGGCTTCGGTATAGGAGGTTGGGTATGGGAAGATATCTTTTAATAGGAATGGTGATATTTTTCGCTATTTTAATATTGGTCAACAGAAGCTCTGCGAAAGAGAGATGGCAAAATAACGTTAAGGAAAAACAGGAGCGATTTAAGAAACTTACCGGAAGAGCTGAGGGAAGGGTCCTCGAGCATCACTGGGAAAATTACTCAAATCCGCTGAGTGCGGGAAGACAGCATAAAGAAGACTCCATGGATGATTCTGATCCCGTCTTTATGGTCACATATGAATTTGAAGTCAATGGCCAGACCTATAAGGGACATGGAGAGGGCAGCCCGTCATTTTCGAAAAGGAAGACACAGACGATCTGCTTTGATCCATCTGATCCGAATCAGAACTGTACATTGTATTATTGGAACAGCCAGAGATAGAAATGAGAGCTGCGATTATAACAATCCATTCGCAAGAATACGATTCGCGATCGCCTCGTATTCCGCATATTTCTTCGCCTTCAGAAGTCGCTTGATGTCGCGCTCTTTCCCCTCGAAAAGCACCTGCCAATATGTCCACAGTTCTCTCATTTTATAGAGTACGTTGATGTCAGGGGACATGACTTTCTGATACTCGTGGTAGACCGTATCGTGCAGTTTTCTAAGCTTTGCGAAGTCGGTCTCCGTGTCTGTGCCTTTCAGTTTACCTGCAAGAGACGGATCGGATACCAGACCTCGGCCTAACATTACGGGATCGAGGCTGGTTCCGAAGAAACTGGAAAACTCATCGTAGTCAGAAGTGGTATAGATATTTCCGTTATACACAAGCGGACATTTCGCGTGCTCCAATGCATACGCGAAGTATTCTTTTCGAGGATCGCCTTTATAGAAGTCGGTTCGAATCCTCGGGTGCACGATCAGTTCGCTTATCGGGAAAGCATTGAAGATATCCATAAGCGCATAGAACTCATCTGGTTCGTTGTAACCGAGCCTGGTTTTAAGCGATATCTTCATACCCACTGATTCGGAATATGCGTAGATGTCATCCAAAAACTTCTGAAGGGCAGAAGTGTCCTGCAGAAATCCTGCACCCTTACCTTTGGCGCAGACGGTGCCCGAAGGACATCCCAGGTTCAGGTTGACTTCCTTGTACCCCATGGCGTGGAGCTCTCTTGATGATTCGATAAAATGATCAGATCTGCACGTAAGGATCTGCGGGACAAGGTTCATCCCTTCGTTGTTCTCAGGCGTGATATCCTTCTTTTCGCGAGGCGTTATCGGACAGTTCTCGGCCGGAGTAATGAATGGCGCAAAGTACTTATCCACGTGACCGTAGATCTCGTTATACGCTTTTCGGAATATGTAGCCTGTGACGCCCTCGAGCGGGGCGAAGTATATCTTCATGCGATCCGGAGTGTCCTTCCAATAATTCATGGATATATTATCACTGTTTCTTCGTTTTTGCTTTGATCCCGAGGATCGTTGCGATAAGTACGATCGGGAAAACGCAGGCGATCAGCATTCCTGCCTTAAGATCATCGTCTCTCATTTGCGATGTAAATCCTACAAGCCAGGGGCCGAAAGCTCCGCCCAGGTCGCCTGCCATGGCAAGAAAGGCGAACATAGCGGTTCCACCGGTGGGGAGTCTTTTGGAAAGGATGCTGATCGTTCCCGGCCACATGATGCCGACGGAGAATCCGCAGAAGATACAGCCGATCAGGCAGATGATCGGATTGACAGACAGCGCTGCCAGAATGTAGCACAGCAGGCAAAGCGCACCTGAACCGAGCATATATTTCGTAAGTTCGATTCTGCTTCCGTATTTTCCATAAATGACACGGCTTATTCCCATCGTAATGGCAAAGAGACACGGACCGACAAGGTCCCCCATGGTCTTGGACAAGCCGAGCGCCGATTCAGCGAATGCGGATGCCCATTGTGCCATGGACATTTCCGCCGCTCCCGCGCAAACCATCAGTACTATTCCCAGAAAGAACATCGGCGTTCTGAAAAGGGAACGGATCGTCATGCCTTCACCGTCTTGAACGAGCGGTTCGATCGGGCATGTAGCGAAGTTATAAACGTTATAAAGAGGGATGATCGCCCAGATGCATGCGAGCCATCCCCAGTTACTGATTCCGAAGAACGCGAAGAATAGGGTAGAAAGCAGGATGACACCGACGCTTCCCCAGCAGTAAAAGGAGTGGAGAAGACTCATTACGGCTTCTTTATGGTTAAATGGACAGGCTTCTACGATCGGACTGGCCAGAACCTCGATGAGGCCGCTGCCGATCGCGTAAATGATGACACTGATTATGATCCCCACAAACGGATCCGAAAGAACAGACGGTAAAACCGCGAGGCATACAAGGCCTACAGTCGAAGCGATCTCTGAAGCGACAGCGGCGACGCGATAACCGATCCTGTCGACAAACTTGGCACAGATCACATCCACGATCAATTGAGTGAAATAGAAAGCAGTAGATACGAGGGCAACTTTTCCCAGCGGGATCCCCAGGTCCTTATGGAAAGTCAGGAACAGAAGCGGAGCAAAGTTCGCAGCAATCGCCTGTGTGATGAATGCCAGGTAGCATGCGATAAGAGTTTTCCGATACTTGTTTTCAGATGCCATGTGAGTTCCTTGCTGCTTTTCTTTAGTAATGTCTATTATCGCAGAACAAGACCATTGTGTCGATGATGAGCCTATTGTCCGAATTGTTAAAAATGCAGAAAAAGTTCCATATAGAACCTTGACGGATAATAGTTCCATATAGTACTATTTATTCGTAGACCTTATATGCTCCGGAGGCTATATGGAATCAAGAACAGGCTTTTTAATCTCACAGATCAAACAGGTGCAGTCGCGCATATTCCAGCGTCTGCTCCAGGAAAGCGGTGTCGAGGAATTCAATGGACCGCAGGGACACATCCTTTATGTGCTTTGGCAGAAGGATGAAGTTCCGATCGTTGAACTTTCCCAGAAGACCGGCCTTGCCAAGAACACACTCACGGCGATGCTCGGACGTATGGAAGACGCCGGTTTGATCGAGAGAAAAGCCGCCAGATCGGATAAAAGACAATCACTGATCGTTCTGACGAAAAAGGCTCGTGATCTTCAGGGAAAGTACGATGAAGTATCTCAGAAGATGAATGAGATCTTTTACAAGGATTTCACGCAAAAGGAAGTCGTGACGATCGACGGTTTCCTCGACCGGATCCTTCTTAATCTCGAGCAGTCGGAACGAAGCGCGAAAAGTGGAAAGGAAGAATAATATGTCTAAAGTACAAGTGAAGAATTGGAACGATTTTTGCCCGCAGCAGCTGTTTTTATACGGAAATTATAAGGAAGACGGTACACCGAATTTCGGACTTTTCTGCTGGTTCAGTTATATCTGGACGACGGAAGAAGAGTATGGTGGAAACGGTCTGGGTGTCATGGCCTGCATCGGCGGTGAGAAACTGACAAAGGATCTCATCCGTAAGAACGGTGTTTTTTCCGCGAATCTTGTCACGGAAGAACTGCTTCCTCTGGCAGATTACTACGGCGGTGTCGAAGGCAGAAAAAACGAAGACAAAATGCACTTTCTCCCGACAGTCGAAAAAGGTGTCGTTCTCGACGTGCCGACAATCGTCGAAAGTCCTGTAAGTATGGAACTTAAGGTTTTCCAGGAGATCCATCTGGGTAACGGAAATGATGTTTTTCTCTGTAAGATCATGGGCGAGACGATGAGAGAGGATCTTACCGATAAGAATGTTCCTTTTATCGAGAGATACAAGTCGGTAAAGCAGGTGCTTGCCGGTGGCGAACTGCGTTATATAAGCGCGGATGGCCGTGACCTCGGAGGTTGGGGCGAACCGATGAAGAGCTTATAAGTATGAAGCTGAAGCGCAGATTTTGATGAGAGGATAACTACTGTGAGAAAAGCACTTCTGATCATTGAATGTATTATCCTTGCTTTCGGGGTTTTTATGAGTTTCACAGGAACTTTCGGAGCGGTGAAAGTATCATCCAAATTCGCTCCGTACTTCCTGTTTACCTTGCTTGGAATCGCATTTCTTATCATCCTGTATAAGTGCTGGGAAAAGGAATTTGCCGCGGCTCTCGGATTCGTAATGGTCATTCTTTATCTGATCTTCGCTGGCTATGGTTATCTGGCATGCAGTTTAGAATCCAGGAAGATCAAGAAGGAGCGGCAACCCGCTCGACAAAGCACAACTGAAACACAGTATGAAAGCATCGAACAGTCTGCAGAATAGGATGAAAACGAGTTACTATGGATGAGAAAATGATAACCAAAAACATATATACCGTAAGAGTTCTTGATTCAGATGATCTTGCAAGTCTGTTTATGGAGAAGGCAGGAAAACTGACTTGGCTCATTCTGCTCCAAAAGGATGTGCAGTGGTCGGCTGAAGCCGTTATTCCTGACTTTTCCGCTACTGATTCGTTTGATCTGGATATCATTTTTGATGACGACTTTCGAAGTACAACGGATGTAAATGTCGGCGACAGATTCAGTATTGATTTTAGTATCGCGGATAAGAGTGCGGGAATACGCGAAGTCGAAGTGCTCGCTATCCGTAAAGACAAGCCGATCAATCATCTGCAAAATAAGGCCCCGAAAAACGCTTGATCCGCTCGTTCTTATTGCATTTCATGCTATCATGTGACAGAATGATGATAGTATGATGATAGTATGAATCGAGAAAGGAAATGGCCATGAAGCCTTATCAGCCGCCTTTTACAGTCACGCCTGAGATTCTTTCTCTGGCAGTTGAGATCGGGGAGTTAGTCGGTCGGATCAACTCTTCTTCCGTGTTGTCATCAAGTCCGGTCCTGAGAAGAACAAACAGGATCCGCTCTGTTTATTCTTCGCTTGCTATTGAGCAGAATACATTAAGCATTTCGCAGGTGACAGATGTTCTCAATGGAAAGAGAGTTATTGCTCCGCCCAAGGATATCGCCGAAGTTAAGAATGCATATGAGATATACGAGCATCTTGAGGAACTGGATCCTTTTGATGCTGAGGATCTTTTGAAAGCACATGGCATTATGGTGCGTGGGCTTGTCAACGAGGCTGGAGAGTATAGAAGCGGAAATGTAGGTGTAGTGGATTCCAAAGGAAATATACTGCATTTCGGAACGCTTCCGCAGTATATTCCGGAAATGGTCGAAAAACTGTTGAAATGGGTGAAGACCAGTGATCTGCCGATGCTGATCAAGAGCTGTGTATTTCACTACGAATTTGAAGTGATCCATCCGTTTTCTGATGGTAATGGACGAATCGGACGACTGTGGCATACTCTGTTGCTTTCGAAGTGGCAGCCTGTTTTCGCCTGGCTTCCGGTTGAGTCGATCATTCATGACCGACAGACGCAGTACTATAAAGCCATAAATGATTCGAACGATAATGCGGATGCGACAGCATTTGTTGTTTTTATGTTGAACGCGATCAAAACGGCGATCTTTGAAGCAGTTGATGTTTCTGATACTTTGATTCTATCGAAAGAAGACCGTTGGGGAACGACAAAGAAGTGGTTGGATAAGCATAGGAGTCTGCGAAATTCCGACCTCCAAAAACTGCTTGGAATATCTACTGCTACGGCAAGTCGATTGCTACGCGAATGGACAGATGAAGGAAAGATAATAAGAGAGAGAAAAGGCAGTTACTGGACGTACCGTTTAGGTACTAAGAGTTAAGGTTTGAAGAGGCATTGGGGAAATGAAAACTAAAAAGAACAAATACATCGCAAAAGTCAGTTTCGACAGGGAAGAAGTCGAATACTTGAACTATAGATACAGTCCCGGACAACTGGTGCTTTGGTGTGTGCTGGCAAATAAACGCTCTTTGGGCATATGGCTGATCGCGCCGGATTTCACTAGTACTGACACGATAACATTTAACATAATCGATGACGATGTAAAGTTCGAAAAAGAGTGTAATATCCGTGTCGGTGATACGTTAAAACTGAGCGCGTCTCTTCCGAACGAAACGATAAAAGATATAGAGATCGTCTCGATCAGAAAGTGTAAGCCGATCTATGTCAAATCGGATCACAACCCGCCATCTTCTATTGAGGAGGCGATGAAGGCTGTAGATGACGTTAAGATAGATCGTTCAACATTCCGTCTTCACGGTCTTCCTTTTGTGACGGATAAGACAAGGCAGGTCGTGATCACATCCGAAAAGGGGGACGTCTGGAAGTTTCCTTACAGGACAAATAAAGTCTTTTATCTCGATGAAAAGCGGTTCTTTATGCTACTGGAATCACAACACAGACCGATGCTGGCGGTCAGTGCTTTTCTAAGCAAAAAATCAAAGTATGAATACCGGATGAAGATGTCTTACTGGCCGGATGTGCTGAATTACTTTTATACTTCTGACGCGGAACTTTGCGATTGTGAAGGGATCGCCTATAAGGTGGAGATCGCAGAAAAGTAGGGTGTATGCAGATAGAAAAGGAGCCATCTCATTGGTGTGAGATGACTCCTTTTTGGCAGTTTAAGAAACGATGGTTTCAAATCACTTACGTGATATAGAAATCTAAGGTTTTGGAAATCGTTCTTGCGTATTCCGTTGATTCGACCACGACCTTATAGTGGCCTGCAGATTGCGATTGCAGATTCAGTGGAATCACGAAACTGACAATAGTGTTTGACGGACTATATACACCTGTGTAAGTGTTGATGGTATATGCGTTGTAACTGTTGTAATACTTCTGCAGAGTGACTTTGATCGTGACGTTAGATCTTGCTAATACTACGAATCCGTAAACCGTAGTGCTTCCTCCCTGTGGAACCGTATTACTGTAAAGTTTGACGCTGTCAAATTGGATGAGGCTCACAGGCGGAAGATCGATCGGCGGCACCGGTGGTCTTGGTACTCCTGCACCGACCGAAGCAGCAAATGCGGAACCGGAGAAGAGACACATCACTACGGCGATCATGCAGACGACGGACATTAATCGTTTGAATTTTTTAATCATGTTGATAACCTCCCGCTAATAGTTTATTTGTACTGACCACAGTTTTTACAATAATACTTTTTTTCTCCGTTAACGATTTTTGAAACGTAATTGTGTGCGGTCTTCGGCATCGAAACATTACGTGTGGCACCGCATCTTGTGCATTTTTGTAATTCATTTCCTTCCCTGACACATGTGGGCTGCACTACTATACGTTCTCTCTTATAGTTGTGACCGAGTTTTTTCTCGGTGCTGCGGTGTACATCGTCACATCGTTCGCATTTGTAATCTGTGTAGCCATCTTGAGTACAAGTGGGTTTTTTGTGACCGCTATAAATACAGTGATCATGTCCGAGTTTTGCTTCGGTTTTAGTGAACTTTTCCCCACAATCCTTGCACTGATAGTAATATGTTCCGTTTTTGGTGCAAGTCGCGTGATCGTGTTTGTACACCTCGGCATGTCTGTGGGGGCAGCCTGCGTAAACACCAACGCTCCCGGAAAGCACAACGCACAGAAGTGCTGCGCAAACAATGATTCTAAAACATTTGCTTTTAATACTATTCATTTTTCTCTCCTTGAATGTTAATTTTGGTTTTTCAGATAACGGTTCAAGAACTCGTGTCTTCGAAATCCTGAACAAGCTTTTTACATGATTAGTTCATTCTTTCAAAATCCTCCTCTCTTGCTTGATTCCGCTATCTTCTATTACTTCATGGGGAAAAAAGGCGCACGAGAATCCTCCCCTGACATCTTTGTGTGTTACGCAGTTTAAGCAAACACAACGATCCGTTCCCTACTACGGACGCAAAAAGATGGCCAGGATATACGTTTGCCCGTAACCCCTCTCACAGATGCTGATTTTGTCGTCGTTGATGTGAATTAATAAGTCGAAAGAATGAGATTATACTCTCTTGTGATCCAATGAAGTCAGTACTATATGACGCTGAAATTATTATACATTAGACAGTCGACGAGTTTCAATTGAAATTGCTAAAACAAAAAGGAACTGCCATTTTTAAACAGTCCCTTTTCGTCATATGAATATGTTCATGTTATAAGTCATTTAAGAAGAAACTCGGCTCATCCGTGCTCTTAACGGTTCTTTTCGCTACGCGGTATCTGGCTGAAGTCGGAGTGGCTCCGTATTCTTTCTCCAGGAAAGCAAGATGTGTTACAGCAGCCGCGAACAGCAGCGGGATCAAAATGCAGAATAGGCTGATGTAGAGCTCCGCCTTGCCGTGGAATGAACAGTTTTCGCGAATCTGTCGGATGCCGATGATCGTATATTGGGCATAATCACCTGTGGCATAATCTGAGTTAAGCCAGTTTTTAATTATCTTACGAGCTTCTTTCACATCTCCGAGGGTCGCATAGCCATAGGAATAAAGATCTGCGGTAGGGGAATGATAGCGATCGATGACGATGCAGATTCCTGAGACAAAGAGATTTCCGCACTTTTTTCGATATGTGGTATTGGCCAGGTCTTTATTGTTTTTTTGTTCCGGTGATGCCGTAACGACTACAACATTTATGTTTTTATCATCTGACAGTCTCTTGCAAGCGATGTTCAACTCTTCAAGTTTGTCTTCTCGAAATACTTTATTGTTGTCTTCCACATATACAGATTTTTTTACGGGAAGAGATAAAAGGAACAAAAACAGCAGGCAGAAAACCAGAAGAGAAATGACGATCACAGACACAACGAAACAGTTGTGCTTTTCGCCCAGAAAATGGTTTTTCATGACTTTTGGATTCTCAACACTTGAATTATTCATTTAATCAGACCTCCCCAAATCGCACCCAGGAACAGCCTTATTGCTACGGAAATGAAAATGAAGATGGTAAAGAGTACCATAAGTCGTTTCGGCCTGCTGATCGGATAATGGCCGGAGATCTTCCCGGTCTGTCCGTTGATCGCGACGTCATAGCTTTTGCCTTTATGTTCATAATGCAGATACCAAACGGGAAAAAGACCATAGTGGGTATCCGTATGTTTCCAAGAGGAACAGTCGGAATCGATCTTTGCCTTGTCGTATCTTCCCAGAAGAGAATTCGCAACCTCTTCATCGACATACTCTTTAATGCGTCTGGACGCGCGGCCTTTCAGCGAGTTTGCGTCCTCGGCATAGCATTCGGCCAAAAATCCCTGAAGATACGCAGGGTGGAAGTCGGACATTTCTTCGAGCTCGTACGGTTCGATCGTTTCCATCAGTTTTTCGTTGAAGTTCGGGCTTGCCATTACGGGGATGTTCTCCCAGGTGACATCCATTTTTCTTCCTACATCGTAACGCTGCTTATTTCCTTCCGAATCCCTATCGTATCCTTTTCCGGAAACATCGATCTTGGCTTCTGTATCGTAAAGCCAGAACGGAACATAGATACCGGTGATCTTTGCTTTTGTATCGTCACTTACGTAATCGCAAGGTGTCCATTTTCCGCCATCACACCATTTCGTGAAAAGCTTAATTGCTTCGTCTTTGTCGATCTTGAACGGAATGATATAATCCGGTGCAAACTCCTCGGAAAGACGCTCGCTGATCAGAGCGGGAGATCCGCAGTAACTGCAGTAGGTGACTACCGACTGCTTATCGGTGACCAGTTTGGCGCCGCAGGAGTTGCATGTGAACTTAACGCCGTCCGCAAAAAGAGCTTCTTTCTTTTTCTTGAAAGATACTTTTTGGAATTTCGGCCTTTCATTCGGTTTCTCGTCAGTGTCGAGAAAGTTACTGAGTTGATCCGCGGAAAATTCATTTAAGCAGTATTTGCATACCGCCTTTTGTTTTTCGATATTGAATGTAAGGTTGCTTCCGCAATTCGGACACTTGATCGAATCTGCCATTACCCGTACCCCCCCTGATACATAACCCAACTATAAGTTAATTGTAGCATAGTTAATTTATCTTTAAACATCTGAAGAGAGTGCCTGATTCTTCGGTAATTGCAGTGTGATTGCGAAATAAAACGGAATTAAGTAGCGCTAATACGCAGGTCTGACGTTTCTACATGAAAAGTATGAATGGTAGAATGATTTTAAGTTCAGGGGACACTCTTTTTGAAAAGAGAGATGGTTTTAGGGAGGTAGAAAGATGGCAAAATCCATTCGTAAAATGTTTGCGCTTATGGTTTCTCTTGTGATGATCGTATCCGTATGCGGATGCGGAAAAAGCGACAAAGAGGAGACCAAAAGGAAAAAGAGAGCGACAAAGACAAGTATTGAAGAAATCACAAAAGATGATGTGATCGATGCCTTGGATGATACTGATCCGTATGATTATACTGATACGTATAGTGATACCGATTTTTATACGGACGATGTCGTCGATACCGAACCGGACACAAAAGGAAATGACGGCGAGAGAGTGGAAATTACTTTCGGTACATTTGAAGGCGAGCCGATCGAATGGCTTGTCCTGGATGATTACAATGGCATGAAGCTTATGCTTTCCAAGTATGTTCTTTGCGAAAGGGAACTGGATGATGGTGAGGACGGCTGTTCCTGGAAAAGAAGTGACCTTCGCTCGTGGATGAATGGAGAGTTCTTTGCCGAGTCTTTCTCGGATGAAGAAAAATCGAAGATCGAATACATAACACTCAATTGTTTTAATGATGGTACACCGGATAGCGGTTTAGCTTATACCTCAAATGACCATGTTTTCCTTATGGCTGCGGGTAACTTTGATGAAACTCCTCTTTCTCCCGAAGAGATGTTGGGAGTCAGATCTTCCGGCGGTCCTTCAGAGTCCTGGTGGCTGCTTTCAACGATCGATAATGAAGTTTTCTATGTGGATGAGTCCGGCAATATCTGCCGTTCTACCGATATTTCCTGTACGGAAAAACTCGGTGTGCGCCCGTTGATCTTGACCCGTGATCTCATAGCGGGGCCGATCGAAGCGGGAACCGGAAGCTTTTCCGACAGTGACTGCGGAAGAGTTTTAGATCTGATGTACAACGTTACCGGTCAGAGCTACGAAACTGCAGTGAAGATGGTAGAGGAATACTTCGGAACCACGCTCGTAAACTCATTTACCATGGAAGAAACAATCCGTGGCGAAGCCCCGACAGACTGTCACGTATACTGTACGCAGATCGAAAACGGAACCGCGAAGTTCAACGAGGAGTCTTTTGCCTGCAATCAGGGAGACGGACGCGTTTGCAGGTTCACATTGAACAAATCGAATTCTGAATACCTGGAATCTGCGTATGATCCGTCGGAAATATCTGTGGAAGAGACCGAGGCCTTTTTCTACGATCTTTGTGCCGAACTGGACAGCGCCTGCGGAACACCGACTATTTCCAGATCGAATCGTGATGCTACAGAAGTTACAGTATGCTATAACTTTGGTCCTGACTGCGAGATCTACGCCGAGTTTAAAAATCTCGACAATGGCTATAGCGGTGTAGAGATATGGTTTTCAAATAACGCCGTGAAAGAGTAACGTTGATAAGAAAAAGCACGGTCGCGCCTGTTATTCTGCTTTCGGAATCACATTCCGAGAAGATCGAAGTCATCCTTCATTTTGGCTACGATCACGGGCGTGCCCGGTGCTTTTTTAGCATCTGCATCGGTCTTGTCGATATAAGAAACGCCTGAAGAGGTGATGCCCTGAACGAGGTATCCGTTTTCAACGTTTCCTGTGATCACGCTTTGGTAGAATGAATAGTTCTTGGTCTTAAGATTCGCGTATGTGCTGATGATATTGTAAAGGGCATAGATCGGGAAGATCAGCACGATCAGAAGACCGACGATGATCTTAAAGCTATATACGATGACGTGAAAAACGCTGATGAAAAGGATGGCCAGAATGATGACGGCCGCCAGGACCGCCAGGGAACCGAACAGAAGACCCCATGCGCCACGTGTTTTGGCGGAAGTATATGTTTTGAGCTGTGCCTCCGTGGGTGTGTAAGGTGTTACGACATTAAGATCCACATTGGAAGTATTGGCTTGAGATTCTGACATTGTTATTCTCCTTTCCGTGGTCGGGTGAGTGATGTGTCCGACCAAGAACAAAGCATTCTCTTTTCCCGACTATTTTAGCACTTCTTTTGTGTCCGTTGTATGTTCATGAGAATACATTTCAGGTCTTTTCGAAAGATCGTTATATAAACGTGGGAGATATTGTTAGTAAACCGATTTCGATAGTGATAATCTATGCGTGTTGTGATCGTCAAAGGAATGGGTTTGTTGTAATCGATCAATTTTCAAAACAAGGAAGTAAATAATCATGGAAAAATCAAAGTGCAAGGCGAAAGTCGCAGCACTTCTGATGGCTTTGGTGATCGTCTTCATCCCATTCGGAAGTGTTTTTGCGGCACCGGTACGGGGTCTGCTCCAGGTCGGACACCTCGGCGTCGAAAACAGTGGTACCACTTATGAATATGGTGGTACATACTACATCGCAGAACAATCACATGTCTACCTTACAGGTGAGATCTCTAATTACAGATCGGGGTTCAATCTTGAACTGACCGTTACGAATTTCGAAACGGACAAAACGATTCGAAGAGTAAAGGAGCGTATCACGCCTCCTTCCGACATGAAGAGCATCGATCTTCTTGATCTTTGCAATCCCTCTACTCAGCACGGGTACGACATGCTCTGCAGCAAGGAACTTGTTGACGCAATGGATCTGCGTACTCTTCCGGCCGGCTATTATCGTTTCGAATTTATGATGAACGATAATGCTTACGTGCAGGGCAGATGCGTTTATGTCAAGGTATACAATCGCGGAACAATGAGCTTTGTTCGGAGCATATATGACACTTTTGGCATAAGCCGTTCCGATATGATGGCTTACTATGCATTCGAGATCTACAGGAAGAACATTTCTGTCAGAGATTTTATCTGGACCATGTATGTGAATAATCCGAATAAACTGAATAACATGAATCCGAGAAACGCGGTCATCAATATTTGCCGCTTGTGCTTAGGAGATCCACTTAGTTCAACGCAAATGTACAATTATATGGATTATGTCAGACAAAGAGGAGCAGGACGTCTCCTTCGGGCGATCCTCGATAGCAGCAAGTGCCAGAGCTATTTTCAGGCCATAGGATTCAAGGCATAAGGTGAAGGCAGAAGTGCTTTTCGCGCGGAAAGAAAAGGGAGATCGTCCGGTCTCCCTTTTTGCTTTCTCTGGTATATAATATAAGTAGTTTTTCGTGTTACTAGAGAGAAGGGGTGAAATATGAAAAACAGACATAATCGCATGACATTAAAGTGCAGTGCTTTTTTGCTGGCGGCATGTATCGTGATGGGCGTGGCCGGCTGTTCAAAAAAGGACAAGGAAGAAACTCCCGAACTGAGCTCGATCAAGATAGCAAACTATGTGGGTGACGTTTCGCTTTCGGAAAACGGCGCGGCTTCGGATATGAAGACGCAGGTCCAGCTTTCCAAGGATAATGTCCTCACGACAGGCGAGAACGGAAGCGTGGATGTACAACTGGACGCAACGAAGATGGTCGGACTGGACGTTAATTCTTCGGCGAAGTTTACCCAGGATGGAAATAACAATACAGTTGACCTCACAAATGGAGCGCTCTATTTCTATACCACGGAAAAGCTTGCCGACGGGGAGAAGTTCACTATAAATACTCCGTCCATGAGTTTTGAGATCAGAGGAACTTCCGGGTACATTATTTTCAATGAGAAAACAGGTGTTGCCAAAATTACGCTCACTTCCGGTGAGGTGCATATCATCGGAATTAATCCCGAAAAGGGTGGTACTAATGAGATCGATATTGAAGCTGGACAATCAGCGCAGCTTTGCCTGTTTGATTATCTTGAAGGACAGGACAGTGTTCGCTTTCTTATGGATAAAATATCTGTTAAGGATCTTCCGCCGCTTCTTGTCAAGAAGATCGTTGAGAATCCGGAAGTGTTTGCCAGGGTCGCTGAGGAAACGAATTGGGATAAAGATGAAATGCAGCAAATCGCGGCTTCCGTTGATGTCGTAAATGCTTCAGTTGAAGGCTCTGAGAATTACGCGGCGGCTTCTGCGGCTGCGCAGGATGCAATGATGTCATCTTTGAGTACCGTTTATGCAACTCAAGACCAGGCTGATGAAGCAGGGATCGTTTTGGTGGGAGATGATCAGGTTACCATCGGTTCTGCTGATGGGGCACAGCCTGCAAATGGCGGAGAGGAACCGGTAGTTAAACCGGCCGATCAGCAAACTGATGACAACCCAGTGGGCGTTCAGCCTGTGGTCGACCAGCCGGCGGGAGATGAGAAACAAAATCAAGCTCAAGAAAAAGACGATTCCGCAAAAAGAGACGGCAAAGGCAAATCATCGAATGATACGGGTAAAGATAAGAGTCATTCTAAGGATAAGGATAACGGAAAAGATAAGGCTTCGGCGAATAAGGACGCCGGAACAAAGAAAGATGGCGATGCTAAGGGTGGTACTGTATCACCGAACACTGATGGTAGCGTAGGAAGTTCATCATCTTCCGGAAGCAGTGGCGGAAGTTCATCTTCCTCCGGCGGCAGTTCTTCAAGTGGAGGCTCTTCGGGCGGAAGCAGTGGAGGAAGCTCTTCGGGTGGAAGTTCATCTTCCGGTGGAGGTGGCGGATCTTCTTCCGGCGGAGGCTCATCTTCCAGTGGTGGTGGCGGAAACTCTTCTTCCGGCGGTGGTTCTTCGTCTGTTCAACAAGAGTATGCATTCAGCGTTCCGGAAAGTGTCAACGGTTGCCAAGTCTGGATCGTTGAAAGCGGAAGTGCTGCCGAGACTCTGAAGACCAAGAATTTCCACAAAGGCGATACTGTCTCTTTCGGAGTTCGTTTGAACAGCAATTATTCACTGGATTCGATCTCTGTGTCGAGTGGCGCTCAGTTGCTCGTAAAGGAAGAGGAAGGTTATACGGTCTATTCGTTTACGATGCCGGCTGAAAATGTAACGGCAAGTCTTTCAACGCAGGCGCAGACGAATACCTATAAGTTGAGCATCGCGTACGATGATAACTGCAATTTCCAAAGAGATGAAGAAAGCGACGAAGTGATCGTTCCTGCGTTCGTTTCCGGTTCCAAGATCCAATACGCTCCCGGCGATGAGGTTGAGATCGTCATTGAGTATCCGCCATATGAGATCCTGGATAATTTCCCGATCTACCTCTACAAAGGTTCAGTGGATGATGAGCATTTCTGGATGGCAACTGCGTATGAGCTGGACCATGAAACTGAAACAGTGCATATATATCTTACGATGCCGGAGTCAGATGTCATCATCTATTTCGCGCCGGATCCCGATGCTGTCGAGCCGAACGGATAAGCGGCGAGAAAAGCACTGACTTTTTCCATGTAATCATCAGGACTGTCCGTTCCGAGTTCTCCGGGGCGGACAGTTTTGTTTTTGCCGTGATAGTCGCTTCCGCAGGTGATGAGAAGACCTCTGGATTCCGCTATCGCGAGGACCTCGTCGCGGATCTCTTTAGAGAAGCCGGAGTAGTAAGCCTCGATGCCCTGAAGACCCATGGAAATCAGGTGATCGACTCTTGATTCAAGTTCTTTTCCGAAGATCCTCTGTGTGCCGGAACCGAATGCCGGGTGGGCTAGGACAGAGATGCCACCGCCGTCTCGGATCGCGGTGATGACTTCGGAAGGATCCAGATCCAGGCTTTTAACTTTGAGCTTATTGATGATCTCCGTGATCGCCTGACTTCTCGATTCCGCATAGCCGTACTTTACCATGAGATTTCCGATGTGAGGCTTTCCGGGATTGGCAAGAGCAAGGAGCTTTTCGATCTCGTCGTCGGGGAATACGATCGAACGCTCGTCCTTCAGTGCTTTCAGGCGGGAATTGACTTCGGCCATACGGTTCTCATGTCCTTTATCCACGATCTTCTGAATAGAAGGGGAGGAAGGATCAAAGCCGTATCCGAGGATATGGTATTTACCGAGGTTGTCCTTGCAGGAGAATTCGACGCCGAGGATGAAGACCGGATCTCCCGGAGAAAGAAGGTCCGGCATGATCTGCGCGCCCTTGACCGCGTCGTGGTCAGTGATCGAAAAGTGAGAGATACCGGCGCTTTTGACAACGGAAAGGAGCTCTTCGGGAGTATCTGTCCCGTCGGAGATCGTGGTGTGCATGTGAAGATCGATCAATGCCATGGATGCGCCGTCCTTTCTCATTTCTTATTCCATGATACAAAAATCAGAGATTCGGAATCAACCGAAGACGCGCCGAAATCTTTGTAGGGCGCGGCTTGTTTTGTTGTGCATTCTCGTGTGGAAACAATTGTAAGAATACTTTGACAGTAGAATAGTTTGACTTTCAAAGCATTAATGCTATTATATACATTAGTGGTACGAAAGAGGGCTATTATGCGCTTTTGAATCCGGTAAAAAAGAAAGGTGGTCTTTTATATGGACGGCAAATGGGTCGACTCTATAAGTGATCTTAAGACAAGAAGACAGGGTGCGGAGATGGCCGGTGGCGAGGCCGGTATCGAGAAGCAGCACTCCCGCGGCAAGCTTACCGCAAGAGAAAGAATGCAGGCGCTTTTCGATGATGATACATTCGTCGAGCTCAATACCCTCATGACTTCCGGAGCAACAGATTTCGGAATGGATAAGAAGAAAAAGCCGGGCGACGGTGTCGTTACCGGCTACGGATATGTACACGGAAGACTCGTGTACGCGTCCTCCCAGGATTTCACGGTCGGCGGCGGCTCGCTCGGCGCGGCGCACGCGGAAAAGATCTGCCTGGCGATGGATAAGGCAATGGAAGCCGGCGCACCGTTCGTTTCCATGAACGACAGCGGCGGAGCAAGAATCGAGGAAGGTATCGACAGCTTGAACGGCTATGCCGAGATCTTCCTGAGAAATACGATGGCTTCGGGTGTGATCCCGCAGATCTCCGTTATCATGGGACCTTGCGCAGGCGGCGCTTGCTATTCTCCTGCGATCTGTGACTACATCTTCATGACCGAAGAAACTTCCCAGATGTACATTACAGGACCGGCGGTCGTTAAGTCTGTTACCGGTGAAGAGATCACCGCGGGCCAGCTCGGTGGCGCGGGCGTACATTCCGCGGTCAGCGGTGTCGCGCATTTCGTTTACCCGGATGACCTCGAGTGCTTAAACGGTGTCCGCCGCTTGATCGGATATCTTCCGAACAATAACGAAGGGTACGCTTCTGAGGTCGAGGGCATTTCCGTAGATGCCTGTGAGCAGATCCCGGAGATCGTTCCTTCGAACCCGAAGGCCGCTTATGACGTAAGAGATGTCATCGCGACATTTATCGATGCTAACAGCTTCATGGAAGTATCCAGAGACTTTGCCAAGAACATCGTCGTCGGCTTTGCACGTATCGATGGCAAGACTGTCGGTATCGTTGCCAACCAGTCGAACTGCATCGCAGGTTCTCTTGAGATCAACGCATCCGACAAGGGCGCGCGTTTCATCCGTTTCTGCGACTGCTTCAATATCCCGCTCGTTACTCTCGTTGACGTTCCGGCCTTCATGCCGGGCTCCAATCAGGAGCACAACGGAATCATCCGCCACGGCGCGAAGCTTCTTTACGCTTTTGCCGAGGCGACGGTCCCGAAGGTCACGGTCATCATGAGAAAGGCATACGGCGGAGCTTACATCGCCATGAACAGTAAGGGCCTGGGCGCTGACGTTGTTTACGCATGGCCGATCGCGGAGATCGCTGTTATGGGAGCTTCCGGTGCGGTTGCCATCATCGGTCGTAAGGCGATCGAAGCTGCCGAGGATAAGGACGCGAAGAGAGAAGAACTCGTTGCCGAGTATAACGATAAGTTCATGAATCCGTACGTTGCCGCAAGCCGCGGTTATGTTGACGAAGTCATCCTGCCGGAAGAGACGAAGGCAAAGATCGTTTCCGCGCTTTCTTCCCTCGAGACGAAGTCACAGTCCCGTCCGTACAAGAAGCACGGCAACATCCCGCTTTAATGGAGGTGCGACATGGAAGAATTGACTAAAGAAGAGATCGTCGCTATGGCAGTTGCCGCGATCGCCGAAAAGACAGGCAAGGACATCAGAAACCTGCGCGTCGTAAGTTTCCGCGAGATCGGTGAATCGAGCCTGATGAAGTACATTCGCGAAAAGAATATCAGCTATAAGAAATACTCACTGGAGGATGAATTGGTATGAGCAATTACAGAATTACACTGAACGGCAAAGCATATGAGATCGAAGTCGAAGAGATGAGCGAGAGTGAAGCAAAGTCCGCTTCCTCGGCAAAAGCACCTGTCGCCGCACCGGTTGCTAAGGCCGCTGCTGCAGCTGCTCCGGCTCCTAAGGCTTCCGCGGCACCTGCAGTTGGTGGCGCAGGCAGCGTTAACGCTCCGATGCCGGGCACGATCCTTCGTGTCAATAAGAACGTCGGCGATTCTGTTAACGCAGGTGAAGCTGTTGTCGTTCTTGAGGCGATGAAGATGGAAAACGACATCAACAGTCCGAAGGCCGGCGTTGTTAAAGCACTTTACGTAAATAAGGGTGACACGGTCGCATCCGGACAAGTGCTTTTCGAGGTGGAGTAAGATGCTTCAAATGCCAGAGAAAAAGTTATATATCACGGATACGATCCTTCGTGACGCGCATCAGTCGCAGGCCGCGACAAGAATGCGCATCGAGGATATGCTTCCGGCGTGCGAGATCCTTGACAACATGGGCTACTGGTCCCTGGAGTGCTGGGGCGGCGCGACATTTGATTCCTGCATGAGATTCCTCGACGAGGATCCGTGGGAGAGACTTAGAACGCTTAAGAAGGCGATGCCGAAGACACCTCTTCAGATGCTCCTTCGCGCGCAGAACCTTCTGGGATACCGTCATTACGCGGACGATGTCGTTGAGTCCTTTTGCGGAAGAATGATCGAAAACGGCATCAACGTAGTTCGTGTTTTCGACGCGCTGAATGACGTAAGAAATATGGAGAGCCCGATGCGCGCCGTAAAGAAGTACGGCGGCACATGCGAGGCGGCATTGAGCTACACGACGAGCCCGGTACATAACGAAGAGTATTTCGTTAAGCAGGCAAAAGATCTCGTTGAGATGGGCGCGGATGTGATCTGCATCAAGGACATGGCGAACCTGCTCCTTCCGTCTACCGCGTACTCTCTCGTAAGTAAGCTCAAGGAAGCAGTGGATGTTCCGATCCACCTGCATACACACGATACGACAGGTACGGGCGCGATGGTCTATTACGCCGCGGCTCTGGCCGGTGTAGACATCATCGACACGGCGCTTTCTCCGCTGGCGACAGGTACATCCCAGCCGGCAACGGAATCCCTGGTCGCCGCGTTTAAGGGCACACCTCGTGACACGGGTCTCGACCTGCCGTCACTTTCGAAGGCGGCTTCGCACTTTAAGGGCGTCGCCCAAAAGCTTCAGGATCAGGGCATCCTCGATCCGAAGGTCCTTCGTGTCGATCCGAATACATTGATCTATCAGGTTCCGGGCGGAATGCTTTCGAACCTTCTCAACCAGCTCAAGCAGGCAGGCGCAGAGGACCGCTTCGAGGAAGTACTCGCTGAGGTACCGCGTGTCCGTGAAGATTTCGGTTACCCGCCGCTGGTTACTCCGACATCTCAGATCGTCGGATCTCAGGCCGTTATGAACGTCCTGATGGGTCGCTACAAGACCTTTCCGAAGGAATCGAAGATGCTTCTTCGTGGTGAGTACGGTCGTCTTCCGGGCAAGGTCAACGAAGAGATCCGAAAGATGGCGATCGGTGACGAGAAAGTGATCGAGTGCCGCCCGGCGGATAATATCGCCAACGAGATGGAGACACTTCGTGCTTCCGTTTCCGAATTCGCGAAATCCGAAGAAGATGTTCTGTCCTGTGCGCTTTTCCCGCAGGTCGCTCCGGGATTTATCAGCAAGAGAGACAGCGTGAAAGAACCGGAAGAGAATAAGGTCAAAGAGATCAACGTCATCTGGTAACCCGATGACAGGGACCCGTGATGTGAAGCCACAGTGCTTTTCACCGGGAAAAAGTCAAGATAATAAAGTCACCAAAAACCGCTTCGAAATTTCTATCATTCGGAGCGGTTTTTTTCGTGCATGATCTTATCAAAAGCGTTATGATAAATGTATCACCGATAAAAACAAGGAGGGGACTTTATGGAAAAAACTAAAGAAGAAGCGAAAACGACTTCCAATTCCGATTCCAAAGCTAAAGAAACAGCTGCATCCAATGAATCCGGTTTTGAAAAAGTGTTTAAGCTGAAACAGAACGGTACGACGGTCCGTACGGAGATCGTTGCGGGTCTTACGACGTTCATGACAATGGCGTATATCATTGCGCTGAACCCGAATCTTTTGACCGGTTTCGGAGCTCAGGGACAGGATCTTTGGAATGGTGTTTTCCTTGCGACCTGTATTGCTTCCGCGATCGGTACGATCTGCATGGCATTCCTTGCCAACAAACCGTTTGTTATGGCTCCTGGTATGGGCCTGAACAGTTTCTTTGCACTCGTTGTATCGAACATCATGACCATGACGGGCATGACGTATCTGAAATCTTTCCAGAGTGCGCTGGTCATTGTTTTTATTGAAGGTGTTATCTTCATTGCGCTTTCGATCCTGAATATCCGTGAGAAGATCGTTGAGGCGATCCCGCTGGGCGTTCGTCTCGGTATCGGACCTGCGATCGGTCTTATGCTCATGAATATCGGCTTCGGCTCGAATGCCGGCGTTTATTCCGACAAGGGCGGACCGTTCTACGCAATGCGTGACTTCTTCGGAGCTCTTACAGCTGACTCCGCAAGAGATACGATCGGCGACGGTTACAACATGATGATCCTCATCGTTGCGACAATGTTTATCGGCCTTTTCGCAATCGTTGCTCTCAATCACAAAAAGATCAAGGGCGCCGTTCTTTACGGTATGCTTATTTCTTCCGTTATCTACTGGTTCGGCGAGGCTGTCTTCTTCAACACGAATCCTTTCGAATCCCTGAAAGACGCGTCGTTTGTTCCTCCTTTCAAGGACATGGTAGATACCACACTCTTTAAGCTCGATTTCAAGGGCTTCACAGAGATCGGCTGGTTCACGATCATTACTCTTGTCGTTACCTTCTGCATCATCGATATGTTCGACACGATCGGTACTCTCGTAGGTACCGCTTCCCGTGCGAAGATGCTCGATAAGGATGGCAACATGCCGAAGATGAAAGAAGCTCTCCTGTCCGACGCTATCGGTACTGTTACCGGTTCCGTTACAGGTACTTCCACAGTAACCACATTCGTTGAGTCCGCTTCCGGTGTTGAGGCAGGTGGTAGAACAGGTCTTACGGCTCTCGTTACAGCCATTATGTTCCTCCTTTGCATGTTCATCGCTCCGATCGCGGCGATCATCCCGCCGGCAGCTACTTCCGCGGCTCTCATCTATGTTGGTATCCTGATGCTCGGTAACCTCAAGGATGTAAACTTCGGAGATACAGCCCAGCTCGTTCCGGTTGGCGTTATGCTCCTGGCTATGCCGGTTTCCGGTTCCATCGGACACGGTATCGGTCTTGCCCTGATCAGCTTTACCGCGATCAAGGTATTCACAGGTAAGGCAAAGGATGTTTCCTGGCTGACATATGTTCTGTCCATGATCTTCCTCGTTAAGTTCTTCGTAGCGATCTGATCCTGACGGGACCGTATCGATCCTTCGGGAAAAGCACCGTTACTTCTTAAGTAAAACGTATATGACTCCGGTCATGTTTCAAAACGTGACCGGAGTCACTTTTTTGTCTAAATCAGGTTTAGTAAAGTGAGTGTAGTGGCAAATGCGCGATCGGGGCGCAGTGTGAAAGGAGAACTGAAGAAGGAATGAACAAGGCAAGATCGAAGCTTTCCCCATGGCCATATATACGGAATAACCGAGTGAGAACGACTGCGCTTATCGTCAGTCTTTCCGTTTTTATTCTGATGATGTATGTCGTTAATTACGTGATCGGAGGAATGGACGAGCCGTTTTACGCGGGTGATGTTGCCCCGTATGAACGCCTTCAGATCGTATCATCAACTCTCGGGATGAACGGTGAGGATTACGAATCAGATGAAGAATATATGGAGGAGGCCTGGGCGCGCGCCAGAGCCGCGGCGGAGGCTATCTCCCAAGAAGACGGTGTGATCGATGCCAAACCATTTGCGTGGCAGTATGTGATACTGAATTCCGTGATCGGAAACAGCAGTATGGACTGTTTCCTTTTCGAGAATACATCGGACTGCGAAGATTATCTTTCGCATATGGACGCGAAGCTCGTTTCGGGAAGGATGCCGGAAAATCCGGGAGAGATCCTGGTCGATAAGAAACTTGAGAAAAACCACAGTAACGATAATGAACTTCTCGAGTATCTGGGCAATAAATACGAGGTCGTCGGTATCGTGGATTCTGACTACTATCTGGCATTCGGTATCGAGCAGCCGGGAGAAAATGATATCAATATACTGGTCATGATCGAAGAGGGAAGTACGGTCAATGGCAGCGAACTTCTTGAAAAACAGGGCTATGAGATCTGGTACTACAAAACGGTAGAAAGAGCAAAAGTGAATCACGAGGATAGTCTGGGATCGATGGGTATTGTACAGACGCTGTTGACCGCAGTATCCGGCTCGCTTCTTCTGATCTGTGTTTCGGTGGTCCTCGCGCTTCATATCATGGACAGACATAACGAGTGGTGCCTCTTAAATTCTATCGGCTTTTCGACCGGTGAGATCTATGTGATGGCATTAAAAGAGATACTGATATGTATCGTCTTCTCGATCGTAGTGGGAGCGGTTTTGTGCTCGCTGGTCGTTTTCGGATTGAAGACATTCTTATATGACCCATTGGGGATCATCATCAAGGTCTGGAGACCTGCCGCGTTACCGAGAATAGGAATCGTATTCCTGGCATTGATCGGGTTCTCTCAGATACCGATCTTCAACGGAATGAGAAAGATACAGACGATCGACACGATCGAGTCATAAGGACAAGTGCTTTTCGAGAGGAATCGAAAGAGAAGAATAAAGGAGCAAAGAAGATGTTTGAATTAAAAGATGCCAACATGATCTACGACATGGATAAAGAAGAGAAGGTCTACGCGATGCGCGGCATGAATATCACCTTCCCGGATAAGGGACTGATCGGAATCATCGGCCCTTCGGGTTCCGGTAAATCCACGCTGATGTATACGATGTCGACACTGAAGAAACTGACTTCCGGAGACGTTCTTTATAACGGCAAATCCCTGATGTCCATAAGCGACTCGGAGAAGCAGCATCTTCGAAGATATGAATTCGGATTCGTGTTCCAAAGACACTATCTCATCAACTACATGACGGCGCTCGATAACGCGACGATCGCGTCGACGATCCCGGTCAACGAGGCAAAAGAAAAAGCGGAAAAGCTTCTTCTTGAAATCGGACTTAAGAAGAGTGAACTTCGTCATAAGCCGACGAAACTTTCCGGAGGCCAAAGACAGAGAGTCGCCATTGCCAGAGCGATGATGAATGACCCGAAAGTGCTTTTCGCGGATGAGCCGACGGCATCGCTGGACCATGAGAACGCGTTCCTCGTTATGGACAGATTAAAAGAGTATTCGAAGGACAGACTCGTTCTGGTCATCACGCATGATACCAGTATCATCCAGGACGCCGACATGATCGTAAAGATCTGGGACGGAGCCATTTCTGAAGTATCTACGAAGGGAGCTTGACGGATATGCGCAGTAGACCATTTTCCGCATGGACATATATCCGGAATAATCTGGCGAGAAGCCTCGTGCTGATGCTGATGATGTCCTTTATCACGGTATGCTTCATCGGCGGCATGTATGTCGATAATCCGATAGAGACTTTTCGTGTATCGAAGAACGAATCTGACAGGTATATCATATGTTCCCTGAAGGGCAATAACAGCGAATCGATCGAGGAATACGAAAAACTGTATACAGAGATCAAGGGAGAGCTTCCCGAGAACTTAAACGAGGTCATTTATGTAAACTCGGTATATTACGATTTTGATTCGATCATGTTCTTCAACTGTCAGATGCAGGGCTTCTATTTCACAAGTGTCGAGGACTTCGAACTGTTTAAGGAAAGGACACACCTGGTTCCGGATGATCTTGTCCTTAACAACATGGAAGTTGCTATGAGTGAACAGCTCGCGAATAACGAGGGACTGTCGATCGGAGATTCGGTCAATTCTAAGAAAACGATCCATCTGGCGAAGACCTTCAAAGGCGACGGCATGCGTGTGTATGGTGTCGCGGATGTTTCCTATGGCAGCAGGATCCTGATCCTGGGAAGTGACGGCGTCTGTGATGAAGACCTCGAAGCCGACATTCAGCGCACGGTACAGGAGCTTTCCGCCAAGTATCCGCTTTGTACATTTGAAACGGCAAGTTCTTATGTTGGTGAAGTGGAGGAAGAGATGGGATTCATGTACTTCATTTTCGCCGTTATCGTTATCTTAGTCGCTATCGTTCTTCTGGTGACGATCAACGCGGTCTTTACGGCAGCATACGATAAGAGAAAACACGAGTTCGCGATCTACAAGGCGCTGGGATTTACCCGTGGACAGATCTTTAGAAAGATCGCGTCCGAGGTCCTGATATTGAATGCGGGTGCTTTTATTCTTGGTATGGTGATCAATGCCGGCGTGATCCTTGTCGTAAACCAGTGCATGTGGGGAGAGGGACAGCACTTCTACCGCGTAACATCTTCCGCGGTGATCGGTACCTTGATCTCCGAAGTCGTGGTCATTACGACGATCATTCTTCTTAATTGGAGAAAGGTCAGAAAGTGTGAAGTGACGGAGGAATGAGGAGGAGATGCGCAAGAATCCTCTGAAACAGTCTCTGTAGAAGCAGTTTTAGAGACAAAAACAGAGGAAAATGTCGAAATCCTCTGAAACAGTCTCTGTAGAGGCGGTTACAGAGACAAAAACAGAGGAAAACGTCGAAATCCTCTGAAACAGTCTCTGTAGAGGCAGTTTTAGAGACAAAAACAGAGGAAAACGTCGAAATCCTCTGAAATAGTCTCTGTAGAAGCAGTTTTAGAGACAGTTACAGAGACTTTTGTAAAAGAAGGAAAAAGTTTCCAACCGTGACGGGATGCCAAAGAAAGGGCTCAAAGAAATACATTGCTCACTGATTTGTCATAGTTATCACTTGTGAGATGATAACGCTAAGAATCTTACCCTTGTAAACGTCAGTGTAGAAAGAACCATCTGAGTTCTCAAAAGTGTAGAGAATATCCAGACCTTCGATCAGGCCGCTTCGGGAATATACTGTAATTTTTTGGAATGTATGAGTTCTGTACTCATCATCGCCCATTAGACCAAAGTGTTCGATAAAAAAGAATCGGCCGGTCTCGTGGCAGTAGACGGCGAAGTCGGCGTAGTAAGTTTTTGAGCCGATGGCGATTTCAACCTCATATTTGTATTCCAATCCTAAGTCATTTATGATCTGCGCGATCATGACTTCAGATTTGGATCGAAAACAATGCCCATCATACATGTGTCCCTTCTTGATCGAGGGATCGTTGCGCTCAATAAGGCGATCAAATGCAGCTTTTGAAAAACGTTGCTCGGTTTTCCTAAAAAGATCCAGTTTTATACTGCTGTTTTCCAGTACGCTTCGGAACTTCAGATTTGTCTCGATATTTGCGCGCCTTTGTTGTTCGATCAGAAGATCTTTCCATTCCTCTGCATTTGACGAATCTAGACGAAACTCTTTCTTGTGTTTTTTGTCGCTATCAGAGTATATCCGGAGCACTTGTACATTCTTGCCATTAATGCATTTTGTTCCGATCTTTAAGGTGGCTCCGGTAGGTGATGCGTGGATATACGAAAGATTCAGTTTTCTTGTCAGTAATGCGATCTTGTAGAGTTCAGCGGCAATCATGTTCCGTACCTCTATTTGTGGGATGGCTCTGATTGTACGCCAGAAAGGAAGTTAAAAGATGGCCGGTTTTCAGACAACTGCTGACAAAAGTGCGAGGATTGTCGTTTTTGTTCGTAATTTCACTATTTGATGGAGTACTCGCTGTATGCTTTCACTTCATCCACTGTGTAGCGCAGAAGGAAAAACTGCCAGAGGGAAAGCAAGTCGCATACAACGGTCAAGGCGCCATAGAGCAAGACGATAGAGTTGATAGAGAATCCATTTTCGAGATCATTTTTCCCGAGAAGGGCAAAAGCACATTGATAAAGGAAAAAGCGTGCGGCATAAATAATGATGAAGGTCAATCTGTAACGTTTCCATTGATGAATCAAGTTATCGTTGGGGGACTTGTCGATCGCCATCATACCTTGAGAAAGCAATGCCAGGAATATCGGCATAAACAGAATGCAGAAAGGCCATACCTTGATGAAATAGTCTATGTTCATGTCATATTTCCATAACCCTATCCATGACAAAAGATCCGTTGATGTCGCTAGGAGCAACATGATCCCGGAATAGATGAAAAATTTTGACTGTCGGGCCAGAGTGAACAGTGAACATGCAAAGGCAAAGTACATAGCAAACAGGACGATCGTCACATGAGGAAAATGATCAAAGCCGCCTGTCAAGAATACGATGATCCTGACGTTCAAAATGATAGTAGTGATCAATGAAATCCAAGACAACGCAGAGATGCGCATGCCAACAAGAGAAAGGCTCTTTTGTTTTCTTCCGCTATCAGACATGACAACCCCTCCTGTCTTCGATTCGAAGCCTTGCTGCGTTTTTTAACCCCACAATGCGGTGAGCATCGGAATGATCTGTTTCTTTCTCGACATGACGCCCGGCAGGAATACGTGATTGTCCTTCGGCTCGACGTTAAAGGCGAAGCGGATGGTGTCATCGTCGCCGACGTAGAGGAGCTCGGTACCTTCTTGCAGGACATCGGTGAGCATTAGGATCACGAAATCATAGCCGCGCTCGGAACGTAGCGTATTCATGTGAGCGATGAATTCGTCCTTGCGGTCGAGCATCTTGAAAGAATCGATGCAGACGATCTGCGCGACACCGAGAGTATGCTCGGCGATATGGAATTCCTTGAAGTCGGACTTCATAAGATCCTCAACGGACTTGGTGTCGAAGGAAGCGTTGAAGAGGTCGTGTCCGAGCTCGTCGATACTTACACCTGCGATACGGGCGAGACGCTCGGCCATCGCAATATCTCTCTGTGTACATGTCGGAGACTTGAACATAACGGTATCGGAAAGGATCGCGGCGCACATCAGACCCGCCATCTTCGGGGACGGCATGACACCGTTCTCCTGATAAAGCTCCGTGATGATCGTGTTCGTGCTGCCGACAGGTTCATTTCGCATGGCGATCGGCTGAGTGGTCTGGATATCCGCGAGTCTGTGGTGATCGATGATCCCCAAGATCTCTGCCTGCTCGAGACCCGGAACGGACTGCGCGAGCTCGTTGTGGTCAACAAGTACGACCTTTTTTCTTCTCGGACGAAGGAGATGGAATCTCGCAAGAGTACCGATGACCTTGTTGTTCTCGTCGAGTACCGGGTAACTTCTGAAACGGCTCTTTAAGACGACTTCTTTAACGTCATCGATGTAGTTGTCGAGGTGGAAGCACTGGATCTCGCCGGTGTAGCACGCGCGGGAGATCGGAAGCGCCTGATAGATGAGCTTGGCGGCCTTGCTGGCGTCAAGCGGTGTGGAGATCACGCATGTATTTGTCTTTCCGGAGAACCAGGACGGATCTACGTCGGTCTGGCAAAGGATCAGGCAGTTAACGCCGATGTCAAGTGCGCGCTTGACCATATCCGGCTGATTGCCGCAGAAGACGATGCTGTCTTTGGATGAGAACAGGAGGTTCTCGTTGTTCTGCGGAAGCGCGATGCAGATCTCGCCGGAAATGGAATCCGTGGTGGTGTCGCATTCGTTGACGATCCGCGCTTCCAGGACGCTTAAGAGGTTGAAGAGCGGAAGGTTGTCGATGTGCGGGTTATTGATCGTCTCCATGTTGTAGGAAGCGATGTCACCGGAAGAAAGTGTACCGTAAAGAGTGCCGTCTTCGTTGATGACGGGGATCACGGAGATCTTGTCCTCGGACATCGTTCTCCACGCCTTATCCAATGTTACCTGAGCATTTAATGCCGGCGGTGTATCGAAGTCGAGATCGCGGACCTGCGTTCTTACGTCGCGGATACGGACCGGCGTCTCAAAACCGAATCTTGCGAGCATGCGCTTCGTCTCATCGCTTAAATGGTCAAGTCTGGCGGCGGTATAGTCCTGCTCGCCGAGCGCGTGCTTCAGCGCGGCATATGCCATCGCGGATACGACGGTATCGGTGTCGGGATTCTTGTGTCCGACAACATAGATTTCACTCATACAAAAACACCTTCAATTCCTTGCTTCAAGGAGCAGCTTCATACCTCGCGAAAAGCACCGCTCCTCGGCTTTCTTTTTCGCTTTATACCTGGAACACGAATCCGTAGAAGTCGAAAAGATTCCTTCCGTCCATATAGTGTCCGCCCCAGCCCTTGTAGCGTCCTTCAACGAGGAAGTAGATCGCGTGTTTGCCGGAAAGACCTTCGACGGTCGCGGTCACGATGCTTGCGTTCGAAGAGAACTCGGCGCATCCGATCTCATGGCCTTCACGGGAAAGACCGAACTTACCTGTGTATTCAGGAGTGGAGAACTCATCGAGAAGCTTTCCGCTGAAGCCGTATACCTTGGAGGATGCATCTTCGCGTGCGGCTTTCTTTGCCTCGGCATCCGGCTCATCCGGGAAGATCGGACGGGCGTACTTTTTCACGGCATCCATCGGAACACCGTCGGCGAAGATATGGATCTTACCGCTCATGTAGCAGTTATCGAGCTTGATGACGCACTTCATTTCAGAACCGGAATGGTTTCCGAAATCATAGTACTTAAAGCCGATGACAGAGCCGTCGGAGATCTTCGTGACACACTGGTCAAACGGAGTTCTCTCGGTGATCGTCGCGCCGTTAGTGAGGACACATGCCATCTGCGGATTTGTGACACGGTAAGGATTGAGGATATCCTCGAATCCCTGGGATGTCATCTCGGCCTGTGTGAATGTGCCGTCTTCGTTCAGTGTAAGCTTATCGACGCAGCCGACGCGGCTCATGATGGAACCGTTCGTCATCTTGTGATAGAAGATGTACCACTGGTCGCCAACTTTTCCAACGGAACCGTGATCGTTTCCGCCCGGATAGTCGCATCCGGAATCAACGAGCGTTCCCTTATATTCAAAAGGACCCGTCGGGGAATCGGATACCGCGTAGACCAACTGGCTTGTCGGCTCGGCGGAAGAATAAATCATGTAGTACTTGCCGTTGATCTTACGGGGAGAGCAGGCCTCGAAGAAGTTAAACGGAGCGGTGTTCGGGATGATGTCCATCTTGAAGGAACCGTCGATCACTTCGTACATATTGTCCGGGTTTACCTCGAACATGTAGGAGCGAAGGAAACCGCAGTAGACATATACACGTCCGTCATCGTCAACGAGCGTGCCCGGATCGATGAAGATACCTCCGTCCGGGTGATTTTCGATATTGTGCTTATAGCGGGAAATGAGCTTGAACGGACCTTCCGGCTTATCGGATACGGCGACGCAGCCGAGCGCTTCTTGGATATAAGCATAGAGATAATATTTTCCGTCTTTTTCGACTACATCAGGAGCGAAGAGACGTCCGTCCGTCCAGTCGGTATCGGAAGGGTGACCCGGGAAATCACGTGTGGCAAAAGCGATGCCGTGAGATGTCCAGTTTGTCGGATCGGAAACAGGCGCCGACCATACTTTCAAACAGAAATCGCAGAACTCATCGGTGTCTGCATTATCGTGCGAGCCGTAGATGTAGATACGGTCTCCGAAGATACGGGGTTCGCCGTCCGGAATGTGTTCCCACATGGGAAGATAAGGATTTGCCATAGTGATTCTCCTTTTCTTGCGAAAGATACGATTATTATAGCAAATGCGAAGAAACAAATGCTATAATCATTCAGTAAGAAAGGAAGGTTTTTCTGATGCATTTTTATCCGTTTATCGACGCGTACTGCATGTTTTTTATCTACGCGTTCATCGGTTGGGTCGTCGAGGTCGTCTACTATGGTCTTGACGAAAAACGCTTCATTAACCGAGGCTTTTTGAACGGACCGCTTTGCCCTGTATACGGTATCGGATTTTACGGCGTTATCCTCCTTCTCGAAAGGCTTGCAGACAACTTCTTCCTTTTGTTCTTCGGCTCGATGATCATCTGTACGTTCGTCGAGTTCTGGGCAGGTTTCATCCTCTATCGCATGTTCAAACTCCGCTGGTGGGACTACCGCGACGAGAAGTATAACTTCATGGGCTTTATCTGTCCGAAGTTCTCTCTTTACTGGGGTATCGCCTGTTCTCTCGGTATCTATGTCCTGCACCCGACGGTCCTTTGGATCCTCGGAAATACGCACGACAACCTTCAGCTCGTGCTTCTTATAGTCGCTACGACGATCATGATCTGCGACATCATCGCGACCGTTACTGCGATCTTCGGCGTCAAGCGCCGTCTCGGCCCGCTGACGAGTGTTTCCGGTGAGATGAAGGTGATCTCCGATAAGATCGGCGGCAGCATTTACGGCCGTGTGGATACCATGCTTACCAAGAGCCAGAACTATCCCGCGTGGCGTGAGCTTTACGACAAGCACAGAAAGGAAGAAAAGGAACTTGCCCGTCGCCATCGTGCTGAGGAAAAAGCACTGTACGGCAACATGATCCCGATCGTCCGCACTCCTGCGGAAACCAGAGCCGCTATCGCCGCAAAGGGCGCGAGCCTGGTAAAGACGCTGACCGCGCCGGAGCGACACGTACTTCGAAATGTCTACCTCAATGTCGGTGAGCACGGAAAGACGGCTTTTGATAATATTACCAAAGTGCTTCCGTTTTCGAGAAAAACATCCGTTTCCGAGGAAGACACAGAAGAAGCCGAAGGAAAAGCCGAAAAGTAAGTTTTCAAACTTTATTTATATATCCGAATGTGGTATCCTATTCCTAGTTTTGGAGACGGGGAACCGATGCATGGTCATTAAGATCGTGCCGGGTATGGAACATGAAACACATTTTTATCATCAATCCACGTGCGGGAAAAGAGAAAGAGAATCTCTCTATTCGTGTGCGTTCATATGTTGCTTCCCACCCGGAGCTGGGCGCTCTGGTCTTTGATACCGAGTATGTCGGCCACGAGACCGTCCTTGTGCAACGACTCTGCCACATTTTTGAAGATGAGACGATCCGCCTGATCATCTGCGGCGGTTCCGGATCGCTTTGCAGGGCGATCAGCGGAATCTCGAACTTTTCCATGGTCGAGGTGGCGTTTTTCCCTTGTGGCATGACAAACGATTTCCTGAAAGTTTTTGAAGGTGAAGTGGAAGCCTTTTCCAATATGGACAATTTGATCACGGGTACACCGATGTATCTCGATGTAATGGATTTCGGTCTGGGAAAAGCACTGAACTTCTGCTCCGTCGGTTTTGAAGCCAAGGTCGCTTCGGACGTCAACAGCCTTTCGCGTTTTTCCATCGTCGGTACCAAGATCCCGTATCTCCTTTCGATCATCCGAAATTCTGTCTTCAACGTCAGCAGCCAGTATTCGATCACGGTCGACGGTCAGGAGATCCTGGGAAGAAAGTCGTCGATCACCGCGTTTAACGGTATCTGCTACGGCGGCTCCTATTCGCCGGTTCAAAATGCCAGCCCGGTAAGCGGCAAGGTCAAACTGCTTCTGGCGGATTCGCTTTCGTTCTTCTCTTTGCTCCCCGGAATCGGAGCGTATAGAAGAGGAGAACTTTCCAAACTCGGAAAATCCGTCCGCGTCATCGATCCTTCCGAGATCTCGATCAAACTGGCGGGTAACAAGAACATGATGTTTACGGCAGACGGTGAGTCCTTTGAACTGGATAAGCACGAGACCGCGCTTTCGATCCGCGTGCTGCCGACTACATTAAAATTCGTCGTTCCTTCGGGCGTCGCCCTGAAAGAACAGTGCAGAGAAGGAGAGTAACTATGCTTCTGGAAAAAAGAGATGCCCATAGGATCCTGCTTCTCATCTACGTGGTCACATGTATCTTCTTCATGTTCATGTCTTCGCAGGTATCGGTCTATCCGCAGTTCTTCAATATCTACTGCATCATTACGCCGATCGTCGCCTATCTTCTCACGAAGATCTCCAGAGACAGCTACAAGTTCCAGATGTACATGATGACGTCATTCTTCCTGTCGATGGTGGTGCTTTACGGTATCTACTATCAGAACCCGGGAACGATCCAGGACGGCTTTATCACCGTAGCCTGCGTCGTCTCACTGTATTTCGACTTCGCGCCGAACCTTTACTGCCTGATCTTCACGGCGCTTTACTACGCATTCTGGATCGTCTATGACTATGATCTGCTCCTGGGCTACAGAACCCTGGAGGAGCTGATGGTCCGTATCATCATCCTGATCATCGCGCAGGTCTTCCTCATGGCGCTCGTATCGTTCATTAACCGCTCGAAAAGAACTCTTACGCAAAAGACGCAGAGTACCGAGGATCTTCTTCAGATCGTTGAGATCAAGAAGAAGGAGGCCGTTGCCGCTTCTCAGACAAAGGCGGACTTCCTCGCGAACATGTCCCATGAGATCAGAACGCCAATGAACGCGATCGTCGGTATGACCGAGATGATCCTTCGTGATGACATCAATCCGGGCGTACGTGAAAACGCGAGAAATATCAAGAGCGCAGGTAACGCGCTTCTGGCGATCGTTAATGATATCCTCGACTTCAGTAAGATCGAATCCGGTAAGATGGAGATCATCAATGTCCGTTATCAGCTGACTTCGGTCATCAACGACATCATCAACATCATTACCGTCCGTATGCAGGATAAAAACCTCGACCTCGTGGTCAATATCGATCCGAAGATCCCGAGTGAACTGGTCGGCGACGAGATCCGTATCCGTCAGATCCTGCTGAATCTTCTGAATAACGCGGTCAAGTTTACGTCCGAAGGTCATATCACTTTGCGTGTCGCTTATCAGCCTGTCTCGAGTGACATGTGTCTTCTGCACTTTGATGTATCTGATACCGGTATGGGTATCAAGCCCGAAGACAAGCAGAAGCTCTTCGGATCCTTCCAGCGTGTCGATACCAGACAGAACCGCGCGGTCGAAGGAACGGGCCTCGGTCTTTCGATCTGTAAGCGTTTGACCGAACTCATGGGCGGTACGATCTCCGTTGAGAGTGTATACGGACAGGGAAGTACGTTCTCTTTTGAACTTCACCAGTATATTGCCAAGCAGAAATCACTTGCGAGTGTTCCCGCGGATAAGGTCGAACATGTCCTTTACTTTGACGAGAAGGCGATCTATCGCGATCAGGCCAGATCCGACCTGCAGCGTCTCGGGGTTTCCGCCCGTTTCGCTTCGAAGATCAAGGATCTCGATCCTGCGTCGAACGCGTCGTATTCCTATTTCTTCGTATCCAAGCCGCTTTTTGATGAGTTCTCTCATCAGATCCGTGAATTCTGCGATACCCACGGCCAGCCGAAGATCGTCCTGATGTTCGATAAGAACGAACTGTCGACAGGTTATAAGGACGTTCTCGTTGTACGCCGTCCTGTTTATTCCGCGGTATTCGCGTCCGTTCTTACCGAGACGCCGATCGAGTCCCTCGACAGTGATGAGTTTACAGAGAGCTTCATCGCTCCGGAGGCCAAGGTCCTCGTCGTCGATGATAACGCCGTTAACCTCAAGGTCGTCAAAGGCCTTCTCGAGCCGTATCAGATGCATGTCACTACCGCGAATTCCGGTAAGGAGTGTATCGAGATGTTAAGAGACGGTGAGAGGTTCGATATCATTTACATGGACCACATGATGCCGGAATTAGACGGTATCGATACACTGCGTCTGATCCGTCAGATGGAAGACGAGTATTTCCAGAAAGTGCCTGTCGTCGCGCTTACGGCAAACGCGGTCAGCGGTGTGCGTGAGATGTTCTTTAACGAAGGCTTCCAGGATTACGTAAGTAAGCCGATCGAGCTGTCACAGCTTGAGAAGTCCTTAAAGAGCAACCTGCCGTCTGAAATGATCATCAGAAAACAGCATACCGTCGCAAGTGCCCCGCACTTCGGCGAAGGCGCCGTACAGCTTCGTGGCGTAGACTGCAGCCGTGGTCTTTTGAACTGCGGTAACAATATCGATAACTACATCAGCCTCCTCAAGGTCGTTTACGAGGATGGTATGGTGAAGATCGAGCGCCTGCGTGATCAGGCGGAAACAAAGGATTACGCGGGCTTCGGTATCGAGGCGCATGCCTTGAAGAGCGTCTGCGCGTCGATCGGTGCCATGGAGCTTTCCGAGTTCGCGAAAGAGCACGAATTCGCGAACTACGAAGGACGCTTCGATTATATCGACGCGAACCACAACGATCTTCTTTCGATGTACCAGTCACTTCTTGATGATATCGGACTCGAGCTTCGCGCGCGAGGCGTGCTCGATTCCCAGGAAGAGGCGGCGGCCGAAGGAAATCCGAAGTCTCCGATCGGAAAAGATATGCTCATGGAGACGATCGGCGAGATCAAAACGAGTGTCGAGGATTTCGACACGGATATGGCGCTCGCGAAGATCGACTGGCTTCTTACTTACGATGTCGGTTCGGATATTGAGCTCGTGCTTAAGAGAACACGTAACTGCCTCAACGACTTCCAGTACGATGAGGCGGTCGAGAATCTGAAAAATCTTATGGGAGAGAACTAAGGGTGGACAAGGTAAAAACGATCCTGGTCGTGGATGACAGCAAAGCGAATCTAACATTGGCAAAACAGGCCCTGGATGAATTCTATCAGGTCAGTCTCGTTCCGTCGGGACAGATGGCCCTTCGTTTCCTGGAAAAGAAGATCCCGGATCTGATCCTTCTGGATATCAATATGCCGGAGATGGACGGACTGGAGACACTTCGCCAGATCCGCGCCAACCATGACTACAAAGACGTTCCCGTTATCTTTCTGACGGCAAGAACGGACGCGGAGACCGAGGTCGAATGCCTAAAGCTCGGTGCCGCGGACTTTATCGCGAAGCCTTTTATCCCGCAGGTCATGCGTTCACGTATCGCCAGAACACTCGAACTTGAAGAGTTCCGTCGTCTGGCCGAAAAGCGCGCGCAGCGCTTCGAGAGCATCGCGTCCAAAGACCCGATGACAGGCCTTTGGAACCGTTCCTATCTGACACAGACGATCGAAGTGATCCTCGCCAAAGGCACGAGTGCCGCGTATATGATCCTGGACGTCGACCACTTTAAGAGCGTTAACGATAAGCTCGGACACATCGTAGGTGACCAGGTATTGAACCGTCTGGCGCATATGATGATCGAGTACTTCCCGGACGAGATCGTCGGACGTCTCGGCGGTGACGAGTTCGTTATCTTTATGGAGAATCCGCCGGAGAACGAGGTGCTTTCCAAGCGCCTTAAGGTATTCCAGATGGCGGTCAATGAGGAGCTTCAGGTCGTAACGAACGGCATTGCCACCATGTCCATCGGTATCGCGCTGGCGCCGCAGGACGGCAACAACATGGATACGCTCTATGATAAGGCCGACCGAGCCCTGTACGTAGTTAAGAAGGAAGGTAAGAACAACTTCCGTTTCTACAGTTCGACGCTTCCGTCAAAGCAGGCAAAACTGGACCGCCCCGAGGCGATCGAGATGAATATCCGTACACTTATGCAGCAGCTCAAGGAACCGGGCACGATCCGTGGCGCATACTGGCAGGATTATGAGCCGTTCCTCGCGATCTTCCGTTTTATCGAGCGAATGATGGCAAGATCCGAGCAGACCTTCTGTGTCATGCTCGTTACTCTCCTTGATACGGACGGGAACATGCTGGACGCGCATTCTCTTGAGCCCGCCATGGATGTGCTTTTCACGGCGATCCAGGATACGCTTAGGAAAGGCGATGTTTTCACGAAGTTCAGCGGCGCCCAGTATATCGTCATGCTGCCTTCCGCTAAAGCCGAAAGCGGCGGCGTGATCGCGTCTGACCGTCTTAAGAAGCGTTTCGAGGAGTTAAATACGGATCCGAATGTCGTCATTTCTACGGATCTGACCATGATGGACATGGTCGAGCGCGCGTAAAACGCCCGAAAATCCCACATTGTTTTTATACCGGTGCTTTTCTATAAGAATATAGAAGAGTTTGCCTATTTATGGTAAAATTACAAAGTTATATGTTTCAATGGAGGCAGGAAAATGCTGGATATTAAATTTGTCCGCGCGAATCCGGACATCGTTAAGGAAAACATCAAGAAAAAGTTTCAGGATGACAAACTCCCGATGGTGGATGAGGTCATCGCTTATGATAAGGAGCTTCGTGAGGCGAAGACGAGAGTTGAGTATCTTCGTTCGCAGAGAAACACGATCAGTAAGCAGATCGGCGCTCTGATGGGTCAGGGAAAGAAGGATGAGGCCGAGGAAGCCAAGAAGCAGGTTGCTGCCATGGCTGACGAGATGGCCGCTCTTGACGTCAAGGAGCAGGAACTTACCGAGAAGGTCAGAAAGATCATGCTCGTGATCCCGAACATCATCGACGATTCCGTACCGATCGGTAAAGACGACAGCGAGAACGTTGAAAACGAGCGTTTCGGCGAGCCGGTCGTTCCGGATTTCGAAGTTCCGTACCATGTTGACATCATGGAGAAGTTCGACGGTATCGATCTGGATGCCGCGAGAAAAACAAGCGGTAACGGTTTCTACTACTTGAAGGGCGATATCGCGAGACTTCATTCTGCGATCCTTTCCTACGCAAGAGACTTCATGATCGATCGTGGCTTCACATACTACGTACCGCCGTTCATGATCCGTTCTTCCGTTGTTACGGGCGTTATGAGCTTCGCGGAGATGGAGAACATGATGTATAAGATCGAGGGTGAAGACCTTTACCTGATCGGTACATCCGAGCATTCCATGATCGGTAAGTTCATCGATACGATCATCGATGAATCCGAGCTTCCGCAGACACTGACATCCTATTCTCCGTGCTTCCGTAAGGAAGTCGGTGCTCACGGCATCGAGGAGAGAGGCGTTTACCGTATCCATCAGTTCGAGAAGCAGGAGATGATCGTCGTCTGCAAGCCGGAAGAGAGCATGGACTGGTATAACAAACTCTGGAAGAATTCCGTAGACTTCTTCAGAAGTCTCGATATCCCGGTAAGAACGCTCGAGTGCTGCTCCGGCGACCTTGCTGACCTGAAGGTCAAGTCCTGTGACGTTGAGGCATGGTCCCCGCGTCAGAAGAAGTACTTCGAGGTCGGTTCCTGCAGTAACTTAGGTGACGCGCAGGCAAGACGTCTGGGTATCCGTATCAGAAACAAAGAGAAGGGCAACTACCTGGCTCATACTCTGAACAATACTGTTGTAGCTCCGCCGCGTATGCTGATCGCTTTCCTCGAGAACAATCTCAACGCCGACGGTACGGTAAACATTCCGGAGCCGCTGCGTATGTACATGGGCGGTAAGGACAAGCTGGTACCGAAGAAGTAACAGGTAAGCACATACATGCGAAACAGGAAATACATCATCGCTTTTGTTGTCTTTGATATCGTCGCGGTTTTGGCGATCGTCCTTATTCTGGTGTTCGTTAATCCGTTCAAAGCCGACGTAGCTCCGAACATGGAGCCTACGACCGCGTCTTCCGTTCAGAAGAATAATGCGGACGCGGCGTCTGCCATCGGCGATCTTGAAGAAGACAAGATGCAGCTTTTCCACGAGACCCCGAGTATGCTGGGAATGAGAGAACAATCCGCAATGACGGAGGACGGACTGTACTATACGTCCTACCGTGCCGAGTGTGATCTCGACTTTGACGGTGACGGAGCGCTCGAATCCATGAGCATCGAGCTTGATGATCACAGCGAATCACTCTATGTCCTGGTCAACGACGGTGGAAACCTTATGGACTATGTCGTTCCCGGCAAGTGCTTTTCGTATATGGAACAATACGGCGCGAAAGCCTGCAAGGGCCTGTTCCGTGGCTATACGCTCGATCTGGATAAGAATGATCCCTATTCCGAAGTCTGCTTCGAGATGATGCGCGACACGTGGGATGAGTATCAGACACTGGTCGTACGTTATGACGGAACAAGGATCCAGGCTTCTGTCGTAAGAGGCGCGATCGCCACGGTTTCCAACGCGGGCGCCGTGCAGTTCTCGATCTACGACTGTGTCTATGGCGAGCATAAGCTTTACAAGACATACGACATCACAAGCGAAGCGGATTTCCTGAAACCGCAGACAGAATATTTCTTCGCGGACAGAAACGTGGAGAAGACTTCGTACCTTTATAACCCGAACAAGGATATTCAGTGTATGAACATAAAGGGTGAAGCGGCAACGATCACGGGCGGCTCCACTTTCTACTGGTGCAGAACAGATGACGCGACGTTCGTCGATGTCATCACGTCAGATAACAAGGTCTACCGCCTCCCGATTCAAAAGGACGGCGGAGAAGACGGATCAAGGCCGGTATATCACTTAGGTGACACATACGCGGCAGAGATCACGACAAGATAAGGAAGGAGAATCAGTATGGGCATTATCGTCGGACTGGATGTAGGCGGAAGTACCACGAAAGTAGTAGGTATGGACGGTGACAAGATCATCGGCAACAAGATCGTCAAAGCGGACGATCCGGTTACTTCTGCTTTCGGCGCGCTCGGAAAGCTCATGGACTCTTATGAGCTGAAGATCTCCGATATTGAAAAACTGAAGATCACGGGAGTTGGAGCTTCGTTTCCGACAGGAAACCTCCTCGGCATCCCGACTGTACGTATTCAGGAATTCTTTGCGACGGGACAAGGCGGTCTTTACCTTTCCGGACTTGACCATGCCGTTGTCGTCAGCATGGGAACAGGTACGGCTTTTGTAGAAGCTTCCAAAAAGGAAGTCCGTCATATCATCGGTTCCGGTGTCGGCGGAGGTACATTGGTCGGTCTTTCCAACTGTGCGCTGAACATGCGTGATTTTGACATGATCGCGGAACTGGCAACCGGAGGTAACCTCAATCACGTCGATCTTACGATCGGCGATATCTCTCATGCCGCGATCCCGGGCCTTACGATGGATACGACCGCATCTAACTTCGGTAAGATGCAGGATGACGCAAGCAAGGCCGATATCGCTTTGGGTCTTTACAACGTCGTATTCCAGTCGATCGGTACCATGGCAGTCCTTGCCGCGAGAAACTCGGGTCTTAAGGACGTCGTATTTACCGGTCAGGCGACAAAAGCACCGATGTGCGGCACGATCTATAAGGCATTCTCCGAACTTTACAATCTCAACTTCATCGTTCCGCAGATGTCCGAATTCGCGACAGCGATCGGCGCGGCTATTGCAGAAGAAGTCTAAGGCTGATCTATGACTCGGGAAAAGACAATCGGCGCAAAGGCGAATAAACGCGCATTTGAACTGGATCTTCTTCGCGGTTTCGCGATCTTCATGATGATCCTTCATCATTTTGCGTACGATCTGAGATTTGTCTTCAAATACGATGTATTTTCCTTTATCGGCGCGGAATGCGATTGGTTCTGGGCATTCCTGCACCCGTTTTTCATCTTTGTATTCGTCATGATCTCCGGCATCTGCTGCCAGTTTTCGAGAAATAATTTCAAGCGAGCACTGAAGCTTCTGATCGTGGCTCTTGCTTTTTCCGCCGCTTCGATCACGGCCGATCACTTCCTCGATCTCGGATGCTCGATCTATTTCAATGTCCTGCATCTTCTTTGCGTATCGACATTTCTTTTCGCGGTCTTTGACCATGTCGAGCAGAAGAAGACCGGCGAAAGATCGAGCCGAAGCGGTGATGCTGTATTGTTTTTGATCGTTATGGTCTTTTTCTGGCTTCTTAACGGCCTTCACTACTACCACTACCAGATCCGTCAGGGATGGGTCTCGATCCTCGGAATCGAGCCGCATCCGGATGCCGCGTGGAATGTCGGCGATGAGATCGGTCTGATCCCGTGGGTCGGCGTATTCTTCTTAGGTGTCTTGATCGGACGACACATCTATAAGAATAAAGAAACCCTTTTCCCGAACGCGCCGAAGGCCGTTCACGCCATTTCCAAGCCGTTTGAATGGATCGGCAGAAACTCACTTCTGGTCTATATCCTGCATCAGCCTATCGTGCTGGGTATCCTTTATCTTCTTAAGTATGTGGGGGTACTGAAATGAAGCCCTCGTGGAAACGGTGGATCTTCGGCATTATTCTTCCGGTCGTCCTGATCGTTTTTCTTTATGTGCTTCAGATGATCTTGACTCGTTTTCCTTCGGTCGGTGAAGCTTACGCAAAAGGACCGTTCGTCGTCTTTTCGTTTTTGCCCGCCAAGATATCGTCTCTGTTTCCGATCTCATTGACGGAAGTGTTTGTCATTACGCTGGTGTTTTCCTCGCCGATCCTGATCGTTTGGCTCGTGATCAGAATCAGAAGAGCCATTAAGGCAAAGCGAGGAAAGAAATACTTTTTCAATGTAGGAAGAGTTCTGGCGTGGGCGATGTTCGGTATCTATCTTTGGTTCATGCTGCTTCACGGCTTAAACTACACGAGATATTCGCTTGACGATGAACTCGGTTTCGGTGAAAGAAAGTACACGGTCGAAGAGCTGGAAGAAGTATTCATCTGGGTCGTCAACGGTCTTAACGAATCGAGGGCCGCATGCGAGGAAGATGAAAACGGAGTGGCCACATATCCCGGCGGAACGTTGGCATTTTTGAACGATGTAGAAGACCTCTACGAAGAATCCGCGAAGGATTTCCCCATGATCAAGGGCAACTCGGCGCGCCCGAAGTTTGTGGCGCTTTCGCACTACTGGTCGTATACGGATATTGTCGGCATGTATTTTCCTTTCTTTGCCGAGGCAAATGTAAATACGGATATTCCGCTCGTCAGCCAGTTTTATAACGCTTGTCATGAACTCAGTCACCTGCACGGCTACGCAGTTGAAAACGACGCGAACCTGGCGGCGCTTCTGGTCTGCCTGAACAGCGACTGCCCACAGCTTCGCTATGCCGGGTTCCGTGAGGCCTTCGATCTGATCTGGGACGATCTGTGGATCGCGTTTGGAAACGACCGTGAGGGATATGTGGAATTCATGCAGACCCAGTATCTGCTCGAAGGATATTTCGTTGATACCGATGCGATCCATGCATACTGGGACTCGATCAATCCGCCGAAGATCGTCGAGGAGATCTCCGATGCCACGAACGATGCTTATCTAAAGGCAAATCAGCAGAAGGACGGCGTGAAGAGCTATAACATGCCGACCTCCACGGTGGCCGATTACTATTTCACCTATGTGAAGGGCAGAAGCTGATGAAGAATAAGGACTTGACAATCGAAAAGCACTCGGGTGAGGAAGAGAAGCGCCCGAAGATCATCGTTAGATGCGTCGGTCACGAGTTCTATTATCCGATCAGTGATATCCTGCGTCTTTTTACGGGAGAGATCCCGAGCCAGGAAGAAACGAACG
>JAFZWA010000030.1 GCA_017617525.1 Clostridiales bacterium
GATAAGGAGGTGTGATCGGGTATGTCTATTCTTTCCGCAATCTACACCATCGCGATCACTCCGATCGAGCTTCTTCTGGAAGTAATATTCACGGTCGCCAATAGGGTCATCGGGAACACGGGCCTTTCGATCATCTTATTAAGTCTTGCCGTAAACTTCCTCGTGCTGCCGCTATACATCCGCGCGGACGAACTTCAGAACGAAGAGCGCGAGATCCAGAAAAAGATGGCGTTTCATATCAAGAACATCAAGAAGACGTTTAAAGGAAACGAACAGTTCCTGATGCTTCAGGAATACTACCGCATCAACAACTACAAGCCCGTTTACGCGCTGAAGAGTACGACATCGCTCCTTCTTCAGATCCCGTTCTTTATCGCGGCGTATAACCTGCTTTCACATATGCAGAGCCTGCAGGGCATGTCCTTCTGGTTCATCAAGGACCTCGGAAAAGCAGACGCCACGTTCATGATCGGATCTTTCACGGTCAATATCCTGCCGATCCTGATGACCTTGATCAATATCGTTTCAGGCATCATCTACACCAAAGGTCATCCGGTCAAGGAAAAGATCCAGCTCTACGGTCTGGCCCTGATCTTCCTGGTGCTCCTTTATAACTCCCCGGCGGGACTTGTTTTCTACTGGCTCCTTAACAACGTCTTTTCACTTCTGAAGAATATCTTCTATAAGCTGAAGGATCCGAAGAAAACGCTTTCCATTCTCTTTGCGATCGCAGGCATTGCCGTGAACATCTATTCTTTCTCGAGAACGGAATTCGGCATGAGACAGAAATCCCTTCTTTGCTTCTTCGGCTGCCTTATGGTACTGCCGTTCTTAGCGGGTCTTTCCAAGAAGGAAAGAAAAGCACGTCCGAAAGACTATATCGTTTTCATCTGCGGCGGTCTTTTCCTGACGTTCGTTATGGGTCTTCTCATCCCGTCCGCGGTCATCAGCAATTCTCCTTCGGAATTCTATGACTCATTTCATCTTTCGAATCCTGCCTATTACATCCTGAACACATGGCTCATTGCTCTGGGAACCTTTGTGGTATGGGGCAGCATTTTCTACTTCTTCATGAGTGATAAGGTCAAGGCCTTCTTCAGTGACGGTATCTGGATCCTCTGCGGAACGGGCATCGTCAACTACATGCTGTTCGGCAAAAACCTCGGTATCCTTTCTTCGAATCTCCGCTACGATGACGCGCCGGTATTCACAAAGAAAGAGTATATCGTCAACACCCTTGTGGTCTTAGGTCTCGCGCTTGCCCTGCATTTCTTCTACGTCAAGCTCCATAAGATCGTTCGAGGCATCCTGATCGCGGGATGCGTTGCGGTCATTCCGCTCTTTTTCACGAACTTTGACGAGATCTGGACAACGTATCAGTACGATACCGACTACTTTACACGTTATGTATCCGGTAAAACACCGTCTTTCCAGCTCAGCACGGAAGGGCAGAATGTCATCGTCCTGATGCTCGACCGCGCCGTTGGTCCGCAGGTCCCGTACATCATGCAGGAAAAGCCTGAGCTTGCCGAAAAGTTCGACGGATTCACCTACTACCAGAACACGGTCTCCTTCGGCGGTCACACGAATATCGCGGCACCGGCGCTTTTCGGCGGGTATGAATACACACCGAAAGAGATGAATAAAAGAGACACCGAGCTTCTCGAGGACAAGCACAACGAGTCACTGAGAGTGATGCCGGTGCTTTTCGGCGAGAACGGATACGACGTCACGATCTGTGATCCGCCGTACGCCGGTTATGCCTGGAATCCGGATCTTTCGATCTATGACGATCATCCGGAATTCAACTGCTACAACACGGACGGTTATTTCGACTATTTCAACGGTTCTGAGGAGTCCAAAGAGCTGATGTCGCAGGTCGACGAAGTCCGAAACAGAAACTTCTTCTTCTACTCGCTTACGAAGATCGCGCCGCTTGTCGCGCACCACACGATCTACGACAGCGGTGCCTATAACGACTCCGATTATTCGGGCAAGGGCGAGATGACGATCGCTTCGATCCAGAATCACGACGGCATTTCGAAAAGCACCGGTTACGATCCGGACTTCCTGAATTCGTTTGCGGTCCTGACTCACCTTAAGGACATGACGCAGATCGTCGACGGTGATAAGGATACGTTCCTCATGATGGCGAACGACACGACGCATCAGCAGTGCCTGCTTCAGAAGCCGGATTATCTGCCCGCGCTTGTCGTCGATAACACCGAGTACGATGTCGATCTCAATAATCAGCCGCAGTTCAGATACGAAGGCCGAAAGATGAGGATCCGGACCTACACGCAGGTATCGCACTATCACATCAACATGGCGACGTTCCTGCAGCTCGGCGAATACTTCGACTACTTAAGAGAGATGGGCGTTTACGACAATACCCGAATCATCCTCGTTTCCGACCACGGCTACAACTGCGGAAGCTTCGGTCTTTCCTGCCACGCGTTTAAGATGGACGGCGACAGTTCCGCAAGCTTCGATGAAGATGTCGAGCTCTACATGCCGCTTCTTATGGTCAAAGACTTTAACGCCACCGGCTTTACGGTCAACAAGGACTTCATGACCAATGCCGATACCCCGACCTTAGCGACAGCGGGCATTATCGAAGATCCGACCAATCCGTTTACCGGAAAGCCCATCAATTCCGACGCGAAAGAAGGGCCGCAGAGCGTTCTTGCGACCGAACACTGGAGCATCTACGTCAATAACGAAGAAAAGTTCATGGAGGACTCCTGGTTCACGGTTTCGGAAGATGCCTACAAGCTCAAGAACTGGAAGTATGTCGGAGAGGGCTGAGCTCCGCTTTCATTGCAATTATATATAGTTAGTTATAAAATATTTGTTTGTGAATGGATGCGGTTGCGCAATTTTCCATTCTGGAGGGTTTTGTGGCTAATCATATGATTCTGTATATCGATCCGGGCACGGGAGGCATGCTCTTTACCGTCATGTTCGCGGTATTCGGCGTATTGTTCTTCTCGATCCACGCTCTTTTCGACAAGCTGAAGTTTCGAATGAGCGGCGGTAAGACCGCCAAGATGTCCGGCGAGAAATACCCTCTCGTCATCTTTTCCGACCATAAGAGATACTGGAACACCTTCGAACCGATCGTCGAAGAACTCGAAAAGCAGAAGCAGAAGACTGTGTATATGACCTGCTCCGAGGATGATCCGGCTTTTTCCAAGAACTACGAATACATCACATGCGAATACTTAGGCGAAGGCAACAAGGCTTTTGCCAAGCTCAACGGTCTGAACGCATCGGTCGTTTTCTCGACGACTCCGAGCCTTGACGTTTTCCAGTGGAAGCGCAGCAAGAACGTAGACTGCTATATCCACATCATGCACGCGGCCAAGGACATCACGATGTACAGAATGTTCGGTACCGACCACTACGATTCTTTCATCCTCTCGGGTGAGCTTCAGGTCAAGCAGATCCGTCAGCTCGAGGAGATGCGCGGACTTCCGGAGAGAGACTATGACTTAAGCGGCGTTCCTTATCTCGACGAAATGAAGAAACGCGTAGACTCCGCGGATCCTGTCCCTCCGCACGAAAGAACAGTGCTTTTGGCGCCGTCGTGGGGCGAAAGCGGCATCCTTTCAAGATTCGGCGAAAAGTTCATCGATTCCCTGATCTCTACGGGATATAAGATCATCGTCAGACCTCACCCGCAGTCCTTTACTTCGGAAAAAGAACTGATCGAGCGCCTGATGAGTAAATACTCCGACACATCGAAGGTCACCTGGAATTCCGATATCGACAACTTCGACGTTCTCATGCAGTCCGACATCCTGATCTCGGACTATTCCGGCGTCATGTTCGAATTCGCGATGGTCTTCGATAAGCCGATCATCTACACGGACACCAAGTTCGATCCGCGTCCTTACGACGCCGACTGGATCGAAGAGACACCGTGGACATTCAGCATCCTTCCGTCTTTAGGACCGGAACTCAATGATGAAAACGCCGATAAGATCAAAGAACTGATCGACAATTGCATCGATGACAAGTCCTACCTTGAAGGCCGTGAAAAGGCCCGTCAGGATATCTGGGTCAACATCGGTGAAAGCGCGAAGAGATCCGCTGACTTTATCATCAAGAAAGTCAAGGAGATCGAGGACGCGGAGGCCCAAAAGGCCATGCAGGAAAAACTCGAGAAAAAGAAACAGCTCGAGGAGAAACTCAAAAAAAGCGCGAAGAAGCCTTCTTCTTCCGAAAAGGAGGTGAAAGCATAATGTCATTTGCGGCATTTCTTTACCACCTTTTTATCACACCGCTGATGCTTCTTTTCGAAGTCATTTTCACGATCGCGAACCGACTGATCGGAAACGAAGGTCTTTCGATCATCGTGCTTTCCATTGCCGTAAACTTCCTGGTACTTCCGCTTTATAAGAGAGCGGACGAGCTTCAGGCCGAAGAGCGTGAGATCCAGGCAAAGATGGCGTATCGCGTAAAGAGGATCAAGCAGACATTCAAAGGCAACGAGCAGTTCCTGATGCTTCAGGAATACTACCGCATCAATAACTATAAGCCGGTGTATGCTCTGAAGAGTTCGGCATCCCTTCTTCTTCAGATCCCGTTCTTCATCGCGGCCTACCGACTTCTTTCGGATATGCAGAGTCTGCAGGGCATGTCATTCGGATTCATCAAGGATCTCGGAAAAGAAGACGCGACCTTCATGATCGGATCTTTCACGGTCAACATCCTGCCGATCCTGATGACACTCATCAACGTCATCTCCGGTATCCTTTACACAAAAGGTCATCCGACGAAGGAAAAAGTACAGGTCTACGGCCTTGCGCTCGTATTCCTCATCCTTCTTTACCACTCTCCGGCGGGACTTGTTTTCTACTGGCTTTTGAACAACGTATTCTCGCTTGTGAAGAACATCTTCTACAAGCTCAAGGATCCCAAGAAGCTCCTGTTCAGGATCTTTGCGGTCGTGGGTGCGGCGATCCTTATCCATACACTCATTAGGACCGATCTGAATGTAAGACAAAAGATCGTCCTTTCGATCGGATGCGCACTTCTGATGCTGCCGTTCCTCCTTTCCTTCAGAAAGAGCGACAAAGAGAAAAAAGCACGTCCGAAGGATTACCTCACATTCCTTTTCGGCGCGATCTTCCTGACACTTCTTACGGGTCTTCTGATCCCGAGTGGCGTCATCAGCTCCTCCGTCGAGGAATTCTTCAGTCTCATGCATCTTTCGGATCCGATCAATTACGTGATCCGGACACTCGTCATCGCAAGCGGAGCATGGGTCGTCTGGGGCAGTATCTTCTACTTCTTCATGAGCGATCGCGGCAAGTCCTTTTTCAGCGACGGCGTCTGGATCTTAAGCGGAACGGCGATCCTAAACTACATGCTGTTCGGCAGAAAGCTCGGCATCCTCTCCTCTGCTCTTAAGTACGAAAACAAACCTGTCTTTGCGGTATCGGAATACCTGATCAACACGATCGCCGTTTTAGCTGCCGCGATCGTACTGCATCTCATCTATACGCATTTCCACAAGTTCTCCAGGATCATCCTGATCGCCGGCTGTGTGGCCGTTTTCCCGGTCGCTCTCGGAAACATCCATATCATGCGAGTTATTTACGATGTGCAGACGGAATACTACTTCCAGTACATCGAAGGAAGAGAGCCTTCGTTTGAGCTCAGTAAAGACGGCCAGAATGTCATCATCCTGATGCTCGACCGCGCGCTCGGTCCGCAGGTTCCGTACATCATGAACGAAAAACCGGAGCTTGTCGAACAGTTCGACGGCTTCACCTACTATCCGAACACGATCTCCTTCGGCGGACACACGAATATGGCTCTGCCGGCGCTTTTCGGCGGGTATGAATATACTCCGAACCGTATGAACCAGAGAAGCGATGAGCCTCTCGTGAACAAGCACAACGAGGCGCTTCGCGTCCTGCCGGTGCTTTTCGGGCAGAACGGATACGATGTCTCGATCTTCGATCCGAAGTACGCGGGATATTCCTGGAACCCGGACCTTTCGATCTACGACGACCATCCGGAATTCAACTGCTATATCACGGAAGGTTACTTCGACTTTTTCGAGGATCAGGAGGAAGCGGGTTCGGCCATCGACCGTCTCGACTCGGTCCGTAACCGTAACTTCTTCTTCTTCTCGCTGACGAGGATCGCACCTGTCCTTTTGCAGGACACGATCTATGACGAAGGCACTTACAATGAGGCGATTTCCAATAACGGTCTCAACGTCTCCAACGCGACCGTCCAGAAGATCTCGAGCACCAGTGAAAGTGTCGGCTATTTCACGGACTTCTTAAGCGCCTACGCGGTCCTTCAGCACATGAAGGACATGACGAAGATCGTCGACGGTGACAAGGATACTTTCCTCATGATGACCAACGATACGACACACGCCGAGATGCTTCTTCAGGAGCCGGACTACACGCCTTCGCTGATCGTCGACAACACAAAATATGACGCCGAACACGCGGACCGCTTTACCTTAGACGGAGTTACCCTCGATATGTCCAGGGTGATCCAGATCGCGCATTACCACGTCGATATGGCCGCGTTCCTGCAGCTCGGAGACTGGTTCGATTACTTAAGAGAGATGGGCGTTTATGACAACACCAGGATCATCCTCGTTTCCGACCACGGCTACGACCTCAATACGCTCGGGGTATCCTGCAACGAAGAGGATATGGAAAGCTTTATGCCGCTTCTTATGGTCAAGGACTTTAACGCCACGGGCTTTACGGTCGCCGATGATTTCATGACGAACGCCGACACGCCGACGATCGCGACATCGGGTATTATCGAAAACCCGACCAACCCGTTTACCGGACACGCGATCGATTCCCTTCTCAAGGACGGCCCGCAGCTCATTTTCTGTTCGGACGAATGGAACACCTATCAGAACAACGGTAATACCTTCCTTCCGGGAAAATGGTTCCGATTCGAAGGAATCGATCCGAAGGATGAGGACAACTGGTCTTACGTAGACGAGCACTGATCCTTCGCGAAAAGCACCTGTCCCGTAACTAAATATGCTTTAGAAAATAGTGGCGGTCATTCTTTGATGACCGTCACTTTTCCATGTGCGCCGTCTACGGTGATAAGATCACCTGTCTTTAGGACCGTCGTCGCGTTACCGCATCCGACGACCGCGGGGATACCGAATTCTCTGGCAACGATCGCGGCGTGCGAGAGCGGCGCGCCGATATCGGTCACGATCGCGGATACCTTCGGAAAAGCAAGCGTCCAGCCGATGTTCGTGGCGGTCGTAACTAAGATGTCTCCCTTTTCGATCTTATCGATATCGTCGATTGAAAGGATGACCTTCGCTCTTCCCGTGACAACTCCCGCCGCGCCGGGGAAACCTTTAACGTCAGACTCTCCTTCTTCTGCGCTTCGATCCAGATCCGCGACGAAATAGTCCGTTCTTCGGTTCGGATCCTTGACCCACTCATCCGGATCGAATCTTCCGATGATGAGATTCGGGAAAGGCGGATAGGTCAGGTATCTCTCATAGGTCTTCTTTCTTTCGGGGATCAGCTTGATTACCGATCTGTCGCCCTTAAGAAGCGCGAACATCTCCTTATACATCAGGAAGAAGATATCGTCACCGATATCGTTCAGAGCACCTGCTCTTCTTATGTATTCTCTAAAGACGCAGAAGATACGGACGCCCTTGCTTCTGATCTCCTCACGGAACGCGTTCGCGTTTCTATACTTTTCGATCTTCTTATCGACCCACTTCGCCTTAGAAGGATAGCTGGACTTAAACTCAGAGAGTGCCTCGCTAAAGGCTTCTTCCTGCAATTTCAGCATCGCGTGAAGATTCGTTCCGGATTCTCTTAGTTCCTCAATGGCGTTATCCGGAAAAGACGGATCCTCGTAAGGGTGCGGTTCCATCAGCTCCATCTCATTGATCGCTCTATGCCCGCAGATCTTTACATACTCTTCTTTGCTCATTTTCCCCGCAAGGACATCTTCCAAAAGAAGCATGGGCTTCATGGACTCGACGACTCCGACACATCCTCCGAGAAGGCGGTTCGCCATTTCGTCGTCAGACACCTTAGCGAGCTTTTTACGCGTTCCGAAAAGCGGGACGAGCTGCATGCCCGACTCCGTCATGATCGACGCGAGACCATCGTTTAAAGCGGGCTGAAGGACATCGTCCCAGTACGCGCCCAGTTCCTTCGAAGTTTCGATCGTCTTGATCTTCTCGATGTGCTGATCGCAAAGCTCGGAAAGGTCTTTTACCATCTGGTGCTTTTCCTTACGAGATAGCTTCGACTTCTCCTTCGGGAAGATAAGTCTCCACACGGTCTTTCGGAACGCCTTCTTATCAAAAGGCGAGATCGGCTTTACAACACCCTCCGGAATGTATCCGGTCAGTTCTTTTGTAAGATCATAAGCTTCGTCCACGGTCTTACCGTAAGCGACGAGCGCCGACGCGATGACGGATACATTCATGTACTCCTGGCCGTAAATGTTATTGAGCCAGTCCGGCATGCCGAGCATCTCGTTGATCTTTTCCAGCACACTGAACGTCATCGGAGATACAGGTTTCATGAAGATCTCACCGACGTTCGTTCTTGTCAGAAGCTGCTTATTGGACTTACTGCCGTTGACTTCATAGGTCGCGGTATCGATCCTCTGAAGTGTCGTGATCGGACGCGCCTGAAGGATATAGACTTTTCTATTCGACACTGCCCACTCGATGTCCATCGGGACACCGTAGTTTCTTCTTATCGCCAGGCAGTACTTACCGAGTTTCTTCGAATACTTTACAAACTCGGAAGGTCCTTCGTAGCTGTACTTGATCGCCCCTATCCGAAACTCTTTCGCGTTCGCGTTTCCGGAAACGAGCTGCTCACCTTCACCATGGACATAGCTTCCGACCAGCTGATCATCCGCTCCGGTGATCGGATCCGAGGTAAATACAACGCCAGCGAATTCGGGCTTTACGAACTTCTGGATCACGACGCCGATGCCGAGATCTTCCTGAGAAAACGATCCTTCGTATTCTTTTACCGTCGCGGATCCGACCGACGCGATGACCTTTCCGATCGCGTCCATGATCCCGGCCTTAGGCACATCCGTCACGGTCTCATACTGTCCTGCGAAAGACGCCTTCGCGCCGTCCTCATTAATGGCCGAGGAACGGACCGCATAGGTCAAATCCTCATCTAAAGAAGCGACCAGAGAAACGATCTCCGTTTTCGCCTCATCGCGAATAGCGCCGTTGGAAAATGCCTCACAAGAGATCGCGTAACCGCCGGGGACGTTGACCTTGAGCTCGGTCATCATGCGCGACAGCGACAACGCCTTGCCGCCGATCAGTGCTTTTCGATCGGAAGGGACCTGATCTAAAAGAAACACAAATGTGTTTTTAACTTCATTACTCATCTTCACTTGTCCTCACTAAGAAGCAGATCCACACGCATGTCGATGTACTTTCGCAGCTGCTTTTTGTCGTCGAGATCGATGCCGAAATCGCGCTTGATGTCTTCTTTTCGGTATAAAATGAGCTGCATCATCGTAGAAAGTTCGTAGGCAATGAGCCTGCACTCCTGCTCGGTCTTTCTTCCTTCATAGTGCTTCATGACATAGGGAAACGAAAAGGACTGCTGCCCAAGATCCCGCTTGAAAAGCACACTGGGCGTGATCGCTTTGGTGAACTTGGGATTTTCGACCAGGCAATCGGCGACGACAAAGTGGACTTCTTTGAGAAACTGCTTCGGCGGAAGGTCTTTTTTCAGAAGCTCCGCGATGTTCTTATCCTCGAGGAGTTTGAGGTGCTGTCTTTGGAATGTCGCGTAGATCAGGTTCTCTCTGCTTTCGAAGCAGTAGTTGATCATGGAGGGTTTAACCCCGGCACGCGCAGCGATCTCACGGGACGTCACCTGAAACGGATCGTCCTTTTCCTCCATAAGCGAAAAAGTCGCGTCCAGCAGCTGATCTTTGGTGATCTGAAGTTTCTCGTCTTTGTTCATTTTCCGTCGTCCTCTGGTGTCTGAATAACTATTATTGAACGCGTTCAATAATGAGAGTATAGCACCAAATTCTTCACCGGCGCAAGTCATATTACAAAATATTAAACAGATTAATATTTTGATTGAAATGTTCGGGAAGGCCTTCCGGGCATACAAAAAGCCACGGCACAAACCGTGGCTTCACTAAACTAAACTTTCAAACGGGATCAGAAATCCTCTTCGTCTTCGTCCTCATCGTCATCTTCTTCATCGTAATCGTCCTCGTCTTCCTCTTCAGCAAGACCGGCTGCGATCTCCAGATCCTGCTCTTCACACATTCTCGCCTTGTCGCGAAGCGGAAGGATATAGACCAAAAGGACCAGTGCCCAGATCGCGGTCAGGAAGAATACGGTAAGAACGGCGGTGAACTTCGTAAGGATCAGCGCGATCAGAAGCGCCAGGATGATCGCCGCGTAATAAAGGATCCTGGTGACCTGGAACTCGAATGTCGCAACATGAGACTTCTTTCTGACACCGCAAAGACTTAAGATCGCCGTGGAAATGAAGCTCAGGATAAATAACGCGACACCATAGATGAAGATGCTGATGCAGATCATGAGCTTTGTGAGCATATCCGCGGAATGTCCGATCAGAAGACGGCTCCAGCTGAATTCCGTACTTGTCTCCGCGTCGGCATTCAGGGTTCCGACATCGATAAAACGGCGGCTCAGCTTACCGGTACCGGTTTTCAGCTCATAGGAAAAAAGAACAGAGAGAATCGCACATCCCAGAAGGATCAGCATAAAAAAGCCAAGACGGAGCAGTGCCGCCTTTTTTCGTTTCTGAATTCTTAATTGGTTCTTAGATGGCATGTCTTTAAATCTCCCTCAATATACTTTACACGAAATATTTCGCTCGTCAAGATTTCAGAGGCCGACTTCAAGATATTTCTCGCAGAACTCCGTGGTCATTTCACGGACATACTTCTCACAGGCCGATTCATCCGTCATCTCGATCATCAGATCGTACCTGCCGGAATTCTTTACCGCGTCCCATTTGCAGAGGATCGCCACCGTCATAAGATCAAATGATCCCGGCGCCAGGGGACTAAAGTTATATGCCGCCGATTGGGGAAGATCCTCGACCGGCTCGCCGTTCTTTCTCAAACTGAAATACATAGAGATAAACTGGTCATCGAAAAGCGTGAGCGGCTCGACGGAATACTCTTTCCCGAGCTTTTCCGATACGATCTTTGTCGCGATGGGAGCTGCCAGATCCTGCGCCTTCTCGATATATCCTTCCAGCTCTTCACTGCTGACGATCTTCGTCGCATCCGAAAGACAATCCATGTCCCGGAAAGCAATATTATTCTTCCTTATTACGTCAAAGACCTCATCCGGCACATGAAACGCGAAAACGCCCATCTTTGCCTGAAGCTCTTTTCCGTCTCTTGTCGTTATCTTAAAGATCTTATCTTCGATCGTGATCTCCGTTATATCCGAAAAAAGCACTTCCTTTTTCGAAAACCTTTTTTCAAATACGAATCTGTCTTCCCCGATGATCAATCCCGTCGCCATTTTTCCACCATCTCATTTCCTGTTTCATCGCTAAAGGAGCAAAGAAATTTCAGATATTTGTCATGCTCTATATGATTATTATATATAAGACGCTCCAAAAGTGACAGTTTCTTTATCTAAATCCATTTGACTTAGTGGTACTATTGCAACGAACAAAGTACCGTGGTCGTGCGCGGTACGAGATTAAGGAGGCAAACAAATGAAAAGAAACGCCTATAACACTACACTTTTAGCACTGGTCGCATTCTGTTGTCTGTGTTCCGCATGCACCGGAGATCCGTCACCGGCTACAGAGAGCGAAAAAGAAACTACGGAAGCATCCATTACGATCGAGGATGAGGATGATATCATCTCGGAAAGTTCCTCTGATGAATCCGATAACAACGCACTTCCGTCAGTAGAAGATCCGACAGATGCCATGATCGATCCTGCAGTGGACGTAACACCTTCTGATGCAGATCCGCTTCAGAACCCGATGACAGATCCGAGCAAGCTCGGTTCCGGTAACATCGCGAACGGCGGTTTCGCCACAGCCGATGAAAAGTACGTATATTTCGTAGCACACACCTCTTCCGAGAGATACAGTATCTACCGTGAAGATAAAGCCACCGGCGAAAAGACTCAGGTCTATCAGACAGTCCCGAAGGACAGCCCGTCGATCGACTGCATGAACGTTGTCGACAATACGCTCATCTTCCGTGAGAACCAGTCCGAATCCAGAACATACGC
>JAFZWA010000031.1 GCA_017617525.1 Clostridiales bacterium
AGTGTGCATTTTTCGAGGTGTAGCGCAGTTGGTAGCGTACGTGCTTTGGGAGCATGGGGTCGCAGGTTCGAACCCTGTCACCTCGACCAGAAAAGAGTCCGATAGTTCGGGCTCTTTTTCTTATTCAGAAATAATACTCCGTATTCTCCGAAATCCGCGGTAAAACAAATGCTAACTCCGAAATGCTGGGTTGTTGATATTTTCGCACTTTCATTATAAAATCATAATGTATTTACAATTAAGAAATGCGCTATGCGCAATGGAGGGCAATATGGAAAATAGAACAAGATTTAAGAAGTTCTCTGCAATCATGCTCGTTTTCGCTATCATCGTCTGCTTCACAGGATGTATGCGTTATTCTGTAACAGCATCGATCAGCTCTGATGGTACAGCGGATATCGAATTCGTTTACGCGATCCTGGAAGACTATGCAACAGGTATCGAAGATCAGCAGGGTGAACTCGAAGAGACTCTCGAAGACATGGACTACGATTACGAGATCGACGAATATGACGACGACGGCTTCGTAGGTTTCACGGTCACTATTTCTGACATCGATCTTGAGGATCTTGAGGAAGTATTCACTGATAATCTCGGTGTTGAAGACTTCTCTCTCGAAGAGGATGACGGTGTTTACACACTTGAGTGGGACGCAAGCAGCGAATCTTCTGAAGCTTCCAGCTCCGGTATCTCAACTGATACTCTCGAAGAATATGACGGCTACATGAAGTTCGTTCTCGAGCTTCCGGGCAAGCCGATCGATGACAACGCAACAAGCAAAAAGGGCAATACTCTCGAGTGGGATCTTATGGATCTCGAAGAGTCTATCTACTGCGAATTTGATCTTTCCAAGTCCAGCAGCGTTCCGATTGGTCTTATCATCGGTATCATCGTTGGTGTTCTCGTAGTTGCAGCTATCGTTGTTGCTATTATCCTTATCATGAAGAAGAAGAATGCTCCGGCACCGGCTCCGATTGCTCCGACATTCCCGCAGGCTCCGGTCGATCAGGGCTTTGCTCAGCCGACAGGTTTCCCGCAGGCTCCGGCTTTCCCGCAGGCTCCGGTTGCTCCTCAGGCTCCTGTAGCTCCGCAGGCTCCGGCACAGTTCGTACCGCAGCAGGCTCCGGTTGTTCCGCAGGCTCCTGTAGCACCGCAGGCTCCGGTAGTTCCTCAGGCTCCGGTAGCTCCGGCAGCACCTCAGGCTCCTGTTGCTCCGGCTGCTCCTGAAGCTCCTGCAGCTCCGGCTGACAACACACCGGTTGATCCGACAGTTTAATCGTTCGGACTAAAAAAGGTTAAAGAGGGGGCTGCCGACGAGGCGGCCCCTTTTTTCAAACATAAAAGGAAAGAGGAACGACAGAATAGAAAAGGAGGGGACTTATGGGGAGAAAAGATACTCTGCTTTCATTTAAAAAGATCATTGCTGCATTCATGGTATTTGCCATGCTTCTTGCACTCGCGGGATGCGTTCGCTACTCGGTCGGTTGTACCGTCAATTCGGATGGCACCGTGAATCTTACTTATCTTTACGCTCTGTCCGATCTTACCGACAGTAACGGTGATTCCGGATGGGAGGAAGAGAAAAAACAGTTCATGAGCAAAGGCTGGGCCACGAGAGACTACACCGGCGACGGCGGCAGTGACTCAAGTTCCTATAACGGATTTATCGCGTCTAAAGGCGGTATTCCGATCAATGAAGTGGAGACTGAGATCCGCGCGCTTGGCGAAGGCTTTGAATCATTTACGCTGACGTATGACGATGGTGTTTATACGCTTGACTGGGATACCGAGTCTGTGAATCAGATGGTGTCTGACGGCGGTTCTTCCATGGGCGATCTTGCCACATATGGCGGCTACATGAAGTTTTCTCTGGAGCTTCCGAATAAGCCGATCTCAGAGAACGCGACAAAGACAAAAGGCTCGGTCATGGAATGGGATCTTTCCAAGGTAAATGAACCTGTCCACTGCGAGTTCGAGCTTCCCAAGGCCGTAATTGACGATGTGGACGAAGATGAGGATGAAGAGGTCTCCGCCACAAAATCAAAAAAGAAGAGCAGCTCTTCGAATTCGTCAACGAACGTGGTCCTTCTGATCATCGTTAGCGTGATCTGCCTTGCTCTTGTTATCGGAGCTGTTGTACTTATTGTCTTTATTGTAAAGAAGAAAAAGAAGGAAACATTTACGGCACCGATCACGGTACCTGCCCATGCTCCGCAGCCAAAACAATATGAGCAGCCTCAACAGCAGTCCTTCGATCCAATACAGGAACAGGTCGATCAGCTTTCATTGCCGCAGCCGTCTTTGACGCAGCAATCCGTCGTTCCTGCGCAGCCGGCGCTCACGCCTCCGTCGCAGCCAACGTTCGTGCCGCCTTCTCAGCCTCAGGAACAATGGATGCCGACGCCGTATTCTTCGACAGGTCTTCCGGATCCTATGGCGTATCAGAAGAAGGACGATGAGGGCGAGCCTAAGTCGTAAACTGAACAGTAAAACGGGGATGCGTCCCTGTATGAGTCCCTGTAGACCAGCTCTACAGGGACTTTTTTATAGACTTTCGGAAAAATCCCTGTAAAAGTCCCTGAAAGGCGCTTCTACAGGGACATTTACATAGACTTTTCCTCTGCGGCAGGAAAGTAAAACCCAAAGAAGAAAGTATTGTGTTATCGTACAAGAAGAGTATAATTGATATTGTTCAATTCTTACGAATCTGAAACAAAAAATGAACAGGTGAACGATTATGAGTCTGCAAAGAAAACATTTTGATATCCTGGTCGCGCTCGCTTCTTCGGAAGAAGCTCTTTCCCAGCGTGATCTGGAGAAGATCACCGAGTATTCTCTGGGAACGATCAACAAAGTCTACAGAGAGCTCGACACTGACGGAATGGTCGAATCAGGTAGAATCACGGCCAAAGGTCTCGAGGCTTTGGAGCCTTATCGTGCGAAGCGCGCGGTGTTCATCGCGGCGGGTTTCGGTTCGAGAATGGTACCGATCACATTGAATACACCCAAGCCCCTGGTACGTGTTCACGGAAAGCGCATCATCGATACGCTTTTGGACGCTGTTCTGGACGCGGGCATCGAAGAGATCTACATCGTAAGAGGATATCTCGGCGAGCAGTTCGATCAGCTGCTTTATAAGTACCCGATGGTACATTTTCTGGATAATCCGATGTTTAACGAAGCGAATAACATCAGTTCCGCCATGCTGGCGAGAAACCTGCTTTCGAATTCGTATGTATTTGAGGCAGACCTTCTGCTTTCTAATCCGAAGATCATCACGAAGTATCACTATACTTCCGATTTTCTCGCGATCCCGAAAGACCGCACGGACGACTGGTGCTTCGAAGTGAAGGACGGCGTGATCCTCGAGGAGAAAGTCGGCGGTGAGAACTGCTGGCAGATGGTAGGTATCTCCTACTGGAACGAGGAAGACGGCAAGAAACTCGTTGAGGACGTTCCGGCTGTCTATAACGGTCCCGGTGGAAAAGAACGCTACTGGGAACAGGTCCCGCTCGTTTATAAGAAAAAGAACTATAAAGTCGAAGTTCGTGCCTGCAAAGAGGAAGATATCGTTGAAATCGATACTTTCCGCGAGCTTAAGGAGATCGATCCGGCTTACGATGTATAAAGAAGGAGAAAGAATATGGAACCAGTAAAAAGAAACATCCTTTTAAATCCGGGTCCGTCGACAACGACGGATACAGTGAAGTACGCACAGGTCGTACCGGACATCTGCCCGAGAGAAAAAGAATTCGCGGGCCTCATGAAGGGACTTCGTGAAGATCTCGTAAAAGTCGTTCACGGCGATCTTCAGAAATACACGTCCGTTCTGTTCTGCGGATCGGGAACGATCAATATCGACGTATGCATCAACTCGCTTCTTCCTGACGGAAAGAAGGTCCTGGTCATCAATAACGGCGCGTATTCTTCCCGTGCCGTCGAGATCTGCGAGGGTTACGGTATTCCTTACATCGAACTGAAGTTCCCTGTAGATCAGCGTCCTGACCTTGCATCTGTTGAGGAGACACTGAAGAATAACCCGGATATCGCGCTCGTTCACACGACACATAACGAGACAGGTACGGGCATCTTAAATCCGATCCGTGAGATCGGCGCGCTGGTACATAAGTACGACGCTGTATTTACAGTTGATACCACAAGCACATACGCGATGCGGCCGATCGATATCGAGAAGGACAACATCGACTTCTGCATGGCTTCCGCGCAGAAAGGACTTATGGCGATGACAGGTCTTTCCTTTGTCATCGGTAACAGAGCGATCATTGAAAAGTCCGCGTCTTACCCGAAGAGAAGCTACTACTGCAATCTGTACCTGCAGTATGAATGCTTCGAAAAGACAGGCGAGATGCACTTTACTCCGCCGGTTCAGACGATCTACGCGACACTCCAGGCGCTTAAAGAGTACTGGGCAGAAGGTGAAGAAGCGAAGTGGGCACGCCACACACGAGTTTTTAACGCTATCAACAAGGGCCTTGATGAACTCGGCTTCCGTCAGGTCATTAAGCCCGAGTGGAGAGCAGGTCTTGTATCCTCCGCGATCTATCCGGACGATCCGAACTTCAGCTTCGAAAAGGTACATGACTACTGCTACGAGAGAGGCTTTACCATCTATCCCGGTAAGATCTCTACGACGAATACATTCCGTCTCTGCGCGCTCGGCGCGATCGACGAAGCGGATATCGAAGCTTTCTTCAAGGTATTCCGAGAAGCTCTCGAAACGACCGGCGTAAAGGTCCCGGTTCAGTACAAGTAAGCCGCACCGAAAGTGCTTTTAGATAAGATCAAGTAAGGAGAATCATCATGAAAACAGCTTACACATGCTTCTGCACAGACGTCATCCATGACGGCCATATGAACATCATCAACGAAGCGAAGAAACTCGGTAAGGTCATCATCGGATGCCTTTCCGACAAGGTATTGATCCGCTACAACAAGTTCCCGACGATCTCGCAGGACGAGCGCATGCGCCTCTACAGAACGATCCCGGGCGTCGACCAGGTCGTTCTTCAGGAAGAGATGCAGTACGACGACGTTATCGCGCTGATCCATCCGGATTATGTCGTTCACGGCGATAACTGGAAGGAAGGCCCGGAAAGCACCATCAGAGCGCACGTTGAGGAGCTCCTTTCCGAATACGGCGGACAGCTCGTCGATGTTCCTTATACATTTAACGAGAAGGTCAGAAAGATCGATCTGCAGCTTCGTGAAAAGCTCGCGATGCCGGAATATAGAAGAAAGAGACTTCGCCAGCTGATCGAGATGACTCCGATCGTAAAGGCGATGGAAGCACATAGTGGTCTTACCGGTCTTATCGTTGAGAAGACTGTCGTCGAGCATGAAGGTAAGCTTGACCAGTTCGACGCGATGTGGATCAGCTCCCTGTGCGACAGTACCGCAAAGGGTAAGCCGGACATCGAGCTCGTTGATATGACCTCCCGTTTCAGAACGATCGAGGATATCACGGAAGTAACCACAAAGCCGATCATCTTCGACGGTGATACGGGCGGACTTACCGAGCACTTCGTATACACGGTACGTTCTCTTGAGAGAATGGGCGTTTCCGCTGTCATTATCGAAGATAAGACAGGTCTTAAGAAGAACTCTCTCTTCGGTACCGAAGTTAAGCAGACACAGGCGACGATCGAGGAATTCTCCGAGAAGATCGCTGCAGGTAAGAAGGCACAACTTACAGATGATTTCATGATCATTGCCCGTATCGAGAGCCTCATCCTCGAGCGCGGTATGGAAGATGCCCTCGAGCGTGCTTTTGCCTTCGTAAAGGCAGGCGCCGACGGTATCATGATCCACAGCAGAAAGAAAGATCCGGCGGAGATCTTAGAGTTCTGCGACAAGTTCAGAGCGGTTGATTCCAAGACTCCGATCGTTGTCGTTCCGACATCCTTTAATGTCATCACAGAAGAAGAACTCTCGCAGCACGGCGTCAACATCGTCATCTACGCCAACCAGCTCACGAGATCCGCGTTCCCGGCGATGCAGCAGACCGCGGAAGATATCCTTAAGTATCACAGAGCAAAAGAAGTCGACGACCGCCTGATGTCCATCAAGAACATCATCACACTGATCGACGAGATCTAAAAGGAGAAGACCATGAAAGTAGAAAAACTTGTAGAGATCATCGGATCCGATTTTTATACCGGTGTTCCGGATTCCCAGCTGAAAGCACTTTGCAATTACCTGATGCATACATACGGCATCGACGCGCATCACCACGTGATCGCCGCGAATGAGGGTAACTGCACGGCTCTGGCGGCAGGATATCACCTCGCGACAGGAAAGGTTCCGGTCGTTTATATGCAGAACAGCGGTGAGGGCAACATCATCAATCCGGTCGCCAGCCTTCTGAACGATAAGGTGTACGCGATCCCGACCGTATTCATCATCGGCTGGAGAGGTGAACCCGGTATCCACGACGAGCCGCAGCACATCTATCAGGGTGAAGTCACGGTTAAGCTTCTTGACGATATGGATATCGCGAACTTCGCGATCGGAAAAGATACGACCGACGAAGAAGTAGAAGCGAAGATGGCTGAGTTTAAAGAGATCCTCGCGAATGGCAAAGACGTTGCTTTCGTCATCAGAAAGGGAGCTCTTTCCTATGACGAGAAGGTCGTTTACGAAAATGACAACCAGATGGTCAGAGAAGAGATCATCAAGCACATCGTTGCCGTCAGTGAAGAAGACCCGATCATCTCCACGACAGGTAAAGCTTCCCGTGAGCTTTTCGAGACACGTGTGGCTAACGGACAGAGCCATAAGTACGACTTCCTGACAGTCGGTTCCATGGGTCACAGCTCTTCGATCGCGCTGGGTGTAGCGATCAATAAGCCGAACCAGAAGATCTGGTGTGTCGACGGTGACGGCGCCGTTCTGATGCACATGGGTTCCATGGCGCTTCTCGGATCGAACCAGCCGAAGAACCTCGTTCATATCGTTATCAATAACGGCGCGCACGAGACCGTCGGCGGTATGCCTACAGTTATGGGGGATGTCGATCTCGTAGGCGTTGCCAAGGCCTGCGGATATCCGTATGCGGTACGCGTTTCCGATTTCGAGGAACTCGATCGTGAACTCGCGCTTGCTAAGGGATTGAATGAACTCTGCCTGATCGAGGTCATGTGCTCGATCGGTGCCCGTGAGGATCTCGGACGTCCGACAACAACGGCTCTGGAGAACAAGCAGAACTTCATGGAGTACATCGCTACTCTGTAAGAGAAGAAGCGTGAACAAAAACAAAAGGGGCGGGAAGTGAATCACTTCTCGCCCTTTCCTTTTGCTTTAGATCCTTTATTGTCCGAAGACTACATATCCTCTTTCTGCCAGTTGTTTTTATCAAGGACATCCTGGTTGGATACCGAATACCAATTATCATCAGGATAGATATTTCCTGCGTGATCCTCAGGAGAAAAGAGGTCTGAATAGAGTACATATAGCTTATCTTTTTCCTTTTCTTCCGGCTGGAAAAGCGGTCTGCCGGTAAACGGACTTAGCGGATCATCAACGATGCCCGTTAAGGCCAGATAAGGTGTATCCGCGTTCGTCATGAAGGAATAATCGGTCTTCACTTCGCCAGTCGAGCCAAAATCCTTAACGAGAAGAAGCGGATTGTATCCCATGGCATCTTCGGGGTTTTGTACCGTATTGGATGAACTGCCGTCTCCGAATATCATGCTCTCGATCTGTTCCATCGGCCAGCCGTGATCGGCTACGATGATGATCCTTGTATTGTCATATACGTCGAGCTCGCGAAGTTTATCCATCCAGTTACCGAGCTGGATCAGAGCGGCCATATTCGAGTCATAGAAAGCGGTCCTGTAAATGGAATCGACAGGAAGCGTATTTCCATTATAAGTGAAACGATCCGGGTGGCTGTTGTCGTACTCGGTGTTGTCTACTTCAAATTGCGGAACATAGTCCGGTGTTTGAAGCGGGAGTACGTTATGCGCCGCGCAGTTCTGGATCATGAAGAAGGACGGGTCGGTGTTTGTGTTCGTTGAGATCTCCGGAAGCGCACATAAAGCATTGTATGAATAGAGGTACTGATTCATGAGATTGTAGGAGACACTGTACCTGCTCGGATCATTATCGTTTTGGAAACCGGTGACGAAATCCGGAGAAAAATAGGAACCGTTCGTATATACACTTGACTGTAAAACGAGAGGACAGGTTTTCATAAGTCCGTAACAGAAGAAACAGCGGTTCCAGACGTTCTCCATTTCACTTGCGTAATCGTCTGAATCTGAATCTCTGAATAATTCGCTATGCTCGATATTGTAAGCTTCGATGGACGGATAATCGTCGAAGACGGACAGATCCGGAAATTCGCTGTAGCCTGCGTACGGCGGGTCCACGACGGTAACGTCATATCCGGCCTCCGAGAAAACAAGAGGCATGGTCAGAAGCGCCTCGTTATGCTTATCTTTCAGTGATACGTCAGATCTGAGGTTGCTGCTCAGCGGAGTGTAGTCATAGCCGCCATAAAGTGCCGGCGCGGCCGTTAAGGTCCTTATGCCGTAAGAGAGAGTATTCGGATACCAGACGAATCCGTCGTATTGTTCAGCAACTTCCGGCTTTTCCTGGAATATATAGGGGAGATATGCGGATATGGATCGGTCGAGCATGAATACGACGACATTCTGTTCGTCCTTGCTGAAGGCGAGAGTGGGTTTGCCCTTCTGGCTCTCGGAGATCTCTCGCCTGATATCCGTCATTGAATTCGTGATCCTGTAGATGTTGTAAACCGACATGATACTGATCGCAAGGATGAGTACCGGAGCGATAAAACGGATGATCTGTTCTTTTTGCTTTTTGAATATGAGCACAGTCAATCCTATCAGTACGAGCGTCAGGAGAAGATCGATCATTTTGTTTGCCATGGGAAGACTCTGCGCGAGATCAAAACGAAGATCTGAAGACAGGTTATCCGCGTTTTTACCATAGATCAGATACGTGAAGATGCCTGTGATGGCGAATGCCCAGATGACCATAGTCGCGGTACGCTTGGACTTAGGCGACATCAGGTAATAGAAAAGGCCGCCCCATACGAGGAAAAGACCTGCGGCGGATAAAAAGGAAAAGAAGATATATCTTACTGGTGATTCTACTGAGGAAAGAATGATGAATTCAGATGGAGAAGACTGGATGACGGCAGAAGGGATAAGAAGTCCGGTCAGGATACTGATGAAAAGGGCTCCCAGGAAGAAAAGAAACTTCGGGGGATCTATAGCTGAAGACGGCTTCTCTTTCTTTTCGCTCGAGGCAAAGAAGAGCGGGAACAGAAAGAGTAATCCGATCAGCATGATCAGGATCTTGAAAGAAAAAGCTGCCTTGATAAAGATCGAAGACACAAAGATGGCGCCGCCAAGTAAAGAGAAGGCATAGGATTTCGCTGTCTTCGGATCTTTTCTTGTGTTTACGATGTTCTTTACGAGCGAAAAGATATTATTCAGTGTCCAGTAGAAAACGAGACCGGACGGGGAATTATAGAGAAGAACGAGGAAGATCAGCGCCATGCCATGGAGCTGGAGTTTTTCTTTGAGCTTTCGTCCATGGGTATAGATCTCACTGGATAAGATGTTGATGAGCGTCATGAAGATCGGAAGGACGTTAATGGAGATGCCGGCGACCTTTATGAGTTCATCGGGCTTGCCGAGATCACTGCACATCAGAAAGCTTGCGCCCTTCAAAACGGAAAGATTCGAGAGAAATCTATAAGCAGCGATAAAGAAAGGGATCTCGAGAATAAGAGCCAGAGTACTGCGCAGGGCGTAGATCGGCTTATAGTGATTCTCGCGATAGAAAGTCTGGAGCATCATGTAGCGTTCATCGCCTTTGAACGTTTTCTTGATATGCTCGATAAACGGTTCCATGGCTTCTTCACGTTCGCGCTCCTCGGTCTGGATCGCGTCGGCGCGGTTATAAAACGGCAGAAGCAGGAGGTTCACGACGAGGCTCAAAGGAATAATGGCCGCGCCGCAATTTCGAAGACAATAGAAGGAAAAAGCATAGACTGCTTCCAGTATCAGCGTGATCGGGGAAAGAAATAACTGATAGAGTATGGACGCTAATGACATTTGCTGTGCTCCTTATTTCTTACCCGCTTCTTCTTTTTCCTCTGATTCTTTCTTGTTGAGTTCTTCGTATTTATTTACGAGATAATCGCAGACGCGCTTGGTGCCTTCGCCCTGGAATGCCCATGCTTCGTCTCTTACCTGATGACGGCTTTCCGTGAAGGATTCGTCCTCGAGGCAGTCGTCGATCATCTTCTTTAAGTCAGATCTGTTTTCTTCGGTGAGTTTGGCACCGAGACGCGGGATAACACTTAAGCCCCACGGAAGTCTCTTGAGCCACCATGCGTCATACGGAGAATCGTCAAACTTTGTGTCCGCGCAGATGACCGGCTTATCGAATACAAGCGAGAAGTCGAAGATAACACCGGAGAAGTCGGAGATCAGGATGTCCGAGCGGTTAAGCGCGTCAAAGTTATCCGTATCTCTGTTCCACTCAAGCTGCTCGCTGTCCGGGAATTCCGCCATAAGCTTGTCCATCAGTTCTTTTTCAGAAGTAAATGACTGTGGGTGCGGACGGACGATGACGTGATATCCGGTCTTTAAAAGATCGCGGATAAAGTCTGCGCCGAAACGAGAAAGAATAGCGCTCGGACCCCAGGAAGGAGCGAGAAGCACGGTACGTGTCGCTGTATCCTTTTCGGAAGAAGCTTCAGCCTCTGCCTTTCTTGCCGCAAATTTCGCGGCCTTTTCATCCATGAACGGAGATCCCGTAAGGACAAGTTCTTTTGCCTTAAGCTTACGGACCTCTTCGAGATCACGGGTATCGTCGATCTGGAACTGACCGGAACACAGGATCGCGTCATAATAGTCGATACCGAACATTCTGTAAGTGGTCATCTCGGCAGGGGAGTGCGGGATGTGGATGTAGTACTTAACATCCTTGCTGCGCTTCCACTGGTAAACGTCAACGCCGGGTGTTGTCGAAAGGAGCATGTTGGCCTTAAGAAAGTTGAGCTTGGCAAACGCCTTGTTGCCGGGACCGATGCACTCGGCCTTGACGTGTTCCATCTCCGACTTTAAGCCCGGATCGTCTTCGGATGCCGTCATGTAAACGCAGTCTACGCCGCGCTTGTCGAGTTCTTTTAAGATCGGCTCAAATACCGACCAGTAACGCTTGTCGTCGGAAAAGACGGCGAGCGGGATGGATTGATCGGAAGTGTCCTTGGCTTTACCGCCACTGAAGAGGAAGCGGATCTTTACCCACAGACCCTTAAAGGCAAATCTCGCGACGCCCAAAAGACCAATGAGGATGGCAAAGAGCATGGAACCCGTTCCCGGGTCGATGTAGAGTCTAAAGTAAGTCATGGTTCATTCTCCTCTTTCTTCCAGTTGTTTTTATCCAGCACATCCTTGTTGGAAACAGTATACCAGATAGCGTTTGTGAAGGTGTTGCCGGTGTTGGATTCCGCGGACCAGTTATCCGTGTAAAGAACGTACATGATGCCGTCCTTGGCTTCCGGCTGGAAGATCGGATTACCGGTATACGGATTGAGCGGATTATCGATAAGTCCCTGCATGGCAAGTGTCGGTGTATCGGCATTCGTCATGAAGGTGTAGTCGACGTTGAAATCACCTGTGGAGTTGAAGTCCTTATAGAAAAGCACCGGGTTATAGCCCATGGCGTCTTCGGAGTTATAAAGCGTATCCGGGTCGCCGTCGCCGAATAGAAGATCGTCGAAGCTGCCTAAGCCCCAGGCGTGGTCGGATACGATGATGATCCTGGTGTTGTCGTAAACACCCTGCGCGCGAAGCTCATCCATCCAGTTACCGATCTGCATGAAAACGGCCATGTCACTTTCGTAGTGAGCCATCTGATACGTCGTTTCCATGTTCATCGTGACGCCGTTATAGGTGAAGCGGTCCATGTGCGTTCTGTCGTACTCGCCGTTCTCAACGACTTTTACAGGAGTATAGTCAGGCTCCTGAAGCGGGATGATGTTATGTGTCGCGCTGTTCTGCATCATGAAGAAGGTGTTCTTGCCGTTGGCTTCACTTTCCGTAATAGACGGGAGCGCGCACAGTACTTCATAGGAGTTCATGAATGTATCGTAGAGCGCGTCCGGAACGTCATAACGGTCGATGGCACCGCCCTGGATCAGAGCTGTACTGGATGTACCGGGTCTGAAGTAGATACCGGTCGAGTAAACGGCAGGCTGGGCAACGAGCGGAAAGACCTTCATGATACTGTAGCAGAAGAAGTTTCTCTTCCAGATGGTCTGCATGTTATCGGCGATATCCGATGCTTCGCGGAACTGGCCGAACTCGGTGTTATAAGTCTTGATCTCCGGATGATCATCATAGATCGAAAGATCCGGGATCAGGCTGTAGCCCGCGTACGGAGGATCCATGACGGTTACGTCGTATCCTGCTTCGGAGAAGAGGATCGGCATGATCTTCAGGGATTCATTGTGCTTGTCCTTCAGGGAGACATCGTCTCTCTTATTGGATTCCGACGGCATGTATTCATACCCGCCGAAAAGCGCCGGCGCGCCGACAAGTGTTCTCGTACCGAAGGAAAGTGTATTCGGATACCAGGTAAAGCCGCTGAACTGCTGCTTGAGAGTAGGATTCTCCTGGAAGATATAAGGAACGTAGGAAGCGACGGCACGGTCGATCATGAAGACGACAACGTTTTCTCCGTCTTTACTGAATGTCATGACCGGACGCTCGGAGTTCGCGTTCTCGGCGATGACACGGCGGATGTTCGGCATCGCGTCCTGAATGGAATACATATTGAAAGCCGTCATCGCGCCGACCGCGATCAGAAGGATCGGGGAGATGAAGCGGATGATGGAATCCTTTTTCTTGAAGATCACGAAAAGGACCACGCCGAGAGCAACGATCATGAGAAGATCGAGGATCTGTTTATTCACGGCAAGGTCGAGAGCGACATCGAAGCGAAGGTCCGTGGTCAGGGAGTTACTGTTCTGACCGAAGACCATGTAGTTCGCTGTACCCGTGATCGCGCAGAACCAAAGGACACCTGTAAAGATCCTCTTTGCCCTGGGCTTTGCAAGGTAGTAGAAAAGTCCGCTCCATACGAGGAAGAAACCTGCCGCGGTAAGGAGCGCATAGATAACGTAGCGGTTCGGAGAATGAACGTTAGAGGTAAGAACGAATTCGGTGACCGAAGACTTGATGACGGAAGACGGGATCAGACCGCCGATCAGAAGCGTCAGGAAAAGACCCGCGCCGAAGAA
>JAFZWA010000004.1 GCA_017617525.1 Clostridiales bacterium
CACGGCAACATCTGCAGATCGCCGATGGCTGAGTTTGTTTTAAAAGATATGGTCGAGAAACTCGGGATCTCCGAGTCATTTCATATCGAGTCGCGTGCGACGAGTACGGAGGAGATCTGGAATGGTGTAGGAAATCCTGTATATCCGCCGGCCAGGGACGAAATGAAGAGGAGAGGCCTCGGAAAAACTCCGTATACGGACTTTTCGAAAAAGAGGGCTCAGCAGCTCCGCTATTCCGAGTACGATGAGTATGACTTCCTGATCGGGATGGACAGCATGAATATGCGAAATATCGAGCGCATGACCGGACACCAGAGAGGTGATGGAAAGATCTGGAAGCTTCTCGAGTTCTGCGGCTCCGGAAAAGATGTCAGTGATCCCTGGTACACAGGGCGTTTCTCTGAGGTCTATGACGAATGCGTGGAGGGTTGCGAAGGACTTTTGGAGTATCTTCGTGAACAAAAGATACTTTAATGCAATAACAGGACAAAAAAACGATATCCGTTTCAAAAATGTTCGCATATAATGATTTGGCACACCAAGAGAGGGTGTGCCTTTTCGTGTGCAGCGAAAAGTTCGGCCGCTTTTGTTTTGAGGATGATAGTAGAAAAGAATGGCAAATAAGAATGTAACCGACATGACGGTGGGAAATCCTACCCGACATATTCTGAAGTTTACGTTGCCGCTTTTGATCGGTAACCTTTTCCAGCAGCTTTACAACATGGTGGACTCGATCGTCGTCGGACGTTATGTCAGCGCACACGCGCTTGCTGCCGTCGGCGCCTGCGGTTCTCTGAACTTTCTGTTCTTTTCCTTAAGTTCAGGTCTTTCCGTTGGTATCGGAATCATCGCCGCACAGTATTTCGGCGCGAATGATGAAAAGCAGCTGAAGAAAACGATCGCGAACTCCATTTATGTTCTTGCTTCCGCAGCGGCCGTCGTTACTTTGATCGGTGTGATCTTCGCGCGTCCGATCCTTCAGCTTCTGCAAACACCTGATGTGTATATCAACGACTCGATCGACTATTTCCGCGTGACCTGTATCGGTATCATAGGAGTAGCGTTCTATAACGGCGTGGCGGCACTTCTTCGCGCGGTCGGAGATTCGAAGACGCCGCTATATTTCCTTATCCTCAGCAGCATCATCAACGTTGGTCTCGACCTTCTTTTCGTTATCTGCTTTGGTATGGGCGTCGTCGGTGTAGGACTTGCGACGATCATCGCGCAGGCTGTTTCCGCGGTTGTATCCATGATCTACGCGTATCACAAAGTCAGTTATTTCCGTCTGAGCAAAAAGGACCTGCATCCGGATGCTTCCATGATTCGAGACTCGTTCCGTCTTGGCGCGCCGGTCGCTTTCCAAAACTCCATGATCGCCGTTTCCTGCATCGCTCTTCAGGCAGTCGTTAACGGATTCGGTCCGGATGTGGCATCGGCTTATACGATCACGGGAAGGATCGAGCAGCTCGTCCAGCAGCCCTACGGCTCTCTCGGTATGGCGCTTACATCATACGCGGGACAGAATATCGGCGCGAAGAAACAAGAAAGAGTTGTCGAAGGTTTCCGAAAAGCAACGCTCATCGTTCTCGTATTCTCTTTGATCATGCTTCCGCTGTTCTTTTTCTTCGGAAAATACATCTGCGGTATCTTCGTAAAAGAAGAGGCGGCAGACGTTATCGCTCTCGGCGCGAAAGCACTTCGCATCACAAGTCCGTTCTATTTTGCTCTGGGTATGATCTATGTCCCGCGCGCTGTTTTGAATGGCTGTGGCGATACGGGATTTGCCATGATCAACGGTCTTACCGAAGTGGTCTGCCGTATCCTTATCTCAAATATCCTCACGCGTATCGCTTTCCTCGATTACTGGGGCATCTGGATCACAACAGGACTTACCTGGGGCGTGACCGCGCTTGTCTGTGTGGTTCGTTATAAAGGCGGCAAATGGCGATATAAAGCTTTAGAGCATTGACCTATTTATCCTATATGTGACAGTTCTTTCATTTCCGAAAGGCAGAGTTCTGTGATATACTAAATATCTGACTATCTTGAGGAAATGGAGGAAATCAATATGGATGTTGATAAGATTGCGAAATACTCTTCGAACCAGAAGCCGCTACTTGTTAAGAACGACACGATCGAAGATGCGCTGTTTGAAAAATACGGCGTCAACCGCGGCCTGCGCGATATCAATGGAAAAGGCGTACTGACCGGACTTACCAGGATTTCGAAGATTGTTTCCTTTACTTCCGGACCCGAGGGCAAACCTGTTCCTTGCCCCGGTGAATTATGGTATCGAGGTTATAACATCAAGAAATTGATCGGTGAACTCGGTGAACACGAATTCGGTTTTGAAAAAACCGCGTATCTTCTGCTTTTTGGTGAGAAACCTACGGAAAGCCAGCTTTTGGAATTCCAGGATATCCTGGATGAGTGCAGATGTCTTCCGACAAACTTTACGCGCGACGTCATCATGAAGGCGCCGAGCGGTGACATCATGAATTCCATCACAAGAAGTGTTCTGACTCTTGCTTCGTACGATGATGAATCTACGGCTTCTGATCTGGATATCTCAACCAGACAGTGTATCCAGCTCATCGCACAGTATCCGATGCTCGCGGTTTACAGTTATCACGCGTTCAATCACTATGATAACGATCAGAGCATGTATATCCATCGTCCGAGAACAGGAAAGTCCACAGCGGAGAATTTCCTTTTGATGCTTCGTCCGGATCAGAAGTATACGGCACTTGAAGCAAAGGTTCTCGATGTTGCTTTGATGCTTCATATGGAGCACGGCGGCGGAAACAACTCGACATTTACGACACGTGTCGTAACCTCTTCCGGTTCGGATACATATTCCGCCATGGCTGCCGCAATGTCCTCACTTAAAGGACCGAAGCACGGTGGCGCGAACATTAAGGTCGTTCGTATGATGGATGATATCAAAGAGAATGTATCGGATTGGGAAAATCGTGCCGAGATCAAGGATTATCTCATGAAGATCCTCAACAAGCAGGCATTCGACAAATCCGGACTGATCTATGGTATGGGCCACGCGGTATATTCCATGAGCGATCCTCGTGAAGAAGTCCTGAACTCCTTTGTTGAGGCTCTCGCGAAAGAGAAGGGCATGGAGAGAGATTATATCCTCTACAAGAACGTTGAAGAGCTGGCTCCGGAAGCGATCGCCGAGACTAGAAAGATCTTTAAGGGTGTAAGCCCGAACGTGGACTTTTACAGCGGCCTTGTCTATAAGATGCTCGACATCCCGCCGGAACTTTATACACCGCTCTTTGCGACTGCTCGTATCGTCGGCTGGAGTGCTCACCGTATCGAGGAAATGATCGGAATGAATAAGATCATCCGACCGGCATATAAGAGTGTCATGGAAGTACGTGAGTAAGGAAAACCTTGTTATACCGAACTAAAAGAACCGGTTGAATTGAAATCAGCCGGTTCTTTTGATATTATCGTGCTATGGGAGAAATAAAGTAAAACGCTCTTTGTAGTGCGTTTTTGGAGGTTGTGTATGAAGTTAAGGCGTTGGGGGCGTGTCTTTAGCTCAATTTTGGTTCTCTCATTTTTGCTTGCCGGCTTTGTTTTTCCGATGCTTGGAAGCCGAGTAGAAGCGTCTGCGCAAAACGCGCGTATGACACCGATTGCAGGTACTTCTGTTTCAGTTGAAAACTATAGTTTTTTCGGAGGCGTCGCTAAGTTTGATCTTCGACTCAGCGGATGTTCGGATTATCAATCAGCAGACCTTTCCGTTACTTTTTCCAGAAATTGTGCAATTCCTAACGGGGGACGAAACGCTGGATATCATTCTCCTTCGATAAGTTCAAATTCGACTGCCTACTTTACAGACAGAAAGACGCTCAAGATCACTACCATCGACAGGTATGCATTGAAAGGGGAAAATGTGATCTCTGTCGAAGCTACGGTCAACCAGGAAGTTACTGTCAGTTCTGCGGAAGTAACTGCGGCGGTTCCGAAGAGTGAAGTAAAGATCAACCAGGAATATACGATCAATGGTGATCCGCAGTGGAATTGCGTGAGCTTCGGATACTACAATATGCGTGGTACCGTGGAGATGAAGGTTACCAAGATATATGAGAAGAGCGGAAAAGATGTGGCTTTCGAAGTCTATGACGGTGGAAACACCATCAATATTTATGTGAAGACAAAAGATCTGTCGCCGCTTACGGATATGACGATCTGTATGGAGATCGTCTCCGATGGTGAAACGAATCTGGGATTGAATTATCCGAATTATTCGTACATTTCTCCGACACCCACTCCTATCCCGACGTCGACGCCGACTCCTATCCCGACATCAACTCCGACCCCGGAGCCGACAGCTACCCCGACTCCTATGCCGATAGTGGAAACTACTGTTGAAACGACAGTGGCTCCGACGGCAACTCCGAAGCCGACCATTACGCCGACTCCGGTTCCTGAGACTTCGGAGACATCAGAAGAAACTACTTCGGAAGAAACATCTGAAACAGAGCCGCTCGTGATCGCACCGGTGACTTCGGAAACGGAGCCATCAGATACGGAGCCGAGTGAAGAGCCGACTACATCGGAGACGAAAAAGGCCGTAGTAAGAGCTTCCGCTTCGTCGGATGATTCAACGGATTATTCCACATATATCCTTCTGGGCATTCTGTTTATTCTTGTGATACTTGTTTATCTGAGATACAGCCATCTGGCAAAAAAAGAGATGCCGTTTCCGGAGATCTGTAAGAACTTTATTCCCGTAGGCGCGGTCGTCGAGAAGGTCAAGTCATTAAAGAAAGCAAAAGAGCCGGATCCGGATGAACCGAAGCCGGAGGTCATGAATGGTTATCTTCAGAAACCGACGGTCGGTGCGGCAGCTGCACGTGCAGTACGTCCGGTGCGCTCGAATGTATCGGGAACGGAGAATCAGCCGAAAACTGAGAATGCAGAAAAAACAGAGCAGAAGCCCGCTTCAGATTCACCCGCTCCGCAAAGACCGGGAAGAAGAGCGATGGCAACTAATACAGACCCGGCGCTTGCCGAGATGGAGAGAAGACAGAAGATCATGGAACAGGAAATGAACCAGCTGTTTTCCAATAAGAACAAGATGAAAACTGATCTGCCGAATGAGAGCGGAGAAGGAAGTGTACCGAATGACTGATACGCGTAGAAACAGATTTATATGTTTGTTTATATGCATATCTCTGTGCTTTTCTATGCTTTTGCTCATTCCATCTCTTGCTACCGATGTTTATGCGGCCGCATGCTATATAGATGATTATGGTAACGAGGATGACGATCACGGGTATTTTACATTCGTGACCAAGGGATATAAAGAAGGCGATTCTTTACTGGCTTCGTTTGAATTATCCAAGGATTATTTGCCTTCTGATTCGTTCTCGTATTCGAAGGGAATCGAGTATTACGCATACAGTGGTGAGTACCTCACTGTGAAAGTAAAGGGTAATTCCGGAAATCCCAACGGAAAGTTTACGGTATATGTTGCAGAAACGAACATAACGGGTTTTTGGGCGAAACTAAAAGGTCTGTCTATCGTCAGCGGCGATAACCCGACTCCGACGCCGATCCCGACCGATACGCCTACTCCGACTCCGTTGCCGACAAACACGCCGACACCTTCACCTGCGCCGACAAGTACGCCGACTCCGGTTCCTGTGGTGGAGACTACGCCGGCCACAGAGTCTGCAACCCCGACGCCTGCCGCGACGGCGACTCCGAAACCTACCAAAACGCCGACGCCCGTACCTGAATCATCTGAAACATCAGAGTCTTCAGAAGAAACGACGGTTCCGGAGGAAACATCTTCATCAGATCCTACAGTGATCGCACCGGTGCTTTCCGAGACGGATCCGCCTGATACCGGGCCGAGCGAAGATCCGACTCCATCTGAAGAGACGAAAAAAGCAGTTGCGAAAGCTTCCACTTCCTCTGATGATTCGACGGACTACTCCACATATATCCTTCTGGGAATACTGTTTATCGTTGTGATCCTGATATATCTGAGGTATAACCACCTGGCGAAAAAGGAGATGTCTTTCCCGGATATCTGCAAGAACTTTATTCCGGTGGGAGCTGTTATTGAGAAGATCAAGGCGGCGAAGAAAGCCAAAGAGCCGGATCCGGATGAGCCGAAGCCTGAGGTCATGAACGGATATCTGCAAAAGCCGACTGTCGGTATGGCCGCGGCTCGTGCGATCCGTCCTGTACGTTCAAATGTTTCCGGCGAAAATGCCAAACCGAAACCTGAGAAAAAGGAAGAAAAGCCGGAGACGAAGCCTGCTCCTTCAGATTCGCCGGCTCCGCAAAGACCGGGAAGAAGAGCGATGGCTCCGAATACGGATCCCGAACTTCTTGAGATGGAGAGAAGACAGAAGATCATGGAACAGGAGATGAACCGTTTGTTCTCTGATAAGAACAAGGCAGGGAACATCCTTCCGACAGAAGAGGTTCCGCCGGAAACTAACCCCGATATACCTGATCCGAAACCAGAGAATTAAGTAAAACAAAAGGAGTTGCCATTTCGGCAACTCCTTTGCTTTTGTGGTGACCCCAAGGAGAATCGAACTCCTGATTGAGCCTTGAGAGGGCTCCGTCTTAACCGCTTGACCATGGGGCCAGGTCACCACTCACTTTTTAAGTGCATGGAAGATAATACCATAAGATTTTTAGCGGTGCAAGTGCCTTACGGTGATTTGTCAAAAAAGTCTTCTGGACTTATCTTGAAAATGCTATATACTTTATAAAAATTATCGTTTATACTGAAAAGGAACATATATTCGAACAAGGAAGAAACACACATGAATGACTATATCCGCATCCGCGGTGCAAGAGAACATAACCTGCAGAATATCAATCTGGATATTCCGAGAGACAAGTTTGTTGTAGTAACGGGACTTTCCGGTTCGGGAAAGTCATCGCTGGCTTTTGATACGATCTACGCCGAGGGTCAGAGACGCTACGTAGAGTCTCTTTCTTCCTACGCCAGACAGTTCCTCGGACAGCTTGAAAAACCGGACTTCGACAGTATCGACGGCCTTTCTCCGTCTATCGCGATCGACCAGAAGACGACGAGCCGTAACCCGAGATCTACTGTCGGAACGGTTACAGAAGTTTATGACTATTTCCGTCTTCTTTATGCACGTATCGGTGTGCCGCATTGCTATAAGTGCGGAAAAGAGATCATGTCCCAGTCGATCGATCAGATCATCGAGCAGCTTATGGGTTATCGCGAAGGAACGAGACTGATCCTGATGTCTCCGGTTGTCCGCGGACGCAAGGGCGAATTCACCAAGCAGATCGAAGAGTACAGAAAGAGCGGTTACGCAAGGATCCGTCTGGACGGGGAGATGCATGAGCTCGATGAAGAAGAGATTAAACTGGATAAGAACAGAAAGCACGATATCGAGGTCGTCATCGACCGTCTGGTCGTTAGGGAAGACGCCAGAACGAGACTTACAGATTCCTGTGAGACTGCGCTGAAGCTTGCAGACGGTCTTCTGCTAGTCGAGATCCAGGTGCCGACGGAAGGTGAAGACGGTGAGCGCACATATAACATCAACGAAGTGCTTTTCTCGCAGAAGCTTTCCTGTCCTGACTGCGGAATCAGTGTAGAAGAACTGTCTCCGAGAATGTTCTCGTTCAATAATCCCTTCGGCGCATGCCCGGAGTGCTTAGGCCTCGGATACCATACGAATGTTGATCCTGAACTGTGCGTGCAGAAGCCGGAAGCATCCATCAATGAAGGCGCGATCACGACGGCGGGCTGGAAGTTCGACGATCCGAAGAGCTGGGGACGCGCGTTTATCGAGGCGCTTTCCGCGAGGTACGAGTTTTCGCTGGATACTCCCTGGAACAAGCTTCCGAAGAGGATCCAGGACATTATCCTTTATGGTAACGGCGGAGAGAAGATGATCATCGACACGACGAACAGTGTATATCGTCGTGACGGTCTTTACATGAACTCCTGGGAGGGGGTTATCCCGAGTGTTGAAAGAAGGAGTCGTGAAGCCTCTTCCGAAGAACTGAAACAGCACTACGAACAGTATATGACCACGACGGAATGCAGCAGCTGTCATGGCGCGAGACTGAAACCCGCTTCTTTAGCGGTTACCGTCGGCGGCAAGAATATCTATGAAGTAACGAGTATGCCGATCAGAAAGTGCATCAAGCATTTCCAGAATCTGAATCTCAAGACCAGAGAGAAGAAGATCGCGGAGCCGATCCTTAAAGAGATCCTGGCGCGCCTCGGCTTTATGGTCGATGTCGGTCTCGATTATCTGACGCTCGCGCGCGCCGCGGCTACACTTTCCGGTGGTGAGGCACAGCGTATCCGTCTGGCGACCCAGATCGGTTCCAGTCTTACCGGTGTTCTTTATATTCTGGACGAGCCTTCGATCGGACTTCACCAAAGAGACAATAACCGTCTTCTGGCTACGCTTGAGAAATTGAAGCGCCTTGGTAATACCGTTCTTGTGGTTGAGCATGACGAGGACACGATGCGCGCGGCCGACATTATTGTCGATATGGGACCCGGCGCAGGTGAGCACGGCGGTTTTGTCGTTGGCGTCGGAACAGCGGAAGAGATCATGAAGATCCCGCAGTCGATCACAGGGCAGTACCTTTCCGGCGAGAAGTTCATCCCGATCCCGGTCAAGAGAAGAAAGCCGGACGGAAGATATCTCAGTATCGTCGGCGCAAGAGAGAATAACTTAAAGAAGATCAACGTAGATATCCCGATCGGCTTGTTTACATGTATCACGGGTGTTTCCGGATCCGGTAAGAGTTCGCTTGTGAACGGTATCATCCTTCGCAAACTCGCGACGGATTTAAATGGTGCAAGGAGATCCAAGGGACTCTGCGACAAGATCAACGGTGTCGGACATCTCGATAAGGTCATTGCGATCGACCAGTCTCCGATCGGAAGATCCCCGAGATCCAATCCTGCGACCTATACAGGATGCTTTGACCTCATCCGAGAACTTTTCGCGAATACTCCGGACGCCAAGGCAAGAGGCTATAAGAACGGACGATTCAGTTTTAACGTCAAGGGCGGCCGTTGCGAAGCCTGCTCGGGCGACGGTGTAAACAAGATCGAGATGCACTTCCTTCCGGACGTATACGTTAAGTGCGATGTATGTAAAGGAAAGAGATATAACCGTGAGACACTGCAGGTCAAGTACAAGGGCAAGAATATCGCGGATGTACTGGCAATGACGGTCGATGAGGCGCTTGAATTCTTCAAGAATGTTCCGCGTATCGCCTCGAAACTGCAGACGCTTTCCGAGGTTGGACTCGGATATATCCGTCTCGGACAGCCGGCGACTCAGCTTTCCGGTGGTGAGGCGCAGCGTGTCAAGCTTGCGACCGAGCTCAGTAAGCGCAGTACAGGCCGTACTTTCTACATTCTGGACGAGCCTACGACAGGCCTTCACATCGCCGACGTTCATAAGTTGGTTGACATTTTGAACCGCCTGGCCGAAAATGGTAATACTGTTTTGGTCATTGAACATAACCTCGATGTGATCAAAACAGCGGACTATATTATCGATCTTGGCCCTGAGGGAGGAGATAAGGGCGGCACGATCGTTGCTTGCGGGTCTCCCGAAGAGGTATGCAAAGTGCCCGGCTCTTATACCGGACAGTTCTTAAAGCCGGTTCTTGACAGTACAAAGGCGAGAATGAAGAAATCCGGACCGATCGATGATTCCGAACAGAAAAGAAAGGTGGAGCGGGAAGCGCTGGAGATCGCTACCGGTCCGAAACCCAGGAGAAAGAGAAAGCCCCTGGAAGAAAAGGAAGAATAAATGAGTCTTTGTGATATATGCAAAAAGAATGTAGCGGTCGTTTTCACCACTCGTTTCGAGAATAACGAACGTATCAACGAGGGCCTGTGCATCAAGTGCGCGTATGACACAGGTCTCGGCGACATCAGAGATATGTTCTCGGCGGCAGGCATCAATGACAATAACATTGATGATGTTACCGAACGCCTCAATCGTCTGATGAGCGGCGCAGAGACTGCGAATCCGCAGGATCTTTTCAAGATGCTCGTTAATGACAGTTTCTCTTTGGATGATATGCCGGAAGATGATCCCGATATGGAAGTGGAAGACGCTGACATCGAGCTTCCGTTTGACGAAGTGGAAGGTGAGGAGAAGCCCAAGCGCGGTATCTTCCCGTTCGATATCTTCGGAAAGCAGGAAGAGGGCGACGAAAACGAGAATGAATCCAATCTCGGATTCCTCCATCTCGGAAAAGATCAGGAAAAGCGTAAGGGCCAGAAGAAAGAGGGAAAGAGCAAGAATAAGTTCCTCGAGCAGTATGGTACCAATCTGACACGCCTTGCTAAAGAAGGAAAGATCGACCGTCTGATCGGCCGTGAAAAAGAACTCGAGAGAGTCGTTCAGATCCTCAACCGCCGTTCCAAGAATAACCCGGCGCTAATCGGTGAACCGGGTGTAGGTAAGACTGCCGTAGCGGAAGGCCTAGCGGTGAAGATCGCCAATGGTGAAGTACCGCCGAAGCTTCTGAATATGTCCGTATATCTTCTGGATATGACGGCCATGGTTGCGGGAACTCAGTTCCGTGGTCAGTTCGAAAGCCGTATGAAGAACGTCGTCGATGAGGCAACGAAGAACCAGAACGTGATCCTGGTCATCGATGAGATGCATAACATCATGGGTGCCGGCGATGCAGAAGGTGCCATGAATGCTGCGAATATCCTTAAGCCGGCTCTTGCCAAAGGCGAGATCCGCGTGATCGGTTCTACGACGCTTGATGAGTATCGCCGTCATATCGAGAAAGATTCCGCTCTCGAACGTCGTTTCCAGAAGGTCATCATCGAAGAACCTTCCGTGGAAGATACGATCGAGATCTTAAAGGGTGTAAAGGATTACTACGAGGAACACCACTTCGTAAAGTATCCGGACGATGTGATCGAATATGCGGTCCGTATGTCTTCTCGATATATTACCGACCGTTTCCTGCCGGATAAGGCGATCGACGTTCTGGATGAGGCAGGCTCTCATGCTAATCTGGAAGAAGAGCGTCTGGTAAAACTGGTCAAGCTCAAAGAAGACTATGCTGCACTCGATAAAGAAGTGAAAGCACTGGAAGCCCGTATCGAGATGTCTGCGACCCCTGAGGAGATCGAGAAAGAGAACCTCTATGAAAAGCAGGCCGAGAAGAAGTCTCAGGTCATGCGTCTGGAAAAACAGATCGAATCTCTGGAAGACGAGCTTAAACCCGATATTATCGACTGTGAAGATATTGCCCGTGTCATCGAGATGTGGACCGGTATTCCGGTTAAGCGTATCTCCGAGTCTGAATCTGAAAGACTTCTCAAGCTTGAGGACCGTCTCCATGAGCGAGTCATCGGTCAGGAGAAAGCCGTAAGCGCTCTTGCCAGAGCGATCAGAAGAAACCGTTCCGGTTTTGGAAAGAAGCATAAGCCTTCTTCGTTTATCTTCGTAGGTCCGACCGGTGTCGGTAAGACGGAGCTTGTAAAGGCTCTGGCCGAGGCGATGTTCGCGAAGGAAGATGCGCTGATCCGTGTCGATATGTCCGAGTATATGGAGAAGTGGGAAGTTACCAAGTTCTTTGGTGCGGCTCCGGGTTATGTCGGTTATGACGACGGCGGACAGCTCACCGAGAAGGTAAGAAGAAGACCGTATTCCGTTATTCTTTTCGATGAGATCGAAAAGGCTCACCCGGATGTCTTTAATGTCATGCTTCAGATCCTTGATGACGGCCGTCTGACAGACAGCCATGGTCGTGTGGTCAATTTTGAAAACTCGATCATCATCATGACCTCGAATGCAGGAACATCCCTTAAGGCAAACGGCTTCGGATTTAACGGTGATGACCATATCGCTCTTGAGAACCGTGTCAATACCGCGCTGAAAGAACAGTTCCGTCCGGAATTCCTTAACCGTGTCGATGAGATCGTGGTTTTCCAGGAACTCTCAAAAGAAGAGATCAGAAAGATCGTTGATCTTATGCTCAAGGAAGTTACCGAGCAGATGAAGGAAAAGGGAGTCGGCATTTCCGTTTCTGAGGCTGCGAAGGATCAGCTGGCAAAAGAAGGTTACGATCCGAAGTTCGGTGCGAGACCGCTTCGCAAGACGATCCAGAGGCGAATCGAAGATCCTCTTGCGGATATGTACCTTTCCGGTAAGTTCGAAAAAGCCGAAAAGATCTCGGTGGGTTACCGAAAAGAACAGTTCACCTTCGATGTGAAAGAGAAAAAAGAAGAAAAGTAAAAAGAAAGCGGCCGATCGGCCGCTTTTTTGTTTCCTTGAGTTGTGACAGATCTCAGCTTCTGTAGCTGGCATTGATCTTTACGTAATCGTAGGTGAAGTCGCATGTCCACATACGATCGTTGTATTCACCGTCATTTAATTCAACACGGATCAGGATATCGTGTTCGGAAAGCTTTTCCTTAGCGACCTCTTCGTCGAACGGAAGAGCTACGCCTTTTTCGTAGACCGGAAGTCCGGATAAGAACATGCTGATCTTGTCAGGATCGATGTCTGCACCGGAATAACCGAGAGCCGTGATGAAACGACCACAGTTCGCGTCCTGGCCGAAGATCGCTGTCTTACAGAGCGGGGAACGGCAGATCGCAAGAACACAAAGGTATGCGTCCTGCGCAGTCTTCGCGCCGACGACTTCAACCTCAACGAGCTTGGAAGCACCTTCACCATCGGAAGCTATCATCTTGGCAAGATCGAAGCAAAGAGCATGGAAAGCTTCCTTGAAGGTTTCATACTCTTCGGAGCCCATGGTGATCTCCGGTGTTTCGGAAGCGCCATTGGCCATGATGACGACCATATCGCATACGGATGTGTCGCCGTCAACGGAAACACGGTTGTATGTGTCCTTAACGTTATCACTGATCATGGACTGGAGAACGTCCTGCTTGATGTTGGCATCAGTCGTGAAGACACTGATCATGGTTGCCAGATTCGGGTGGATCATACCGGAGCCTTTCGCGATCGCGGCGATCGTGATCTCTTTGCCGAAGATGTTGACTGTCGCGGCAACTTCCTTAGGTTGAGTATCAGTAGTCATGATCGCTCTTTCCGCAAGGTGTCCTGTCTCTTCGGAAGAAGAGGCGTTGTTTACAAGACCCGGGATCGCGGAGATGATCTTATCAAGCGGGAGACGGGAACCGATAACACCGGTAGAAGCGGTGAGGATGTCATCCGAGTCGACGTTCAGTTCTTTTGCAACGGCAGAGGCCATGGACTTGGCGTCTTCTTCGCCCATCTCGCCGACACAGGCATTTGCGTTACCGCTGTTGATGATGATACCGCGTACGGTCTCTTTCTTTTTGATAATGGAAATAGAACGCGTAAGAGAATGACCTTTTACAAGATTCTTAGTATATACGCCGGCGACAGATGCGGGACGGTCGGAAGCGATAAATCCGAGATCCGGGTTGCCATTCGGTTTCAGTCCTGCGTGTACGCCGTTGGCGATAAAGCCTTGCGGAAGTGTGATGTATGCGTTTTCGATATCCATAGGAAATACCTCGGTTTCTAATGTGTAGGAGCATTATACACCAAGCAGAAGTGCTTTTCTATATACGAAAGGGCAAGAGGAGCGTGGTTTCGGGCTCTTGAGATTATATAATCAGTACAAAATAAATGCTTGACATAAAGGGGCGGAAAACATTATAATTTCGTAGTGCCTTTTGGGAGAATCTTGGTGGGATTAGCTCAGTTGGTTAGAGCGCTAGTTTGTGGCACTAGAGGCCATGGGTTCGACTCCCATATCCCACCCCACATTCCCTTTAGGGGTTTCGATGGGGTATAGCCAAGCGGTAAGGCACGGGACTTTGACTCCCGCATTCGTAGGTCCGAATCCTGCTACCCCAGCCATACGGTTCACTAGCTCAGTCGGTAGAGCACTTGACTTTTAATCAAGGGGTCTGGAGTTCGAGCCTCCAGTGAGCCACCAACGGATCAACGAGGGCTGTCTCGATTGTGAGACAGCCGTTTTTTATGCCCTTTTGAGCCTCCCTTTTGACTTTTGGGGCAAAAAATGTGATATTACTGTAACCAATAGAAAATATAGTTTTGCTACTATAAACTCGATTACATATATGAGGTTAAGGAATAACGTATATGTCGCGTAAAATGAAACACACAAGCAAGAGAGCCTTTGTACGGGTATGTGCAACGGCGCTTTCCTGCGTCCTGCTGTTGGCGATGTTACCGTTGATGAGAAGAGCACTTGCGGATGATACGCAATACGCTACGGTTATCGTAGACAGCTGCAATGTACGTAACAAGGCAGGTACAGTCAATACGACTGTTATCGGCGTGCTCAGAAGTGGCGGCCGTGTCCATGTTTACGACGTTGTGACGCTTTCTAATGATCCTTCCGGATATAACAAGTGGTGCCATGTTAAGTACTCGAGTAACGGGCAGCAGTTTGACGGTTATGTCGTTGATGAATTCCTGGCGAAAGACGCCGATATCAATTCGGATCCCGCATTCGAAACTGAGATCTCAGGATTCCCGGATTCTTACAAACCGTATCTTCGCTCGCTGCACGCCAAACATCCTATGTGGCACTTCAAGCCGGTTCAGGCTTTAAAGAGCTTTGACGATACAGTAGCTCTTCAGACCAGACTCGGTGTCAGCCTTATCGAGAATTCAGTAAATGACGCTTGGAAGTCCACGGAACCCGGAGCTTACAACTGGCAGACAGGTACATTTACACCATATGACGGATCTTCCTGGGTCAACGCTTCGGCGAGTGTGGTCAAGCATTACCTGGATCCGAGAAACATGCTTTCCGAGGATATGATCTTCCAGTTCCTCAATCTCTCTTACGATGAGTCTACGCAGAAGATCGAGTCAGTTAAGGGAATGCTGAACGGAACGTTTATGCAGGATAAGACGATCATCACCGGCGCGGGTACTTACATTTCCTATGAGCAGGCATTCATGTCGGCCGCCGGAAACTTCAACGCGAATCCGATCTTCCTCGCGGCAAAAGTACTTCAGGAGGTTTCTGCTTCGGGTAGTAACTCGACCAGCGGAAACTATTATTCTACTTACTACAAAAAACAGTACACGAATCTTTATAACTACTTTAATGTAGGCGCGTCCTCGAGCCCTGATCCTGTGGCAAAAGGACTCGCTTTCGCTCGTGACGGTTATGTAAATGCCGATGGATCCATTAATACAGCAAAGAATGCAACCTACTATCTGCCGTGGAATACTCCTTATAAATCTATTCTCGGCGGAAGCAGATTTATTGCCGATTCATATCTCAACATCGGACAGAATACGATCTATCAGATGAAGTTCAACATCAATCCGTCGGATGGTTCCCAGTACTGTAATCACCAGTACATGACGAACATCCGCGGTGCCGCTTCTGAAGGCAAGAAGATGTATAACGCGTATAGCAAGGCGAATATCCTGAATACAGAGATCTCATTTTCCATCCCTGTTTATTCCGGTCTTCCGTCTTCTCCGTGCGTACTTGCTTCTCCGAGCGGTAACCCGAACGCATATCTCAGTGAGCTTTCGGTATCCGGATACCTGCTGACACCTGAATTCGATACCATGAACTGCACGGATTACTATCTTGTAGTTCCTGCTTCCTGCACAACAGTGCATGTTGACGCGAAGCCGGCTTCCGATAAGGCGAAAGTAACCGGAATCGGTGACATTGCTCTCGGTGACGGAGTCAACTCGATCGATGTCATGTGTACGGCTGAAAACGGATCTTCGAGAGTCTATACTCTGAACATCGCAAGAAATACAGGCGCTGCTGACGGATACTTTACAACGTCCCTGCCGAGTACTGAAAACTTCTACGGCGGCATCGAGCCGGGCACAACGGTAGCCGCGGCAAAGGCGCTTTTCACGATGGCTGACGGTTATACACTGACATACGTGAATATGAACGGTCAGGGTAAAGATGACGCAGCCGCGATCTGCACCGGCGACCTGATCCAGGTCGAGGATGCTTCCGGTAGTGTCGTTTATATCGGAGCTCTGTTTATCAGAGGTGACGCGAACTGCGACGGTAAGATCAGTTCCGCTGATCTGACGTTGATCTCTCGTTACATTCTCGGCGAAGGTACTCTGAGTGCTTCCGGCATGCAGGGCGCAGACGCGAATAATGACGGTAAGATCAATGCCGCGGACTTGACGCTTATTTCGAGACACATCTTGCAATTGAATAAGATCACTCAATGATCGAACTATATGAATGGTAATGAAAGCTGAGGAAAAAGTATGAAATCAAACTTAAGCAGATTCTGGCACAAAGCGGCGGCGTTCGTCGTATCGGCAGCATTCGTTGTCGGCATGATGCAGGCCGCCAAAGTCTGGGCAGCTCCGGCTGCGGGACTTTCGAAAAGCGGGAGTGCAGAAGTAGGAAAGACGATAAACGTAAACGTCACGGTAAGCGGCGATGGCCCTTACGGTGGATATAACGGAAGTATTAACGTGGACAGTGAGTATTTCGAGATCGTCGGAATCTCCGCCGGTAATTACGGTGCCGCGAACTTCGGAAAATCCAGTAAGTCGTTCCTCGACTATAACTGTAATATCCCTTCCGGTTCCACGATCGCCGTTGTTCAGCTTAAGTGCTTAAAGGAAGGCGTCGCAAGTGTAAGTGTCAGCCTTGAAGTATCAAGCCTTGACGGTACGGCAAGTTACAGCACCAGCGCTTCTGCGAGTATCACGATCGTTGCTCCGGTAGTTCTTTCCGGTAACGCAAATCTCAGCTCGCTTTCTGTCGCGCCGGGCACCCTGAGCCCGTCCTTTTCCAAGGGTACAACGAACTACCACGTCACAGTACCTGAATCCCAGACATCCATCGCGGTAACCGCGACACCCGAGGATTCCAAGGCAAAGGTTTCTCTTAACGGTGTACAGAAATCCCTGAATCCCGGTGATAATACGGTAAAAGTATCCGTTACCGCGGAAAACGGTGATGTGAAGACATATAAGATCCTTGTTACCCGTGGTGCTCCGACACCGACACCTGAGCCGTATCCGGTCATCGTAACAGACGGAAACAGCTACACGATCCTGGAACCTGAATCTCTTGAGACGATCCCGACCGGTTTTGCATGGTCTGAGACAACTTATAACTCCAAGACGGTTCCTTGTCTTGTCGGTCCTTCGGGAACTCTGATGATGTGGCTGCTTTCTGATAGTGGTAATGGCCTTTATATCTATGATCTGGATACACAGACGGTAGCTCCTTGCTATGCGTATACGAATGAAGCAGTTTCGATGATGATCCTTCCGATCCCGTCTGATTACGTGATCCCGAACGGATATGAAAAAGCGACTTACACATATCAGGAACATGAAGTAGAAGTTCTCAAGAACACAGAGCATCCTGAGCTTCCGTCCCTTATTTATCTCATGGATTCCGCAGGTACAGAAAGCATCTATTATCTTGACGAACAGACAGGCATGATCCTGCCGTTCCGTGGAGATATCTCTGATCTGATCGCGACACCGACCCCGGTTCCGACAGATACACCTACACCGTCTCCGACGCCGACACCGACGACTGCTCCGGTTGAGACCGCTACTCCTGAAAGCACATCTAACGGCGGTAACAGATATAAGCTCGCGACGATCGTTCTGGCCGGTGTGTGCTGTCTCCTTCTTGCCGCATTCGTAGTTCTTCTGGTAATGCGCATGAAAGACAGAAACGATATGGATCAGGCATACGTTGAAGAGGAAGACGTAGATGAACCTGAAGAGAATGACAATGTAGCTGAGCCTGAAGAGGAAACTCCCGAGAACGAAGGCGATCACTACTATCAGTTCGGTGACGAAGAACCTGAGATGCGTCGTCCGGGTGCAAAGCGCGCAGGTGAAGACCTTGATAAGAAAGAAGAAGTGAAGAAAGAAGAGCCGCTTCCGGATTTCCCGGAATTCCCGGAAAAGAAGCCTGAACCGGTGATCGAACAGTCAGTTCCTTCTCCGCTGATCACTGTAGTTGATACAGATGACGCTTCACCCGAAAACAGTGCTGATCAGGAAGATAAGCCTGAGGACGAAGATAATAAAGACGGGGATGACGATGGCGAAGTTTGAGATCATCACTCCCGTTAAGGGCGCCGTTCTTTCGGTGAAGACCCAAAGACTGATCCTTTCAGTTTATAAACCGTCAGCTTCTAGCGCGGTTACGGACTACCTTGTCCGTAACCGTGCTTTTCATAAGCAATACTCGCAGCAGCATAAGAATCAGTATTTCACGGTTTCAGAGCAGAAGGTGTTTTTGAAATCGGACCTTCATATGTTTAACCGCAATGAGATGGTTCCGTTCTGGATCACAAAGCCGAATGAACCCGAAAAGATCATCGGGCGTATCTCCTTTTACAGCATTATCGGCGGAAGTATGAATACCTGTTATGTCGGCTATCACCTGGATGAGAAGTGCCAGGGACAGGGATATATGAGAGAGGCCTTAGAAGCCGGCTGCAGATTCATGTTCAAGTACTATAAGCTTCACAGGATCGAGGCGGATATCCTTCCGACAAACGATAGATCTCTTGCCTGCGTAAAGAACTGCAGTTTTGAGAAGATGGGCTATAACATCAAGTTCATGGAGATCGACGGGAAGTATCAGGATCACGAGATGTATGTCCGACTGAACCCCGAAGTTGAAAATGTAATCTCATTGTAAAATTCATTTGCAATAATTCGCAAAGAATGGTGTACTATTAAATTAGAGTGAAAATATATCGTGAAGGAGCGTGTCCTATGAAACGATCTTCTATAATTGCAAAAGCACTGGGTTTGTCCATGGCATGTTCCATGGTGCTTGCTATTACAGCATGCGGCGGTAAAGGTGAGGAAGCTTCATCTGAAACGTCCCCGTCTACGACTGAAACAACTCCAATGGTCACTGTCGCTCCGACGACTGTCGAGACAACATTGCTTGAATACGGTATGACTATCCAGGAAAATGATCAGGCTGTTACATGGAAAGAAGACGCCATCGAAGCCAAGGTCATGTACGCGAATGTTCAGACATATCTCAACGTCAGAAAAGGTCCGGGACCGGATTACGCGGGCGTTGCCAAGTTCACAAAAGGAATGCAGATCGTTGTAGTCGCAAAGACAGAAAACGGCTGGTATAAGACAGAAGACGGATTCTATGTTTCCGGTGAATATCTCTCCGAGACAGTACCTTCTTAACAGCTTACTGACATTTCAAAATTTCTTCTAGACAAGCCGACTTTCGTGTAGTATTATATCTAGGCAAGTTTGCAAGATGACTATGCGAAAGTTACTTGCGGGTGTAGTTCAATGGTAGAACTCCAGCCTTCCAAGCTGATCACGTGGGTTCGATTCCCATCACCCGCTCCATGAATGACGATCCATCGTGATCGTCATTCTTACAACGTGGGTCCATAGCTCAGCTGGATAGAGCAACAGCCTTCTAAGCTGTGGGCCGGAGGTTCGAATCCCCCTGGGCTCACCATGTATGATCAAGGAGCAATCGAAAGATAGCTCCTTTTTTCATGCTTTCACTAAATTTTGTAGTATTTGTCGCTTCCGACCACATGATGTTGTGGTATAATCTTATGGATTATAAGTATGTGAGGTTATATATATATGCCAAGCAAGTCTTCGTATGGAAACGACACCATTACCGCGTTAAAAGGCGCGGATCGCGTTCGTAAACGTCCGGGCGTCATCTTCGGATCTGACGGCCTTGAGGGTTGCGAACACTCATTTTTCGAGATCTTAAGTAACTCGATCGACGAAGCAAGAGAAGGATACGGCAATAAGATCGAAGTCGTCCGTTATAAAGACGGATCGATCTCTGTTGAGGACTTCGGACGTGGTATCCCGCTTGACTACAATACAAAAGAGCAGCGCTTTAATTGGGAACTTGTTTACTGCGAGCTTTACGCCGGCGGTAAGTATAATAACGATACCGGCGAGAGCTATGAGTTCAGTTTGGGCTTAAACGGTCTCGGCGCCTGCGCCACGCAGTATTCTTCGGAGTACTTCGACGTTACCGTATTCCGTGACGGTTTCAAATACAGCCTGCATTTCGAAAAAGGCGAGAATATCGGCGGTCTTTTGAAGGAGCCGACTCGCTTTAAGCGTACCGGTACGATCCAGAAGTGGAAGCCGGACCGTGAAGTATTCACAGATATCAACATCCCGCTCGACGCGTTCCTTCAGATCCTGAAGCGTCAGGCTGTCGTAAACAGCGGCGTTACATTCCTTCTTAAGGATGAGGAGAGCGGTGAAGAGTTTACTTTCTGCTATCCTTCCGGTATCGAAGGTTATGTCGCTGAGTTCAGCGGTGAAAAGGGTCTTTCTTCTCCGGCATCTTTCGATGGTATGGGAAGAGGTAAAGACAGAGCGGATAAGCCTGAATATAAGGTAAAGTGCCAGGTGGCTTTCTGCTTCAACAATGAGACGAATGTCCTTGAGTACTACCATAACTCGAGTTTTCTCGAGCATGGCGGCGCTCCGGATAAAGCCGTGAGAAGTGCTTTTACCGCGGAGATCGACAGACAGATCCGCGCAAGAGACAAGTACAAGGCCAATGAGAGCAAGATCGTGTTCCAGGACATCGCGGACAGCCTGATCCTCGTCACCAGTTCTTTCTCGACACAGACAAGTTACGAGAACCAGACGAAGAAAGCGATCACGAATAAATTCATCCAGGATTTCATGGCTGATTTGATCCGTCAGAAACTGGAAGTATGGTTCATCGAGAATAAGCCCGAGGGTGACCGTGTCGTCGAGCAGATCCTGATCAATAAGAGATCCCGTGAGAATGCCGAGAAGACGCGTTTGAACGTCAAAAAGAAGCTCATGGGCAGCATCGATATCAACAACCGCGTTAAGAAGTTTGTTGACTGCAGAACGAAGGACGTAGAGCAAAGAGAGCTCTACATCGTAGAGGGTGACTCCGCTTTGGGCTCCTGTAAGATGGGCCGTGACGCCGAGTTCCAGGCGATCATGCCGGTAAGAGGTAAGATCCTCAACTGCTTAAAGGCAGATTACCCGACGATCTTTAAGAGTGAGATCATCACGGATCTCGTTAAAGTCCTCGGTTGCGGTGTTGAGATCCAGACAAAGCACAATAAAGATCTTTCCTCCTTTGACCTGTCGCTCCTTCGCTGGAACAAGGTCATCATCTGTACCGATGCCGACGTCGACGGTTTCCATATCCGAACCTTGATACTGGCGATGATCTTCCGTCTGATGCCGACATTGATCCGTGAAGGAAAGGTCTTTATCGCGGAATCTCCGCTCTTTGAGATCACATACAGAAACAAAGGCGAAGAGAAGACGATGTTCGCTTATAACGAGAAAGAAAAGGCGGAGATCCTTCAGAAGTATCCTGCCGAGAAGTGCACGCTTCAGCGTTCCAAAGGTCTTGGTGAGAATGAGCCTGAGATGATGTGGGAGACGACCATGAATCCTGTCACGAGAAGACTCATCAAGGTCGTTCCGGGCGATGAAACGGCTACAATGGAGACATTTGAGCTCTTGCTCGGAGACAACCTGCAGGGTAGAAAAGAACATATCGAGCGTGATGGTCACCTTTACCTCGAGATGCTGGATGTAGACTGATTTAAGAAGAGAGAACGAACATGGCAAGAAAGAGTAAAAAAGACATAGCAGAGACACCGGAGAAAAACTCCCTGAAGAGCCAGTCACAGGGACTTCCGCCGTCTGATCCGACACTTCAGGATATTAACGATACCCTGGAATCGAACTTCATGCCTTACGCGATGAGTATCATCGTTTCGCGTGCGATCCCGGAGATCGACGGTTTTAAGCCGTCTCACAGAAAACTCCTTTACACGATGTACAAGATGGGTCTTCTTAAGGGTAACCGTACGAAGTCCAGTAACGTAGTCGGTCAGACCATGAAGCTCAATCCTCACGGCGATTCGGCGATCTACGAGACGATGGTCCGTTTGGCAAGAGGTAACGGCGCGCTCTTGCATCCTTACGTTGATTCCAAGGGTAACTTTGGTAAGCAGTATTCCCGCGATATGCAGTACGCGGCTCCGAGATATACCGAGGTCCGTCTCGAAAAGCTCTGTGAAGAGCTCTTTAAAGGCCTTGATAAGAACGCTGTAGATTTCGTAGACAACTACGACGGAACGATGAAAGAGCCTGTGCTCCTTCCGGCGACTTATCCGTCGATCCTCGTTAACAGTAACCAGGGTATCGCTGCCGGTATGGCTTCGAATATCTGCTCTTTCAACATTAAAGAGGTCTGCGAAGCGACGATCGCCTACATGAAGGATCCAACCGCGGATATCCTTGAGATCATGCCGGCGCCGGATTTCCCGGGCGGAGGCATCATCCTTTACGATGAGACCGCAATGCGTTCGATCTATGAATCGGGAAAAGGACCTGTCCGCATCCGTTCGAAGTATTTTGCCGATAAGAAGAACAACCTGATCGAAGTTACCGAGATCCCGTATACGACAACCGCTGAGGCGGTCATCGATGAGATCACGGAACTCGTTAAGTCCGGTAAAGTCAAGGAGATCAACGATGTCCGTGACGAGACCGACCTTGACGGTTTAAAGATCTGTATCGAGTGCAAGAGAGGAACTGACCTCGATGCCCTGATGACAAAGCTCTTCCGTTTCACAAAACTGGAAGATGTCTTCTCCTGTAATTTCAACGTCCTGATCAACGGTTATCCGAGAGTTATGGGCGTAACTCAGCTTCTCGCCGAGTGGATTGTCTGGAGACGTTCCTGCCAGAAGAGAGAAGTTGTATTCGAGATGGATAAGAAGAAGGACAGACTCCATCTTCTCGATGGTCTTGCCAAGATCCTTCTTGATATCGATAAAGCGATCGCGATCATTCGTAATACCGAACTCGAGGCGGATGTAGTTCCGAACCTCATGAAGGGCTTTGATATCGACAGCCTGCAGGCGGAGTACGTCGCGGAGATCAAACTCCGTAATATCAACCGTCAGTATATCCTGAACCGTACCGCGGACAGAGAAAACCTCGCCAAAGAGATCAAGGACCTCGAGGATATCCTCAAGAAGCCGGAGCGTCTCGACGCGCTGATCATCAAGGCTTTGGAGAATGTCGCAAAGACATACGGCCAGGACAGAAAGACAGAGCTTCTCCGTGCCGAGGAAGCGGAGACATTCAATGTTTCCAATATGATCGAAGACTACAGACTGAAACTTTTCCTTTCCGATCACGGTTATATCAAGAAGATCGCGCTTACGTCGCTTCGTAACGCCGGTGACCTGAAGATCAAGGAAGATGATGAGATCGTCATGGAGCTTGAAGGTACGAATAAGTCTGAGATCCTGTTCTTCTCCGATAAGGCGAACTGCTACAAGATGAAGGCGTTTGAGCTTCCGGATACCAAGCCGAGCGAATACGGCGGATATCTGCCGAATGTTCTGCAGATGGAAGAAGGCGAAAAGATCATCTTCATGCATGTAGCCGATGACTTTAAGGGAAATGTGCTTTTCTCGTTTGAGAACGGTAAGATCAGCAAGATCCCGATGAGCGCTTACGAGACGAAGCAGAACAGAAAGAAGCTGATCCACGCGTACAGCGATATTTCTCCGATCGTCTGCATCCGATATATTACTGAGGATGTCGACATGGCGGCGTTCTCAAATCTCAGAAAGGCGATCGTATTTAATTCGTCGCTGATCCCGCTTAAGACCACACGTTCCTCACAGGGTGTTCAGGTCCTGACTAGTAAGAAGGGCAGCGTGATGACTGAAGTCAAGAGAGTCGAAGAGACTGATTTTACAGATCCGGAGTACTATCGTGTCAGAAGACTTCCGGCGATCGGTTATTACCTGAAAGAAGAGACGATCGAGGACAGACAGTTGACACTGGGAGATCTGTGATACAAGATAAGTGCATCTTATGTGTATGAGGAGACAAACTGACACATGATGGAATTCGGCGGAAACTCGGTATCGATCGACAAGCCCCGTTCTATGGGTATGTGGATCATGATCGGACTTGGAATCGCAAGTCTTATCGCCATGTTTGCCATTATGGTCTTCATCAACAAAGATACGATGAGGCTTGCCGGCGTTATGCCCGGTTTTAACGAAGCTCTCGAAAAGCACGATTATACCGAGGCGCTTTCTATGTATCGAGACTTGAATGACGCGATCATCAACCGAGATCCCGGTGATGACACCGACCTCAGCGAAGAGTATGAGATCCTCACACAGATGGAAGCGAAGGTAAATGAGCGTGTTACCCAGATCGAGGATAAGATCCGTTACGAACGTTATACCCCTACACAGGATGATATCGCTTTCCTGGAAGGATTAAGCGAGCTGACCGGTGCCCGTATGACCAACTGGCTCACGGGTCTTTGTGAAGAGTTCCTGCGAGGAACGATCGAAAAGCCGACGTTGATGTTCATTTTCGATCAGCTTGAGAACCTCAGCAATATCGCTGCCGCGGCGAGACCTCTTCGTGCAGAGATCGACCAGATCGAGCTCTCGCGTGGTGACGTTCAGAGCGCGGAGAGCCTGTTTGCTGACGGTGAGTATATCGAGGCGGTAAAGTACTACGAATACGTTATCTCCACTTCTGAAGGCTTTGTAAACGAGTTTGCGATCAAGCGCCTTGAGGATTGTAAAGAAGAGATGTATGAGCCGATGATGAAGATCGCGGATCATATGCTCGCCAATTTCCAGTATTATTCTGCGGAGACGCTTCTGTCGGACCTCGCAAGGATATTCCCGGATGATCAGATCATCCAGTCGAATCTCTTTATGGCGACGTCAAATACCTATCCGGTATCCGAGTATAAAGGATCGGTCGAGGTCATCTGCGTAAAACCGCTTATCGCCGACACGACCGTTGCTTTTGAAATGAACTATTCCACATCGACGGATTCATATTATATTACCGTTTCCGAGTTCCGCGCGATCCTTGAGAGCCTTTACGCCAAAAACTACTGTCTGATCGACCCGACTTCGATGGTCGATCTTGATAATGTCGGGTTTGTTACCGCGAAGGAGATCATGATCCCGCAAGGCAAAAAGCCCCTGATCATCATTCTTGAGGATTTCTCCTATACGGCGACCCGCGCGAAGTACGGTATGTGCCAGCGTCTCGTATTGAATGATATGGGTCAGGTCTGCGGCGAGTATGTCAACGCCGGCGGCCAGACGATCGTCAGCAGAAACAGTGAAGCGATCGGTATTCTGGATGCTTTTGTCGAGGAACATCCTGACTTTTCTTTTAACGGAGTAAAAGGTGTTATCTCGCTTACCGGATATCAGTCGATCTTGGGTTACGTTACGGATGCCGACCAGGTGGACGACCGTAACAATGCGCTGGAAACCGCCGGAATGACGCCGATCGACCTTTCTCCTTCGGAGATCGAGGCAAACAGGGATACGGTCATTGCGATCGTTGAAAAACTGAAGGATTCGGGCTGGATCATGGCATCTTCCACTTACGGATTCATTAACGCAAATCACTGTGAACTTCCGACGATCCAGAACGATACCGAAAAGTGGAGAACGCAGGTCGGCGCGATCACCGGACCGGTTTCGATCCTGGTATATCCGAACGGAGACTTCATCCGTGGTTCCGACCCGAGATGTGTGTACCTCAAAGATGAGGGATTCCGCGTATTCTTCGGTGCCGGACCGTCGCCTTATTACACTTATGGTGATAACTACCTTTATTTCGACAGATGTATGTTGACGGGAGATACTCTCCGAAACGTCGATTACTCGAGACTTTTCAACAAAGAGGAGGTTTACGATGCAACTCGTAAAAAGTCAGCGTAAAAAATCCGCCTTACTGCTTACGGCCATTATGTGTCTGAGTATGTTCTTCAGCGGATGCATGCTCCCGTTTAATAAGAGACATGATTATGTCCGCGTTTATAATGAACAGGCGCTTTTTGACCTGATGTATACGGCTCTTTATAACTTTGAGGAAAACGTATATATCGAAACATCCTCTTATGATGAGTTCATGAATATGTGGAATAAACTGAACGACCAGTTCGCGCTCCATTCCGCTTTCCGTGAAAAAGATGTTACTCTCGCAAGAAGAGATCTTGATGGTAAATGTCAGATCGAAATGCACATGGAGTTAAATGCGTGTGGCAAGGCGATGCAGTATCTTTACGCGAAGAACGTGAAAAAGTATCCGACGGAAGACGCGGAGCGTGTCGGTGAGGAGCTGCTTAGGATCAAGTCGGAGATCATTAACGACTCGCAGACGGAAGAAGAGAAGGTAAAAGCTATCCACGATTATCTAGTCACGCATTGTGAATACGCGGTCGACGGAGACGTTGATACCTACGCCAGTGCGGACACTCTTCTGATTCAGGGAAAAGCACAGTGCCAGGGCTATTCGGAAGCATTCGCCGCGCTTTGCCTTTTGAGCGGGATCGAATGTAAAGTGATCTCGGGAACATCTACTTTCGGTTTTGGTGAAGGCGCGCACGCATGGTGCCAGGTCAGAGTCGGATATATCTGGTATCACGTTGACGTGACGTGGGATGATCCGATCCCGGATGTCGAAAACCTGGTGCGTTACGACTTTTATCTCAAAGGAGATACGATGATGAAAATGACGCACGACTGGTGCCCGTATTTCGAGGAATGCTTCACGGATTACGCGGCTTAAAAATTGAACTTTGTATTACGAAATTGTGATATTTATGCTTTTTGCTAGACGAAGAAAATGGTTAACACTATAATAACAATAGGTTCATTTTGGGAGGTGCAAGATGGCTAAAGTAGATAAGTTAAACGATTTTATCGTAGAGGAACAGATCATCTGGTCTGACAGAAAGAGAATCTTGGGCTTACCCTTGACGTTTACCAAATATTCTTTCAGTGAGAATCGTATGTTCATTCAGAGAGGATTCTTCCGTGTGGTTAAGGACGAACTCCTGATGTACAGAATCCTTGATGTACGTCTGAAGAAGAATTTCTGGCAGCGTGTGTTTAAGGTTGGAACGATCGAACTGTCCACTGCAGACAAAACGACTCCGGTCATCCTTCTCGAGAACATTAAGAACCCTGACCGTACACGTGACGCGCTCAGCTCGATCGCTGAAAAAGAGCGTGATGAGAAGAGAGTTCTCGGTAAAGAAATGTTCGGTGCACTTCATGACGGAGCCATCGCTCACGATAATTTCGTCGAGTATTAAGACAGCAATAACGAAAGATTTTAAAACAGCATCTGCTATGGCGGATCTGATTTAAAGGGGACAGATAGTGGAAACCAGACTGGACAGATATGAAGGCGCTCGCGAGAAAAAACTCGAGCAGCTAAAGCAGCTGATCAAGGAATCGAATTATATCGTTTTCCTTGGCGGCGCAGGCGTGTCTACAGAGAGCGGTATTCCCGATTTCAGAAGCGGAGAAGGTATTTTCAATCAGGAGAGCGGTCTTTCGTATCGCCCTGTTGATATCATCAGCCATTCGTTTTTTGAAGCGCATCCCGAAGAGTTCTATGATTTCTACAGAAGAAAGCTTTGTTACCCGAAAGCCCGCCCGAATAAGGCGCATAAAGCATTAGTCCGCCTTGAAAAGCAGGGCAAACTGAAAGCGACGATCACGCAGAATATCGATAATCTCCATCAGATGGCGGGAAGTACGACAACGATCGAACTTCACGGATCTGTATTCCGCAACTATTGCGTTGACTGCGGAGAAAAGTATGACCTCAACTATGTGCTTAAAGGAAAAGGCGTTCCGCGCTGCCAGAAGTGTGGCGGAATCGTACGTCCTGACGTAGTTCTTTACGAAGAGCATCTTGAACATGAAAATATCGATAATGCCGTAAAAGCGATCAAGAAGGCGGATCTCCTTATTATCGGCGGAACATCTCTGACAGTATATCCTGCGGCAACGTTTGCGCAGTTCCTGAAGAGTGACCGTGTCGTTATTATCAACAAGAGTTCCACTTATCTCGATCTTCAGGCGATGCTGACGATCCATGACAGTATCGGAACTGTTCTGGATACCGTTATCTCGAAGTATATTCCGAGATCAAAAACAGCTTCCAAGTCAAAGTCATCGAAGACTTCTTCGAAAACAAAGACGGCCGCGACGACAAAATCGTCTTCGTCAAAGAAAGCGACAACAGGGAAAAAGACAGCAAGCAAGAAAGAAACTGCTACCAAGAAACCTGCCGCTAAGAAAGCGCAGACCGAAAAGAAACCGGCTGCAAAGAAAGCGGGAACAAAAGCTAAAAAGAAAGACTGATCAGTGAATGAGCGAAAGAACGGAAAAAAGAGATTTGGATCTTGAGAACAGAAGCTCAGAACTTGATCGTGAATTAAAAGAGATTTCTGAAAAAGCCGGAAGCCTGGCAAACCTTCGTGGTATTTGCTTTTTAGGTATCCTGGCTTTCGTTCTTCTTTATTTCTTCCAGGATGATCAAATTGCTTATCTGATAGGAGCGCTCATCTGCCTTCTGTTTTTCGTCGGTCTGATCATTCGTCATGGAAGGATCAAGTCGAAGGCGAAAAAGATCGCCGTTCTTTCTGAGATCAATGAGCAGTATATCGCCAGAACGCTTCACGACTTTTCAAAACTTGAAGATGACGGTTCTGATCTTAAGGTCGAAAAGCATCCGTTCGCGGGTGACCTTGATCTGTTTGGTCCCAAGTCGCTTTTCGCATTGATCAATGTGGCTCATACCGCATATGGAAGGCGGCAACTGAAAAAGTGGCTGCTTACGGCATCGCAGGAGCAGATGGATCTTAAGGAGATCAAAGACCGTCAAGCAGCTGTCGAAGAACTCGCGTCTCAGATGGTCCTGATTCAGGAGCTTGAGGCCGAAACAAAGATGAATGTGAAGAGGAAGGGCTCTCCGCAGGCGCTTCTCGCTTTTATCGCCGAGGAAGTGAATAGATCCAAGACGTTCAATATCCTTCGAATCACAAATACGATCCTTATGTGGGCAAGCCTGATCGTAGCGATCATTGTCGGCGGATACGTGTATTTCGCGCCATTGGGATTCTTTGTGATCCAGCAGTTACTTATGGCGGTCACTTATAAGAGCAACGCGATCACGTTTGCTCTCGTAGAGAAGTTTTATCCTGAACTTCGTGCCTATTCGAATATCTTCACGGCACTTGAAAATGTCGATGTGAAGGCCAACTACCTTTCTTCTTTGAAGAAGCGCCTTTACGGTGAGGAAGATTCTAACGGTAAAGCGCAGTCTGCTTCAAATCAGCTGTCATCACTTTACAAGATCTGTCTTCTGATCCAGGCAAGGATGCAGCCGCTTTTGTATTTCATCTTGAATTCCGTTCTGCCTTTTGATGAATTGTGCTTGTATCTGCTTGAAAACTGGAGAAAAGAATCCGGCAGCAAGATCCCCGAGAAACTGAAAGCGATCGGCGAATGGGAAGCTCTGATGAGCCTTTCTACGATGCGTATCATCTATCCGGAAGCAGGCGTGCCGGAGATCGTTGAATCCTCTGAGCCGTTCATAAAAGGTGAGGGGATCGGTCATCCTCTGATCTCCGAAAAGACTCTTGTAAGAAATGATTTTGCGCTTGATAAAGGCTGCGCGATGATCACGGGATCTAACATGTCCGGTAAAACGACACTTCTTCGTACCGTCGGTATCAACTCCGTTCTGGCGTTTGCCGGGGCCGTATGTCCCTGCACATCCCTTAAGCTTTCTCTTATGAATATCGGGGCATCCATGAGGATCGAGGACAATCTCGGCGAAGGTGTTTCAACATTTTACGCGGAGCTTGTAAAGATCGAGAGGATCGTAAAGATGGCAGAGAGCGGAAGACCGCTTCTTTTCCTTATCGATGAGATCTTCAGAGGTACGAACTCTAAAGACCGTACTGACGGTGCCTGGACGGTCTTGAACAAGCTTCATAAACCATCGATCATCGGTCTGATGTCGACACATGATTATGAGCTTTGCAAGATGAATACGAACGGCGAAGTCGATCTGGTCTATTATCACTTTTCTGAATTTTATGATGATGATGGCTTGCATTTTGATTACAAACTCAAAAATGGCATGTCGACCGAAACAAATGCGAAATACCTAATGAAAATGGTCGGAATCACCGATTAGTTTATATCTGCAGTTACTTGAAAATCTGCAGGAGAATGATACAATGGTTGCATATTTTGGATAAATGAGGTAATGCTATGGACTCCTACACACAGCAGATTAACTTTTTTGGAAATACGAATCCGGAAGAACTGGTCAAAAAGTACGGATCTCCTTTGTTTGTGTATAACGAAGATATCTTGAGAAGACAGATGAGAAGAGTCGCGGGACTTCTTCCGAATCATCGTTTTACCTCGAACTTCTCTATTAAAACGAACTCTAACCTTACGATCCTGAAGATCGCGAATGAAGAAGGTCTTAACGCGGACGCAATGAGCCCCGGTGAGATCTATGCGCTGAAGCAGGCAGGTTTCCCGTCTGAGCGCATCTTCTATGTATCGAATAACGTTTCTGAAGAAGAAATGCAGTATGCCATTGACGAGGGTGTCGTTGTAAGTGTCGATAGTCTTTCTCAGCTTGAAATGTTCGGAAAGCTCAATCCGGGCGGAAGGCTTTCCGTTCGTCTCAATCCGGGCGTCGGCGCAGGCCATCACGAAAAGGTCGTAACAGCCGGTAAGAAGACAAAGTTCGGTGTTGCCGCTCAGGATATCGAGAAGATCCGTGACGTTGCCGCTAAGTACGATCTTCACATCGTCGGATTGAACCAGCATGTAGGTTCTCTCTTTATGGATTACAAGCCTTTCCTTGAGGCATGCAGAAACTTCCTTCACTATGCCGAAGAGTTCGATGAACTTGAGTTCCTTGATTTCGGAGGAGGCTTTGGTACACCGTATCATAAGCTCGCGGATGAGGCTGAGTTTGATATCGAGACCTTTAAGAAGGAACTCGACGCTCTGCTTACCGAATGGAAGAAGAACGGCGGTAAGGATGTTCTTTTCAAGACAGAACCCGGTCGTTATATCGTGGCTGAAGGCGGTGTCCTTCTCGGTCAGGTTCACGCGGTCAAGGAGAATTACGGTCATAAGTACGTTGGAACGGACATCGGCATGAACGTTCTGATGCGTCCGGAGCTTTATGATTCCTGGCATGATGTTGAGGTCTATAGAGACGGAAAGCCTGTTGTTTCAGGTGACAGAGAAGTTTATTCCGTAGTCGGTAACATCTGTGAAAGCGGCGATATCGTTGCAAAGGACAGAGAGCTTCCGGTAACGAAGGAGCATGATATTGTCGTTGTTCTTGACGCTGGTGCTTACGGCTTCTCCATGAGTTCTAATTACAACAATCGTCTGCGTCCGGCTGAAGTCCTGATCAAGAGTGACGGATCTGATGTCTTGATCAGAAGAAGAGAGACATTTGATGATCTCATGAGATGCTTTGATATCTGATTTTTTGTTTTCGAAATCGATTTAAAAGATCAGGCAAACGCCTGATCTTTTTCGATTTGTGCCGAAATATCGGAATCGGTCGGAAAAAAGTGCGTTTTTGGTAATAAAATTTATATAATAATATTGTCAAAATACCTTGTTACATCAAATGTGTTGCTCTATAATTAGTTAAGGCAAACTGTCTGGGGGTGTTTATGGCTGATTTTGCTGAGATATTGAAAACGTTTAGTTCGCTTGTCGTGGACTATTCTTCAATGTTTGAATTAGGGAATCCGGATCTTTTGGATTCTCTTATTGAGTATGTAATTCAGCAGAACAAAACCGTTTATATCAGCCGCTCCTTTAAGGTTTTCCATGAATCCGTTCAGTGTGCCAATAACCCGAATGAAAAGGGTGTCCTGCTTTCCATCAAAAGCGGAATGAAGAAACTGACAGACGCGAAACTCCTTCGCGCGAGCAAAAGCGCATCCGCCGTTGACTTCTTCCTTGAACATATCGGAAACGAGGATGAGTGCCTTTTTATCGGAAGAAACAGCACCTCGTTTTCCAGACTCAGAAATATCAACGCGCAGGGTAAATGTGCGGTTTTTGTCGTCAACCGCGGCCGTATCCGTTTTTATCCGTCGGTTACAGAATGTTTAGCTTCAGAACCCCCGTATTCTGTTAATCCGATCTCCGGAAATAGCGACTTTATCGCTTCGGATATCAACTTCGGTGTAGGTGACGTACTTTATACAGACGATGACGAAGAGATCACATTGACTTCTCTGATCAGCACCGGTGCAGAAGGTCTTGTTTTCTGTACATCCCAGGACAATTGGGTAGCTAAGGTTTATCACCGTGGAGGAATCACCCCGCTCCGCTGGTATAAACTCATGAAGATGCGCAATCTGGAACTGGAGACAGACAACCTCTGCTGGCCGTGCCGGCTTTTGTTCTCGCGTTCGCATGTCCCTGTCGGATATCTGATGAAGAGAGCCGCAGGTACTACGATCAGCCGTGCTTTCGACGGTCCTGACGCGATGGAGAAGTATTTCCCTTCGTGGACGAGACTTCATGTTGTGGTCGCAGCGATCACGTTCCTTCGCATCATGGATTATCTCCATCTGCATGGCGTTATCGTCGGTGATATCCAGTTGAAGAATGCCATGATCGAAGATGAAGATGATCTTTACCTGATCGATATGGACAGTGTACAGATCCAGGATCTTCCGTGTCCGGTAGGAACAGAGGAATTCACACGTCCGGAGCTTTGGGATAAGTCATTCGTTACTTTCCTAAGACGCCCACAGGATGAGGATTATTCGATCTCGATCCTTGTTTTCTCGATGATCTTCTGTGGTCAGCATCCGTACGCGCAGAGAAACGGTCTCGAAATGCTTCGTGACGAAATGGAAGTAAGATCCTTCCCGTACACGGTTGACGATTCCGAGAACGATCGTATCCCGGTTGGCGGATACGATAAGATCTGGGATGCCTTGACCGATGAACTCAAGGATATGTTTGTCCGCGCTTTTTCCAAGGGAGAGCTTTTCGATTCGACTGAGTGGACGGTCGCTCTCGAGAATTACCGCGACAAACTCATGAACCATGAGTTTGAGGATGAAGAGGTCTATCGTGTGTTCCCGTACCAGGTCAAGGAAGTCGCCAAGCCTGTAAAGAGAACGGGTAAGGTGAGCGTACGTGAAGCGATCATGAACTCGAGTTTGAATTCGCAGGAAGCCATGGACTCTTATAACAGCCAGGTACCGACTGCTCACGTTGAAGAAAAGAAAAAGCCGGAACCGCAGACTCCTTCGTTTAAGGGAACTAATGTGTCCGCAACTTTGCGTCCGGTGAAGACGGACGCGCCTTCGGAGCCCAAGACAAGTGCACTTGCCGCTCGTGTCGATGCTACAGAGTCCAAAGAGTCCAAGGAACCCAAGGAGACCGTAGAGATCTTCAAAAAGCCGGTGGAAAAGACGACGGAAAAGACTGAAGCGATCGTTGAGGAGGCTCCTCGTAAAAGAAAATGCATTTTCAGTCGCTTTAAGAAGAAATAACATAAAGGTTTTCAAAAGCCGGCCCGAAGGCGTATAATTGAAGACCTGTAGTGGGAGGATATTAGTATGAGTAATGAAGTAGCCGGTTTTTCAAAATCGGATTTCGGCAGCAGCACGAGAAGACGTCTTCCGATCTGTTTTTGCCTGGATATCAGCGGTTCTATGACCGGTTATCCGATCAACCAGCTTAACGACGGTCTACAGAGTTTTTTCGCTTCGATCCGTGAGAATGAAGAAACAAAGTCTTCTGCGGATATCGCCATCATCACATTCGGAGGCTCTGTTGATATTTTCCTTCCTTTCGGAAAAACGAGTCAGGATCAGGCGATCCCGCGCCTTCAGGCAACGACAAGCCTTACACCGATCGGTGAGGGTATCCTGACAGCTCTTGAACTTCTCAATGCCAGAAAAGAAGGCTACAAGCAGATGGGTATCAAGTATTATCAGCCTTGGCTCGTCGTCATTACCGACGGTGCTCCGCAGGGTGATAATGCCGTAGAGAATATGGAAAAGGCTATCGCGGCTGTCCGCGAACTGGAAGATAACGACAAGCTCGTCGTATTTAATATCGGTGTCGGCAGCAGTGCCGATTTCCCGCTTTTGCAGCGTCTTTCCGGAAAGCGTGAAAAGCCGATCTCGATCAGCACAGCTCAGTTCGGAAAACTGTTTGCTTTCCTTGGCTCCAGTAGTTCGTCTGTCGTATCCAACAGCATGAGTAATGACGCTCTTTATAACCTGAATACGGAACCTGAAGGAAACGCGATCGCTATGGACGACTTCTTCAAGGCAATTGAGGAGAACCAGTAAGCGATGGCAGAATTACCAGTACTCGTTAATGTTTCATTGATCGGTAATAAGCATATCAACCGCGGTACTCCATGTGAGGACGCGTCCTGTACGCTTTCCAGAAACGGTGTTTCCGTTGTTTGTGTCGCGGATGGTGCCGGCGGATCGAAGTATACGCATGCGCGTTTCGGCGCAAAGTGCGCGGTCGATTGTATCGCCAATCTTTTGTGTGATCACTTCGACGCTTTCTATTTTGAAAACAGAGAAAGCGTATCCAGAAGCCTTCTCGTTACCGCGGTCCATTCGAATATGGCTGACCTTCTTGTTGAACACCAGTTGGACGGTCTCGAGAGACTTTCCTGTACGCTTCTTTTCGTCGCTGTTAAAGGTGATCTTGTTTTAGCCGGCCATATCGGTGACGGCCTTATCTGCCGCGTTTTATCTCATGGCGTTTCTCCGTTGACACTTCCGTCTAATGGGGAGAACGCGTCCTCTACATATTTTGTTACTTTCCCGAACGCGCAGGAGTATCTGCGCTTCATCCGTACGACAACAGACGAGACACATGCCTTCGTTCTGATGACAGATGGAGTGGAAGAAATGGTCTATGACGCAGACAGTCAGCTGGTTCGACCGGTTGTTGCCCGTCTTGCCGAACTTGCCGCAAAGGGAAAGGAAAAAGCGGAGGAAGAGCTTGCCGCGACGATCAAGGAGTTCGTGATCGGAGCCGGCCAGAATACCGACGACTGTTCCGTAGGTATCCTTTATCTGCCGCAGACACCGGTTCCTGACTTTTCGTCCATGAAGGACAGCAAGGCCAAGTTCCAGAGAAACCACGAGGATACGATCCGTTCCGTTCAGATGGAGATGGTCCCGAAGGTAAAGCACGCCCAGGAGATCCTTTCCGCGATCGCAAGCGGGAAGCCTGTTGAGAATATCACGAAGGCAGCTCCCGCTGAAGATGAACCTGCCGAGCCGGTAAAAGAGAATATTGGAAAAAAAGAGGAGACAAATGTTTCTTCTTCGGATATAGTAGAAAAGAAAGAAAAAGAAGATAATAGTAAAGATATTGAAGGGGAAAACACGGAGACTTCTGGGGAGAAGACTCCGAAGATGGTACCGCTTTGGGCATTCCTTCTTATGAGCGGTGCGTATATCTGTACTGTAGTCGCGCTTTTACTGAAATTGATCTGATTTGGGGGAACTAGATCATGAGCGAAGAGATAAAGCAGAAGAAATATCAGTTTGAGACGAAGATCAAACTGCCGAATATGCAGGAGATCCTTGATGCCGCGTCGGATTTTACTCCGCCGTCTGAAAAGAAACTTGAGGTCACTGAAAAGACTCCTGAAGATAAGAAGAAAGATATTAAGGATCTTGTACATAAGGTCGCGCTTACTCCGGAACAGGCCGAGCTTCAGAAGCTCGGTAACGCTGTTGCCGATGACGCAATAAGACGCGCGAAAGAAAAAGAACTCAAGCGTGCCGAAGAACTCCGCCGTCTATGCCGTGAAAGAGAAGAACTGGCGCAGAAGAAAGCGGAAGAAGAACAGAAGATCGCTGATGAAGAAAAGAGAAAAGCACTGCAGGCCGCAAGAGAGAAAGCTCAGGCGAGAAAAGACGCTGCAGCGGCAGAAGCAGCCGCAGCGGAAGCAGCCGCGGCAGCTGCTATTACCGCAGACGGATCCCAGATCGATTCGCTGGATGATCTTGATCAGCTGACCGCTCAGCCTTCGCTCGAAAAGCTTCCTCCGATCGGTGGAGATACGAAGACTGAACCGGAAGTCACCGAAGAAACTGCTCCCGTTCAGGAGACTGTACAGGCAGCAGAGGTACCTTCAGAAGAGCCTATGGTCGATATCTCCGAACTGGCAGTCAATCCGTTTGAACAGAATGGCATGCAGTACAAACCGATCAAGGAAAAAGAAGAGTTTAAGGAAACGATCCTTGAGGATGACTACAAAGAAGAGATGGATCTTCGAGAAGATACTTCCGAATCGGTCGAAGGAGATTTCCTGGATTTTTGATAACAAACAAAAAGCTGTCCGGAAGGACAGCTTTTCTTTTATCGATATCAGATTCGTTTGTCTCAGTAAAGGGAGAAGTAAAGCAGTAGCAGATACGCGCCCTCGATCATCAGGTGTATGAGGGTGAACCTTTCCGTGACCATCTGATTGGCCCAGGCCCATTCTTTACGGCAGTGATCGTGAAGCGGTGTTCTGATCTTGCTCATGAACTTCTTCTTAGTAACACGGCAAACAGCCAGTTTAAACAGGGAAGAACCGCCGTCCAGGATCATCGGCAGGCAGATGATGATATAAGAGAACGGGTTTCCGGAAGCCATGGCGAAGAAGGCGAGGAAAACACCGATCGCCTGTGAACCGGAGTCGCCCATGAGAAGCGTACTCGGATGGCAGTTGTACCAGAGATAAACAAGCAGAACTACGACCAGGTAGAGCATGACGTTGTTCATCATGGAAACACGCTTCGTGATAACGGTCATGGCAAAGAAAGTTACGGTAGATACGATCGTCAGGTTTCCGCAGAGGCCATCAACACCGTCGGAGGCGTTCGCGAAGTTAATGGATACCCAAACGAGGGCAGACGCCAGGAAGATGTAAAGCGGCTGCGGGATATCGATCGTCTGGTGAATGATGAAGATATCTACGGTAAGCGGGAAGAGGAACGAAGCCAGTGTTCCCGAAGCAACGGCGATAACCACGTCGGTCATTCCCTTAAGGGTCGCGGACCATGGCTTTTTGTCATCCAGGAAGCCGCAGATCATGGCCATCATGGCGCAAAGATAAAGAAGTGCGTACTGCCAGGTTACGTGTGAGAAAAGACCGACACCGACGAACATGCAGGAAATAAAGATAACACCGGCAGAAGTCGGCTTGCCTTTTGCGGAAGCACCGTCTACGGCAAAAGCTCTGCCTCCGTCCGACGGGAGCTTTTTATTCTGAAGATGAATGGATATGAAAGTAAAGATCAGGGTGAAAAACGGCCCGATCAGGTACATATATCTTGTTGGAAATAGATAAGCGAGCAAAAACAGCCCCCCCTGTTTCAAAATCGAACCTATGATATCACAAAATGTGATTATATAGTATAATATACGGACGAATGTTATTGAAAAGAAACGCAAGAAGACGATAGGAGTAAGAAAAACATGGATTTTAGAAATGCCGTGGCTATGAAAGTACAGGAAACGACGGGACTGGATCTTGAGACAGTAAACCGTCTGATCGAGATACCGCCGCAAGAGGATATGGGTGATTACGCTTTCCCATGCTTCGCGCTTGCCAAGACGATGCGAAAAGCACCGAACATGATCGCTTCGGAGCTCGCTTCCAGCGAAAAGCTCTCCGCAGAGTGGCTCTCCAAGGTCGAGGCCAAAGGACCGTATCTCAATTTCTTTGTTGACCGCGGTGCTTTTGCCAAGGAAGTATTAAGTGACGTACTCGTAAAGGGCACGACATTCGGGCAGTCTGAAGAAGGAGCCGGCAAGACCGTTATCATCGAGTATTCTTCCCCGAATATCGCAAAGCCGTTCCACGTAGGCCACGCGTTTACCACGATCCTCGGACACTCCCTGTCCCGTATCTATGAAAAACTCGGATATAAGGTCGTCCGCATGAATCACCTCGGTGACTACGGCACACAGTTCGGTAAGCTGATCACGGCTTTCCGCCTCTGGGGCGACGAAGCGGCTCCGGAAAAGGACGCGATCGCCGAGCTTCTGCGTATCTATGTAAAGTTCCATGAGGAAGAGAAGAATGACGAGAACCTGACAACTGTCGCAAGAGAGAACTTTAAAAAGCTCGAAGACGGCTGTGAAGAGGAAGTCGCTCTCTGGACACGTTTCCGTGACCTGTCTCTTAAGGAATTCAATAAGCTCTACGACAGAATGGGCGTTTCCTTTGATAACTACAACGGCGAGAGCTACTACAGTAACCTCATCCCGGGCATCGTTGACATGCTCCGCGAAAAGGGCCTTCTCGAAGAGAGTGAAGGCGCTCAGGTCGTTATGCTTGACGAAAAGAAGCTTCCGCCGTGCATCATCCTGAAGTCTGACGGAACGACGATCTACGCTTCCCGTGACCTCGCGGCCGCAAAATACCGTTACGATACCTATCACTTCGATAAGAACATCTATGTTGTAGGTATGCCGCAGGCACTGCACTTCCAGCAGGTATTCGCTGTACTGGAAAAGGCCGGCATGCCGTTTGCCAAGAACTGCGAACACGTCGGATTTGGTCTTGTTAAGTTCCAGAACATGAAGTTCAGTACCCGTGAAGGAAATATCGTAACGCTCGAAGATCTCCTCAATGAGAGTGTCGCGAAGACCTATGAACTCATCAAGGCAAACGCCGAGGCAAGAAACTCCGATCTTTCCGAAGACGAGCTCAAGGCCATCGCTGAGAAAGTCGGTCTCGGTGCCGTTATCTACACATATGTTAAGGCCGGAAGAGAAAGAGATATTGTGTTCTCCTGGGATACGATGCTCGATTTCGAAGGTGATACTGCTCCGTACCTGATCTACACATACGCACGTACACGCTCCATCTTGAGAAAAGCAGCTGAGCAGGGATTTAAGCCTGTTGAATCAGGAAGCGATCTTCTGAATAAGTTGAATGGTGATGAGGAATTTGCCTGCGTCAAGATGATCGCGGATCTTCCGGAAGCCGTTAAGAAGGCGGCCTCCAGCAATGAGCCGTTCATGGTTTCCCGTGCAGTTGCTCAGATCGCGAGAAGCTTTAACCGTTTCTACAACAACTGCTCGATCCTGGGCGGAGACGACGAAGAACTTAAGACAGCAAGACTCGCGCTTTGCGAAGCCGTTTGCGACGCGATCGAGGCAGGTACATATCTCCTCGGTATTCCGGTCGTTGAACAGATGTAAGCGAGGTAGGATATGTCGGACGATCAGATGAAGATGCCCAAGTTCTCGGAGATCGAGTACAAGCGACCTTCCGTTGAACAGTTCCGCGAATGCGCCATGAGTACGAGACTGAAACTCATGGCAGCAAGAGACGCGGACGTTGTCGAGAACTCCATCATGTCATTCCAGCGTGAAATGAGTGCTTTTGACACGGCATTTACGATCTGCATGATCCGCCACGACTTAGATACTTCCGATCCGTTCTGGAATGAAGAGATGGATTTCTTCGATGAGAACTATCCGATCATCTCCGATCTTTCCGCCGGTGTTTACGCTGCGTTACTTCATTCCGAGATCAGGGAAGAGCTCGAAGAGCGTTTCGGCTCCATGATCTTCCGAAAGACACAGAACCAGAGAGATATCGTCAGCAGTGAAGTACTTGATGATCTTGCCGACGAAAGCTCTCTTGAAAACGATTACAGCCAGATCCTCTCGGAAGCGGATATCCTCTTTAAGGGAAGACATCAGACGCTTTCGACGATGACTCCTTATCTTGAGTCGACGGACAGAGAAGTAAGAAGAAAAGCCCATAAGGCGGTTTCCGATTACTTCGCGGGTCAGAAAGAAAAGTTCGATGAGATCTATGACAATATGGTCAAGATCAGAACAACGATCGCCAAAAAACTCGGTTATTCCGATTTCGTGGAGCTCGGCTATAAGAGAATGGAGCGCTATGACTATGATCCGGAGAAGGTAAAAGAGTTCCGTGATAATGTCGTAAAGTATATCGTTCCGATCACATCTGAGATCAGAAGACTTCAAAAGAAGCGCCTCGATCTGGATAATCTCTATTACTACGATCTGCCGTGTCTGTTCTCAAATGGCAATCCGAAACCGATCATTCCAAAGGAACAGTACTTTTCAGTAGGTTCCGAGATGTTCGGAAAGATGTTCGATAAGCGCCCGAGCTTTTTTCAGGTACTCGGGGAGCATGACTTTATGGATCTGTTCTCCCGCCAGAACAAGGCGACGGGTGGATACTGCGCGAGCCTTCTTGATTACGGTATCCCGTATATCCTGATGAACGCCAATCATACGGCAGACGATGTCGCTACCATGGTCCATGAATCCGGTCACGCGTACGCCGCGCTTCGAAGCATCGACTCCTCGCAGTTTATCGAATGCCTGTCTCCGACACTGGAGGCCTGTGAGATCCATTCCACGGCAATGGAATATATGACATATCCTTACATGGAAATGTTCTTCGGTGAGAACGCCGACGCTTATCGTCAGCAGCATATGACTCTGGCGATCCTTTTCCTGCCGTACGGATGTCTTGTAGATGAATTCCAGCATGTCGTATACAGTAATCCCGATATGACTCCGGAAGAGCGTCACGCGGCATGGCGAGAGCTGGAAAAGAAGTACCAGCCTGATATTGATTATAACGGCGATCCCTTCTTTGAGCCGGGCGGAGCCTGGATGAAGAAAGAGCATATCTTTACATCTCCGTTCTACTATATCGACTATTGCCTCGCTCAGGTATGCGCGCTTCAGATCTGGAGCATCTCCAGAAAGAACAGAAAGAAGGCAATGACGATCTATGAGCATCTTTGCGCCGCGGGCGGAACAAAGACGTTGATCGATCTTGTTGAGTCTGCGGGACTGGAGTCGCCGTTCTCTCTTGATGTCATGAAAAAACTTGCCTATCAGGTGTGTGATTACTTAGATCTATGAGACTTCCTGAAGCATTTACCAATCGCATGCACAGCTATTTTGAAGAAAAGGGCCGCCAAGACGAGGAGGCTTCTTTCTTTGCGTCCTATGAAAAAGCACCGCTCCACGGCATCCGCTGGAACCGTCTGAAGGTCTCTTCCGATGATTACGAAGAGCATATGAAGAAGATGGATCTTTCTTGTGATCCGGTCACCTGGTGTGAAGGCGGCTTTTATACTCCCGATCTTTCTTTGGGTAAAGACCCGTACTATCACGCGGGTGCCTACTATATCCAGGAGCCGTCGGCCATGCTTCCGGCATCCGTGCTCGGAACGAAGCCGGGTGAGTATATTCTCGATATGTGTGCCGCGCCGGGAGGAAAGGCGACGAGGATCGCCGAGGATCTTAAGGGCAAAGGACTACTTGTCGCAAATGAAATCAATACTGAAAGATCAAGAGCGCTTCTTCGAAATCTTGAGCGCTGCGGAGCGGGGAATGTCGTTATCTTAAATGAAGATCCCGCACATATGGTCAAGACCTTTCGTGAGTTCTTCGACAGGATCATCATCGACGCGCCATGCTCCGGTGAAGGTATGTTCCGAAGAGATCCATTCGCTCCGAAGAGCTGGGAGAAGTTTGGTCCGGACAGCTGTGTGCCGATCCAGACCAATATCCTCGGCTACGCGGATGAGATGCTCCGTCCCGGAGGAACGATCGTATACTCGACCTGCACATTCGGTGAAGCGGAGAACGAAGACCGCATCCGTGATTTTCTCGAAAAGCACCCCGATTATGAGATTGTCTCACATAAAGACCTTGCCGGTGTTTCCCATGACGATATGGGCATGATGCGTATCTGGCCCCATAAGACAAATGGCGAAGGCCATTTCTGCGTACATCTAAAGAAGAAAGAAGAGGGAGAAGTTTCCGAGGATCCGAGAAAGACATCGACGAATCCTTCTTCGTCCCAGTTTGTTTTCACAAAGTCAAAAGAATGCTTCTGCGACTTTATCAAGGGACTTCTTACCGAAGACGCGGCCAATACTTACCTGGCTCATGTAAATACCGATTTTGTCCTTCATAAGGATAAGGTGCACATGCTTCCCGTATCCGAAGATATCTTTAAGGGACTGAAGGTCGTTAAGATGGGTGGTTTTCCCGGCGAGATCAAAGAGACGGCTAAGGGGCGTACTTTCATTCCTTCACAGGCGCTCGCTCTGGAGCTTACCAGATCTCAGATCCGCCCGTCCAGGTTCCTTTCGCTCGGAAGAGATGACGAAAGACTGACACGTTATCTTCGTTGTGAGACGATCATGCTTACGGAAGAAGAGACCGAATATCTGGATGCCGGTGAGAATATCATCGTAGGTGTTGAGGATCTGCCTCTCGGGTTTGCGAAAGTGACCGGCGCGGTACTTAAGAATGCCTATCCGAAGGCATGGAGACTGATGTGACGAAAAAGGCGCGGAAGAGCTCCGCGAAGAAAAAGGAGAAGAGACATATGGAACGTTTTCTGGTAGCTAGTAAGAATAAGGATAAGATCCATGAAATCAAAGAGATCCTCGCGGATTTCCCTTTTGAGATCGTCGGCATGGAAAGCATCGGCATCCATACCGATATCGTTGAGGACGCGGATTCTTTCGAGGGAAATGCCCTGATCAAGGCGAGCACGATCCAAAAGCAGGTCGGAGGCTACGTCATGGCGGATGATTCCGGTCTTTGCATCGACGCTCTGGATGGCGCTCCGGGTATCTATTCTTCGCGTTTCTGCGGTGAAGATTCCACATATCAGGAGAAGTTCGAAAAGATCTGGGAGATGCTCAAGGACGTTCCGAGAGAAAAGTGGACGGCGCACTTTGTCTGCGCGATCGCTGTTGTACGTCCGGACGGATCTCATTTTGTCGTAAAAGAACAGTGCGATGGTGTCCTTCTTGATGCTCCGAGAGGGGAGAACGGTTTCGGTTATGACCCGATCTTCTTCGTTCCGGAGATCGGAAAGACGACAGCCGAGATCTCCGATGAGGAAAAGAACGCAATCAGCCATCGCGGTAAGGCATTGCGCTCTATGCTTGCCAGATTAAAGGAATCGTGATATACTTTCCAGCGTGTACAAGTGTTCGCGCTACGTGGACACCCTAATGTACAAATCCTACTTCTGAACGAGGACGGAAATGGCTGAAAGTAACGATTATTTACTTGTTAAAGCAGATGTTTTGCCCGAAGTATTTGTGAAGGTCATGGAGGCCAAAAGACTTCTGAATTCCGGAAAGGCTGTCTCTGTTAACGAGGCGGTCAAGATGGTAAGTCTCTCCAGATCCGCATATTACAAGTACAAAGACTCTGTCATGCCGTTTTATGAGACTTCCCAGGGAAAGATCGTGACGCTGATCGTCGCGGTTGAGAATTTCCCGGGTATCCTTGCCGGTATTATCCAGTGCATTGCTTTTGCCAAGGGAAATATCCTGACGATCAACCAGAATATTCCGATCAACGGTCTTGCCGATGTTACCGTATCCATGGAAACAGACAGGATGACTTGTTCGATCGATATGTTGATCAATGAAGTAGAGAAAATTCCGGGAGTTCGATCCTGCAGAATCATGGCCAGGGAGTGATATAGATGAAGAGCATTGCTATTTTAGGATTCGGTGTTGTCGGCTGCGGTGTAGCCGAAGTCATCGAAATGAACAAAGAAAGAATCGCCAAGCGTCTGGGCGAAGAACTGAGAGTCAAGAAGATCCTTGATATCCGAGAGTTTCCGGAAAGTCCTTTTGCCGCGCTGGTAACAACTAAACAGGAAGAAGTCTTTGACGATCCGGAGATCTCGATCGTTGTCGAGACCATCGGCGGCGCGCGTGTCGCTTACGAATATACCAAGAGAGCGTTAAGCGCAGGTAAGACTGTTGTTACCTCGAATAAAGAACTGGTATCCACACATGGTGTTGAGCTCGTAGGTCTTGCTCGTCAGAACAACTGCAATTACATCTTCGAAGCTTCTGTCGGCGGTGGTATTCCGATCATCCGCCCGCTGCATCGTTGTCTCGCAGCAAATAAGATCGAGCGTATCGTAGGTATTGTAAACGGTACCACAAACTATATCCTGACACAGATGGCCGAGAACGGTTCGGATTTTGAAACTGCTCTTAAGGAAGCTCAGTCCATGGGTTATGCCGAGGCGAATCCGTCCGCTGACGTTGACGGTATTGACGCGCAGAGAAAGATCTCGATCCTGAGCACAATTGCAATGGATGGCGCGTATGTAGATCCGACAAAGCTCTTTACCGTCGGTATTACCGCGATCACAACAAAAGATATGGAATACGCAAAAGAGATGGATGCTTCGATCAAGCTCCTTGCCGTATTTGAAAACGGTGAAGACGGATCCTTTGCGTATGTTGCTCCGCATCTTGTTTCCAAAGAACATCCGCTTGCATGCGCGAACGGAGTATTTAACGCCATCATGGTAACAGGTAATGCTGTTGGCGATGCTATGTTCTACGGACAGGGCGCAGGTAAGCTCGCGACCGCGTCCGCTGTTGTCGGTGACGTCATGGACGCTGCCGATCACAAGACAAGAAACGCGCATATCGCCGAGTGGTTTGAATCCGATAAGCCGGTCCTGAATCCGATCGAAGAGCATCGTATCTCCGTTCTCTTAAGACTTTCGGATTCCTGTTCCGATGAGGATCTCGAGAAGGCTTTCCCGGAGATCTCATGCCAGCCTTGTGTTTATGAAGCAGAAGGTGAGAAGGCGGTCATCCTCGGTAAAGATGGTGATCTGAATGAAGCGAAACTCGCGATCGGTCTTGAGAACCTCGACTGTGTTCTTAATGTGATCCGAATCTTTTCTTGCTGATAGCAACTTATAATCGGAGGTATTTACTATGGAAATGGAAGACATGAATGTCCTTATCAGTCAGTATCCGGCTATCGCGGCAAAGGCTGCAGAACTTGGAAAGATCAAGCAGGGTATGCTGAATAAAAAGCAGTACGCGCAGTCGATCGAGCAGTGGAAGTCTTATACTCCTGAAGAACTAGCCAAACTTAATGCCGAGATTGCTTCCGCGCCTGTCGTAATGAAGAAGGCCGTATTCACACAGACGGCGATCTGCTATATGAGCGAATGCTGTTTCCACTGCGTTCCCGTAAAAGATCTCGTATGGGTATATGCCCGTGTCGTAAAGGAAAGCATGAACTTCATCCCGACAAACAAGATGCATCAGATCTGGATGATGGACAGAAACGGATCTCATTTCCTCGTGGCCATGCAGAATACAGGTGCTTTCTCCAAGAAAGAACCGGCTACTGAAGCTGTACAGGCTATGGCTCAGCTCCTGAAGCCCGTCCGTCCGGGTATCATCTTCGGATACAGCAAGGAGATCGAGGCATACTGCAACAGCAATCCTGCAGCAGCGGCACAGAAAGTCGACACTGATTCTCAGATTTAATCACGATAAACAAAAAAAGGATCTCCTTTACGGCTCATACAGTTTGCTGAAGCAAAACTCGCCGTCGAGGAGATCTTTTTTTTGTTTTTGTTAAACCCTGAGAATGAAAGCGTCTCAGGAGTGATTAAATCTGGTTGGCTCCGTAGTCAGCGTAGAGACGGTTCATCTCGTTCATGAGAGAATTCATCTTCTGCTGGAGCTTGCTGAGTTCCTTTAAGTTCTTCGCGTCGATCGCCAGGCGGATCTGCTTGAAGATCGAAACATACTCAGCGGTATCCTTTGCCAGATTCATACGGATCGAGTCGATCTCTTTCCAAAGGTCCACATCGTAGCCGTTTGTCATGTCGTGGAACGGAACGATATTTCTGATGATGGAAAGGTTCGTCGGGATGATACGATCGGAAAGTTCCATCTGCCATCTGTCGAGCATCGCGTGTGCATAGGAGGAGATCAGCTGATCGCTGAATACTCCGCCGGCGCAGAGGATCGGAAGCATGTCATCGGCATGCAGCAGGCAACGCAGGGAATCATATACGGTTGCCGGCGGTGTACCGAAGAGACGGTCACGTTCTTCTGTAGAGAAGTGTGTGAAGATATCTTCTTCGCAACGGTACATGCGATCTTTCTCCATGTAATCCGCTTCCTCGCCGTAGCCCTTGCAGAATTCCTTTTCGAGCTCCTGAGTGGAGTGACCGGAAGTGACCGCGTATTCAATACCATCCATCATGCACTGGTAAGCAGCGGAAAGGCAGAGATAAGTGTTTGTGTGCGGGTTAGGGGAGCGGATCTCGAAACGAGTCTGAACTGCGCTTTCGGAGTTACGGATGAGACCGAGCAGCACAGAACGGTTACGAGAAGGTGTATTGATATCCTTACCGAGAGAAGCGACAGCGTGTGTCGGAGCCTCGTAACCCGGCTGCAGACGAAGGAATGCGTCTGTGGTTACCGAGATGAAAGGATTGATCAGTTCATAGTGCTTCATGAAGCCCATAAGAGCGCCCCAGCCGATCGTTCCGAGAAAATCCTTGTGCATGTCTTTCGGGCTGAAGAGGTTGACCTTATGGCCGTCCTTGAGGAAAGCGACCGCGTTAACATGTGTGTGCTCACCGGAACCGGCAACACCTGTAAGCGGCTTGGCGCAGAAGCTGACTTCGAGACCGTGCATACGGAAGATCTCTTTGATGAAGATACGAGCGAGAAGCTCATAGTCAGCAGCCTGGAGGGCATTGGAATAATGCCAGTCGATCTCGAGCTGCTCCATGATGTTGTGGAATTCACCTGCGTCAGAGAGGTGAGCCTTAACACCACCGACTTCCTTATGACCCATTTCAGGTTCGAAGCCATAGAGTTCAAGGAGCATGACGGACTGCTCAAGAGCGGTTCTTACGACACCCTTTGTACGCTTCCAGTACTGTTCCTTAAGGCTCTGAGAAGTGGAAAGTACTCTGGTGTTTACTTTTTCTTCCGGAGAACTTACCCAGAACTCAAGCTCGGTAGCTGTTGTCAGTTCGATCCTGTCGAGTTCGTCGATCGAGAATCCGAGTTCTTCACAAAGTGCCGGGTATTCACGGAGATATCTTTCAAGTTCGGAAGCGAAGCGGTCAGCGCAGCGCTTCAGGATGGAACGGGAACATACTTTGTCGCCGTTATGGATGAGGAAGGACGGAATACGAAGTGTTCCGATCGGAAGATCATTTTCCGGAGCCAGATGCTCGTAGTTGTAGTCGACGAACCACATAACATTGAGGTCAGGCTCAAAGTCAACGCGTCCATCGTTCAGTGTGGCGATACCGGGGAGCTCAACAGAAGAACCGTCGGTCTGGACAACGCATCCGCTCAAGTAGCCTTGGAGATTATCGATGAAGTTGCTGATCGGGATCTTTTCATCGGTGTCGTTTCCTGCAAGGTCGATACCTACGAAAGATACAAACTTGATCTCCGGGTGTTCGCCGAGCATGCGCTCAAGGTCTGCCGTATTGTGTGTTTCGGGCGGCAGAAGATAAAGCAGATTCGGTAAAATACGAAAGTTCATCATATAGGTTGTCCTTCCCGTTCTTAAAATCAGAGACATTATACCATTATTGTTGCTGAGTTCATCAATCGGTTTCTTGAGAAATTCCACTAAATTCTGTGGCAATAAGCACTCTATAATAATATAATTAACATAACAGTTCTTATATATTGCGGGCCGATCATTTTGATATAAGGAGCATAGACCGGACCCTGCATGTTTTAGGAGGTTAAGATATGAGAGTAAGTGATTGTGCAGGTCTTCTTAATGCCGAGATCCTTGTGAAGACGGACAGTTTCGATGAAGACTTGAAAATTGCCTGCGGCTGCGATCTTATGAGCGATGTCATGGCATTTTCCAGTGACGAAAGCCAGATCCTGATTACAGGTCTTGTGAATCCTCAGACGATCCGTACGGCAGAAATGCTTGATGTCAAGGTGATCATTTTCGTAAGAGGAAAGATCCCGGATGAGACGATGCAGAAACTCGCTGATGAGAAGGGCATCGGTCTTATGACGACACCGCTTTCCATGTTTACCTGTTGCGGACTTCTTTACGAAGCAGGCCTTCGTGGAAAGGAGGCTGCTGTATAGAACCGTTAGTACGCCAATATGAGATCAGAGATAACGACTTTACTCATGCGGGTGAAGCGAGCAGCTCTATGAAGAAATCCTTAAGCCGTCTCGGTGTGAAGGCTGAGGATATCAAAAGAGCATCGATCGCTATGTACGAAGCGGAGATCAACGCAGTCATCCACGGACATGGCGGTATGGCGGAAGTCGCCGTACATCCCGACAAAGTTGTTATCGTTATCGAAGACCACGGCCCGGGTATTCCCGATCTTGATCAGGCCATGGTCGCCGGTTGGTCCACGGCTCCCGATCTTGCCAGAGAGATGGGTTTCGGAGCAGGAATGGGTCTTCCGAATATCAAGAAGAACTGCGACGACTTGAAAATCGACACAAAAGTCGGCGAAGGCACACGCGTGACCATGATCGTCAAGTTCACATAATTTAAGTGAGGAACAAGTGAAAAAGCTACACAGTGTATCATTGATAGGGGATCTTTGCGTCGGATGCACGACCTGCAGTAAAGGTTGTCCGACACAGGCGATCCGCGTGCGCGGCGGTAAAGCGACGATCTACGACATCCGCTGTATCGACTGCGCGCAGTGTATCCGTATCTGCCCTTATCATGCGAAGATCGCCGTGACCGATACCCTCGAGGAGCGTCTCGCTGCCGCCAGCGGTAAAGTCAAAGTGGCGATCGTCAGTCCTGCGATCTTTTCCCAGTTTGAAACCAGCGCGACTCGTATCGATGTTATGAAGTGCGTACGTCAGATGGGATTTGACTACGTATTTGACGAGTCGATCGGTTATTCCGGATATGTATCCGCCGCAAAGCAGATGCTTCAGGAAAAACAGGAATCAGTAAAGGATATGTCGGATGACGAGAAGAGTGAGATCTTCCCGATGATCAGTACGACATGCCCGGTAGTTGTCCGTTTGATCCAGATGAAGTACAGAGCCCTGATCTCGCATCTGGTTACTCTGGATTCTCCTTTGGAGTTAACGGCACAGTACGCGATCGACTATCTCTGCCAGAAACTGCAGATCAAGAAATCCCTGATCTATCTGTGCTATATCTCGCCTTGCCCGGCTAGAGTCACATCAGTTATCAATCCGCTCTGGAAAAAGAAGTCCCTGATCTCGACCTGCGTAGGTACACACGATGTGTATCCGCAGCTTCGAAGTCTGCTTAATAAGCTTACGGATCACGATTCGCTTACGCACGAAGAGGAAAGAGCAATCCGCATTTCCGATCCGGACGGTCTGCGTTGCGCGGCGATCGGCGGTGAATCAACGAGCATGAAGATCGACAACTACCTTTCGGTCGACGGTATCGAAAATGTTATCGATATCCTCGAAGAGATCGACAGAGATAACATCAAGAAGATCGCATATGTTGAGGCGACCTGCTGCTTCGGCGGTTGTATCGGCGGACCTCTTACCGTCATGAACCGTTTTGCAGCGGTGGCAAAGCTCCGTGAACATGTGCACGACTTCTTCCTGGAAAAGCAGCTTTTCCCGCAGCTGATCGTGCATGAGGAAGACATCATCCCTCAGGTCTGGGAGCTTCCGCTGCCTGAAAACCACGCGATGAGGCTTTCCGAAAATATCGGTGAAGCAATGACGAAGTATGAGCAGATCGACGAGATCCTGTCGACGCTTCCGCAGCTTGACTGCGGAGCCTGCGGCGCGCCGTCCTGCGCGGCTATGGCAGAGGATATCGTACAGGGAAGAGCCAGTATCGATAACTGTATTATCCGTCAGAAGAGAATGAAGAAAGATTGATCCCGGCAAATCCGGTGATTGGAGAGATGTATGAGAACAGTATCTGAGATCATTGAAGCCATGAATTTGAACGTACTGACCGAGGTCTACCGCCCGGACGCAGAAGTGAAGAAGGGGTATGCCGGTGACATGTTGAGTCATGTCATGGCGCACCTTGAGAGCAGTGAGTGCTGGTTCACGATCTTAAACAGCATTAACGTGATCGCCGTGGCTTCTCTCAATGAGTGCCCGCTGGTCATTCTTACGGAAGGTGTTGTCCTTCAGGATCCTGTCGTTGAAAAAGCAAAAGACGAGGAGATCTGTGTCTGCAATACGGATATGGATACTTACACTGCCTGTGCCGTTTTGAACGGGATCATGGAAACCATGGAGGCCTGATATACCGGTTATGGCCATTTTTGTATGTGATCTTCATATGCATTCTGCCGTATCCCCCTGTGCCGAAAACGATATGACGCCGGGGAATATGGTTTCTATGGCCCTTTTGAACGGACTTGACGTGATCGCCATTACCGACCATTGCTGCGCGAGAAACTGCGAAGCCGCCGTCGCTTGTTCCGAGTTTTTGAAAAAAGAGCATGGAAGTGCCCCTCTTGTGATCCCCGGTATGGAAGTCGAGGTCGCGGAGGGTTTTCATGTGCTCGGACTTTTCCCGGATGTGAAGACGGCGATGGAATTTGAAGAATACTGGACAGCGCATCGACCCAAGATCAAAAACAGAGTCGATATCTTCGGCAACCAGTATGTTATGAACGATGACGATGAGGTCGTCGAAGAGATCGAAAATCTTCTGTCCACAGGCTCTGAGATCTCGATGATCGAACTTTACGAGAAACTGGATCAAATGGGCGCGGCCGCGATCCCGGCGCATATCGACAAGGATTCCTACAGTATGGTCGCTTCCCTAGGAACCGTCCCGGAAGAGTGGAAGGGAAGACTTCTTGAGGTCAGTCGGAGATGTAATCTTCCCGAGTTTTGGGAAAAGCACCCTGAGCTTCAGGGATATCACTATATCGTTGACTCAGATGCCCATCAGTTACCGGATATCGCGGACCCCGGATACTCGTTAAAACTGCCTCTCGAAAAAAATGAAAATCTCGACGCAAGGACGTTTGTTAATGCATTGCGGGATTTGATGAGAAAGTGATATAATAGGCACGTTGACAATAACAAATATAGATCTGAAGTGCTTTTCCGACTGTGTTTTCAGTTGGTGACAGGGGAGAATCTTGAGAGAATTATCGCTTCATATTCTGGATATCCTGACTAATTCGACCAGGGCCGGCGCGTCGCTTGTGACTTTGTCGATCAACATGATATCGAAAGAAGATCGTCTCGTCATTTCGTTTATCGATAATGGCTGCGGAATGAGCGAAGAATTCGTTGCTAAGGTGACAGATCCCTTTGCTACGACGAGAAGTACTAGAAAAGTCGGATTGGGACTTCCTTTATTGAAGGAACTGTGCGAACTCACAGGCGGAAGCCTTGAGATCTCGAGCAAACTGGGTGAAGGAACGAAAGTGGTAGCTACACTTGTCCCGTCATCCATCGACTGTCTTCCTTTGGGAGACGTGGGAGAGTCGCTGGCAGCTTTGGTCGGATCGTGTGAAAAGACCTGCGATTTTGTCGTGATCTTTGAACATGACGAAAAAGGCAAAGCTGTGATCGACACCCGCGAGATCAAAGAAAAACTCGATGGAATGTCCCTTCAGGAACCCGAAATATATTTGTTTTTGTGTGATTATTATCGCGAACAACAAGAATCAATACTTGGAGGTTTATAAGTATGAAATCATTAGCAGAACTCGAAGCAATCAAGAACAAGGCGAAGTCCGACATGTCCGCAAGATCTGAAGCAGGCAAGCGTATCGTAGTCGGTATGGCTACATGCGGTATCGCAGCTGGCGCACGTCCGGTCATGACAGCTATTGTTGAAGAGCTGAAGACACGTGGTGTTGAGGATGTTGCCGTTACAATGACAGGCTGCATCGGCCTTTGCAAGTACGAGCCGATCGTTGAAGTTATTGACGCAGACGGTTCTAAGGTCACATATATCAAGATGGATCCGAACAAGGCAAAGCGCATGGTTGCTGAGCACATTGTAAACGGACAGGTTTGCGAAGATCTGACGATTGCTACAGCTAATCTTTGATCTGATTTCCTGAGATGACAATGATCCTCTCGAAACCATTTGAATCGTTTAAGGTAGACTCTCTTAGCAAAAGGTGGGCAGCAGTGCTGCTCCTCCTTTTTGCATGGGGAGTTTCTTTTCTTTTTCTCCAGTTTCCGATCGGAGATCCTGATTTTTCCCAGTTGTTCTACTGGTATGAGGATATGTCGGAAGCTTCTGATTACATTGCGTATATAGATTCTCATCCGTTTACGAATGTGTTTACGATGCAGAACGTCATCTACATTTGTTCTGTTATGGGATATATCGCTCTGATGCATCTCATCGGGCTTTTCTATTTCACTATGTACGTTTGCGATCTTCGTGAAGTTCCTTTATCAAAAGCCCCGAAGATCTATCTGACTCGTATCTGGTGGCTGATCCTTTATTCGGCTACTCTCGTGATCCCGGCACTATTTGCTCTGGCGATCTTTCCGTATATCTTTCTCTTCCTGATCCCTGCGCTTTATATTCGTTCGGGTCTCGTTATGTTTGAGAAGAAAGACATTTATACGGCGACGGTGACCAGTTTTTCCAAGACAAGAGGACATAAGTTTTCGATCTTTATCGAGTTGGCGGTCATCTTCCTGATCTGTACCGCTATCCGCTTTGTCGTCAACAACCTTCTGGCTTCCGGTTCTCCCGGATTAAACCTTGTGGAAGCCTTTCTTCTCGCGTATTTCGTCCTTGTCATCTTCAGAAACATGGGTACGCGTTTTCACATGATCACGGTCCTTAACAAGTGATTTAATTTTCATTTGTAATATCCTTTTGGCAATATGCCCCTAAACTTTTCCTTTTAATAGGTAACTTTGTATATTTCATGAATTGAATTTTTATACGGGTTTGCCTATTATTGTTATGTTCTAGTTATAAAACCAATGGAGGATTGAATTATGGATATTAAAGAAGAAGCCATTCTGAAGCATACCGAATGGCAGGGTAAAATCGAAGTCATCACTCGTGCTCCTGTAGCTTCCAAGCACGATCTTTCTGTAGCATATACACCGGGTGTTGCCGAGCCGTGCCTCGAGATCTCCAAGGATGTCGATCTCTCCTACAAATATACACGTCGTCACAACCTCGTAGCAGTAGTTACAGACGGTACAGCCGTTCTTGGTCTCGGTGATATCGGACCGGAAGCAGGTATGCCGGTTATGGAAGGTAAGTGCGCACTCTTTAAGGCTTTCGGTGATGTTGACGCATTCCCGCTGTGCATCCGTTCCAAGGAAGTAGACGATATCGTTAACACAGTTGCTCTTCTTGCCGGTTCTTTCGGCGGCGTAAACCTCGAGGATATCTCCGCTCCGAGATGCTTCGAGATCGAGAAGAAGCTGAAGGAAAGATGTGACATTCCGATCTTCCACGATGACCAGCACGGTACAGCTGTTATCACACTTGCAGGTCTTACAAACGCTCTGAAGATCGTTGGTAAGAAGATCGAAGATATCTCCGTTGGTGTTAACGGTGCTGGTGCTGCTGCTACAGCTATCACAAAGCTCCTTATCTCTAGAGGCCTCAAGAACGTTATCCTCTGCGACC
>JAFZWA010000032.1 GCA_017617525.1 Clostridiales bacterium
AAGATTGTGCAAAACACCGAAAATCGCCTGCTTTCATTGTAATGGCAGGCGATTTTTGTATAATGAACATGTGGCCACCGGTGCCTCGTAACAGAGGAGAATAGGGAATGCGGTGAAGATCCGCAGCAGCCCCCACTACTGTAACCCGGTACAAAGTCCGAAAACAGTCATTGGCTGATCGTATGTCAGCTGAGAAGGCACGGACGGAGGGGAAACGGGTAAGCCAGGAGACCTGCCGGTGAGTTTTTATTGTTTTTAGTTCTTTTCGGGGATGGGAAAGGGACGGAAATGGAGAATACCATGAAAAAAGTTATGAAGGCAATGAGCCTGGCTCTTGTTGTCGCGCTTGTCTTCGCGTCTTCTGCTTGTAAGAAATCGGATAAGAAGGAGACGGAAAAGGAGACTGAGGCAACAGCAGCTCAGACCACTTATCCGCTGGAGATCACCGACGGCTATGGCACAAAGGTGACCATCAAGGAAGAACCGAAGAAGATCGTTACATGCAGCCCGGCGCTGACAGAGATCGTTTACTCTCTCGGTAAGGGTGACTGCCTTGTAGGTCGTACGGCTCTCTGCAATTATCCTTCAGAAGTCGCTAATGTTCCGGTAGTCCTTGAGGACATGTACGCTCCGAATCTTGAGACGATCGTAGCCGCACAGGCTGACATCGTTCTCGTCGATTCCATGATGGCTCCGGATGCATATGAAGAACTTGGCAAGCTCGGCTGCACAGTTGTTTCTTTCCTCGATGAGACAAAGGTTGACGGCGTTTACGGCAGGATCGAGACACTGGGTCAGATCCTCAACGCGAACGAAGAAGCAGCAAAGGTCGTATCCGACATGAAGGCAAAGCTTGATTCCGTTAACGAGGCGATCAAGGACAACCAGATGAAGCCGACCGTCTACTATGTAGTAGGCTTCGGTGAAGGCGGCGATTACACAGCTACAGGTGATACATTCGTAAATGATATCCTGACAAAGGCCGGAGTTGAAAACATCGCTGCAAACGCGACCGGCTGGGTATATAACGTTGAAGATCTCGTCGCACGTGATCCTAACATCATCATCATCCCTGCATGGGCAGACGGAATGTTCCAGACAACAGCTCCTTACTCTGAACTGACAGCTGTTAAGGAAGGCAACGTGATCGTTCTGGAAAGCACAGATACACTCGATCGTCAGTGCGCAAGAAACGCAGACGCAGTCGAGATGCTGGCGAAGCTGATCTTCCCGGAGTGCTTCGAGGCTGAAAAGGCAGCATAAGAGATCTTACCGGAGGAAATCTCCGGCAACTATAATCGGAAGCAGTTTATGAAAAAAGAACCGCTTAAAAAATCGACATTGACATTGACCGGAGGGAGCTTGCTGCTCCTTCTGGTCATTGTTGTTATCTGGGCTTCTGCCGTCGGCGCAGTCCAGGTTCCGTTCGCGCAGAGCGCCCGTATCGTATTGGCGAAACTTCCCTTCGTGAATAAGGAGAAACTCCTGGAGGGGATCCCTAACGCGAATAAACTCATCATCTGGAATATCCGTCTTCCACGTGTGCTTCTGGCAGGCCTTGTAGGCGGTGGTCTTGCCGCCGCGGGTGTCGTCATGCAGGCGCTTTTTAGAAATCCGCTGGCGGATCCGCAGGTGCTGGGTATTTCGTCCGGCGCGGCATTCGGTGCCGCAATCGCGATCGCCTTCGGTATTACGTTTTCCGTTTCGGGCATCAGCAGTATCTGGATGTTTGCGTTTGCCGGCGCGATGCTTACGATGCTCCTTGTGTTCCGTGTGGCGAGGATCGCGACTTCACGATCGGTCACGGGGATCCTTCTTGCCGGCATCGCGTGTTCGTCGATGCTGACGGCCGCGATCACTCTCCTGATGATGAAAAAGAGAGACCGCCTCGAGCACATCTATCTGTGGATGCTCGGAAGCTTTTCTTCCGCGTCCTGGATCAAGGTCGGCTTCATGGCGATCGTGCTGATCGGCGCGGTGCTGTGCTTTACGATCCTCGGGCGAGACCTGGATCTTCTGAGCTTCGGTGATCATGAAGCGCAGAGCATGGGTGTCTCCGTAAAAAGAACCCGTACGATCGCGGTTGTGGCGACATCACTTTTAGTCGCGGCCAGTGTTTCGGTCAGCGGCATCATCGGATTTGTCAGTCTGATCATCCCGCACATCATGCGCCTTCTCGTCGGTCCGAAGAACAGAAGACTTATCCCGCTGTCCCTTCTGGGCGGCGCGATCTTCATGATCCTCTGCGACCTGATCAGCAGAACGGCAGCACCGCCGGCGGAGGTCGCCGTTGGCGCGATCACGCAGGTGACGGGCGCGCCGTTCTTCCTCTACCTTCTGTGGAAAGAAAGAAGAAGGGAGGAGCGTGACTGATGGCAATGAATGAATCTTCCATTTCGAAAAGCACCGGTTCTGATATCGAAGTAAAATCTCTTTCCTATCAGCCCGGTTCCGCGAAAAAACCGATCCTCTCGGATGTTTCCTACACCTTTTCCGAAGGACATATGACAGCGCTTCTCGGACCGAACGGTTCGGGAAAGACAACGCTTCTGAAGCACATCCTGGCACAGATCAAGTGTCCGGAAGGCGCGGTGCTGATCGACGGAAAAGACACGAACGACTATGTTCCGAAAGAGCGAAGCAGAAAGATCTCCTGGGTCCCGCAGAACAGTAACGGGGACAGTGCTTTCAGCGCAGAAGAAGTTGTCCTCATGGCAAGATATCCCTACAAGGGAACCTGGGACGGCGATTCGGAAGAAGACGTAAAGATCGCGGAAGAAGCGATGCGGACGGTGGGCGTTCTGGAACTTCGAAACAGAAACTTCCTGTCACTTTCCGGAGGCGAAAGACAGAGGACCTTGATCGCAAGAGCTCTGGCGCAGACGACACCGTGGATCCTTCTGGACGAGCCGACTTCGAACCTCGACATCAAGCACCAGATCGCCATCATGGATGTCCTTCACAAGAGAGTTCAAAAGGGTGACTTGAGCGTGGTCGTCGTCATGCACGACTTCAATATGGTCGAGCGGTTCTGCGACAGAGCGATCCTTCTTAAGGACGGAAAAGTCGTCAGCAAGGGCGAGACACGTGAAGTGATGACCGCGGAGAGAATTTCTTCGGTTTACGAGACCGGATTTGATATAATCGAAAAAGACGGAAGACGATTCTTCTTCCCGAAAGACACCAAGTGAGGAACGAAAATGGAACTGATCACCAAGGCGGATAGCTTCGACGAGTATTTAGAAGTCAGTGAATATATCAATCACAACCATATCAAGGTCGCGTACCTTTCGAACTATTTCATGGAGACGATCATGAAGGATCTTTCCGACGGAAAAGCGATGGAGTATATGGATCCGGAGATGGAGTTCGCTTCTCGTGCTTTCCGCTTTGTAAGAGACGAGATCTCCCACAGTAATGACGCGGGTCGAAAAGAACTTTGCCTGCGCGCTTCTGATGTCCTCGACAAAAGGACCGGTCTTTGCTTCGGTAAATCGCACCTTCTCTGTGCGCTTCTGCGCGCGGCGGGAATCCCTTCGGGACTTTGCTATCAGTATCTGAGACTTGATGAGAATGACGAAGAGTCGCCGCTCATTCTTCACGGCCTCAACGCCATCTATTTCGAATCCCTCGGAAGATGGGTCCGTGTAGACGCCCGCGGAAACAAGCCGGGGGTAGAAGCGGAGTTCTCCGTGGAAGAAGAAAAACTCGCGTTTCCGGTTTGTCCGGGACTCGGCGAGACGGATCTTCCGTTTATCTTTCCGCGCCCGGATATCGGCGTGATCGGGCAGCTTCTTCTTTCAAAGACCGCGCAGGAAGCCATGGCAAATCTGCCTACACGTATCGCGGGGAAATGCTGATACGAAAAAACGATCACGGAAGCGAAGAGCTTTTCGTGTAAATACTTGACGCAAGGGCTTGTTTGGTGTTATCATTTCATACGCTGATTAGAAAAACGGCGCCATAGCCAAGTGGTAAGGCAGAGGTCTGCAAAACCTTTATCCCCGGTTCAAATCCGGGTGGTGCCTCCAAATGAAAAAGGAGTTGTCAGAAGACAACTCCTTTTTGTTTTTCTTGTTTTTTCGGTCGGGCGCAGGCTTGCGTGACCCTGAAGATAAGATCAGATCTTGTAATCGAAGCAGCTTCTGATCTTCGCGTGCGGACGGACTTTGCCGGAAGCGACGGCGACGTGATCCGGATGAACGGCGTAGCCCTTCAGTGCTTCCTCGTTCTCAAATGTGGAATCGAGCATGAGGTCGCCGTTGGAGCTTTCGAGGCCCTCGGTATATACCTTGATGTCGGTTAGTCCGTCGATCTTACCCATAAGACCCTCAAGTCCGGCCTTGATCTCTGCTTTGATCGCTGCCTTTTCTTCGTTTGAATACTCGTCTTTTAGTGTCCAGATGATTACGTGCTTTACCATAGTTCTTTTCTCCTAGTTAATGAAATTCGTCCAAAGGTGTTCTTCCTGCTCAGGCAGACCGTACTTTTCTTTTCCGAGTTCGATACTGCGCATCAGGAATACCATATTATTGGCAAGAGTTCTCATGGTCTGAAGACCTTCGAGATCTCCTTCCGCCTGTCCCGGAGCGCCGCCGTGCGCGCTGTTCCAGTACTGGCTGCTGGCAACCGGCATGCCGCTGATCGTGAAGTATTTGTTGAGCTCGTCGAAGGTGGCCGAGCAGCCGCCTCTTCTTGCTACGACAACACTTGCGCCGACCTTCATGCGCTTGTCGAAATGCGAACTGAAAAAGAGTCTGTCGAGACACGCGATCAAAGTCGCGTTAGCGGAGGCGTAATAGACCGGACTTGCGACGACCAGAGCGTCGGCCTTTTCGAACTTCTCGGCGATCTCGTTGACCCCGTCATCGAATACGCATTTCCCTGTTTTTGCGCAGGAGCGGCAGGCGACACATCCGCGGATGTTTTCTTTTCCGATGGAAACGACTTCGGCTTCGATGCCTTCTTTTTCAAAGACTTTCACCATTTCCGAAAGAGCGAGAGCGGTGTTGCCGTTCGTCGTCGGACTTCCGTTAAGTAATAAAACTTTCATGGGGAGCCTCCTTCTAATAAAGATATGTACATGCATTATAGCATAGCAAAAGACGAGTGCGGCAAGTGCTTTTCGCGAAGGAAAAGGCTGCCCCACAAGGGATCCGGGACAGCCTGACAAGGGTATAATGTTGGGTGTTTAAGGAGATATGCGTTCCTTACGAGTTTATTATCGCGCTCGAACCTTAAATGAAACTTAAAGCGGGCGAAAAAGATGTTATAATACCTACGTAACACGAACGGGAGGTGCGACATGGATTGCACGACACGACTTTTTTCCGAGTTTAATGAAAGACTTTCGAAGGTCTGCGAGGAATTCGCCGATAAGGTATCTTCCAGCGAGGGTCCGACGGAAGCTGAGATGGCGGAGCACTTTAAGGATTTCCGCCCATATATCGAACAGAACACAGAGCCTTTCTGGAAAGAGCCGAAGGACTATCTCGACGGAAAGACCGGCGAGGAGTTCATCTCCGCGATGGATCTGGAAGAGGCGCTTGCTTCCTTTAATGAATCCGCGAAGATCATCGACGATGAGGCGACACCGTCTCCGCTGGTCGAGCGTCTGAAATCGTTTGGCGAGCCTGCCTGCGAGAGACTTCTGAAGATGGTCATGGAAACTCCGTGGGAGCCTGCCGAAGGTGAAGACGAAAACGAGTTCTTCGTTAAGTTCCAGCCGTGCGTCGCCGCGATCCGTTTCTTCGGTTCCGCCGAATATGAACCGGCGATGGAGCCTGTTCTTACCCAGTTCTGCAGTTTTTCAAGCACCCAGGAATACATCGCGGACTCCGTAAAAGTCATGATGCTGGGCCTCGGATCTAAGGGTGTCCCGACGCTCATCGACTTCCTTCTGAACCGTTCGGACGAAAACATCACCGGACCTTATGAAGACATGATGATCATCCTGACACATGTCGGCATCAAGCAGCCGGACAATGAGATCTACCAGGCACTTCGCGCAGGCTTCCGCCGCATGAAGTCCAAAGTCATCGCCGTCATCTGCATCGGCGACTACGGTGATCCGAGAGGCATCGCGCTTCTCAAGGGTTATCTCGACAGAAACACCCACACGATCGACCGTGAGACATTCTACGAAGCACTTTCCGCGATCCGTCGTCTCGGCGGCGAGATCAACGACATCCAGGACCCGTTCCACGATTTCACGAACAAGGTCCCGAAGAAGAAGGAAGATAAGAAGTAATATGGAATTCCGGCCGTGCATCGACATCCATAACGGCAAGGTCAAGCAGATCGTCGGCGGGACCTTGAATGATTCCGGCGCGAAGGAGAACTTCGTGTCTGAGCGTGGCGCGGGATTTTTCGCTGAATACTATAAAGAACTCGGGATCACCGGCGGGCACATCATCATGCTCAACAAGACCGGCACTCCCGAATACGAAGCCAGCCGAAAAGCGGCGATCGAGGCTCTCCGCGCGTACCCCGGAGGACTTCAGGTCGGTGGCGGCATCAACGCCGAAAACGCAGGTGCTTTTATAATGGAAGGCGCGAGCCACGTCATCGTCACCTCCTACGTTTTCTCAGATGGCAAGATCAATTACGAAAACCTCGAAAAGCTCGTCTCCGCAGTCGGAAAAGAACACATCGTGCTCGATCTGAGCTGCAGGAAAAAAGACGGCGAATACTATATTGTGACCGACCGCTGGCAGAAGTTTACGAAAACAAAACTGACCGCGTCACTTCTTAAGAAGCTCGAAAAGCACTGTTCGGAATACCTGGTGCACGCAGTCGACGTCGAGGGAAAGGCCGCAGGTCCGGACCGTGACATCTTCGATATCTTCTCGGAATACGAAGGGCTTCCGGTCACCTATGCCGGCGGCATACATACCTACAAGGACATCTCCGCGATCAAGGAAGTGTCGGGCGGACGCGTGAACGTCACTGTCGGCTCCGCGCTCGATCTTTTCGGGGGAAAGCTCTCCTGCGAGAAGATCCTTAAGATCACCAAAGACAACTGATCACTCTGAAAAACGGCAACAAAAAAGCTCCGAAGTTTTCGGAGCTTTTTAATTGGAGCGGGATACGAGATTCGAACTCGCGACTTTCACCTTGGCAAGGTGACACTCTACCACTGAGTTAATCCCGCGTTTGAGGTCAACGTGAATATTATATGCGCGGTCAGGGGTTATGTCAACACCTTTTTTCAATTCCGTGAAAACCCTTGAAAATCAGCGCCCGAGCTTGGCGCAAGGGCAATTGTCAAGAAACTCGTATTGACAATAAAGTATATAAGGAATATATTTTGAATGTAAAATAGTTTGAAAGGCAAAGTAATTTTTATGAGCAGTACAAATTCATCCACTGAACTGGTAAACGGTTTCGGCCGGGTGATTGGTATCGGCAGTTATCTGCCTGAGAAGATTATGACAAACGACGATCTGAGTAAGATCGTAGAGACAAACGACGAATGGATCACCGAGCGCACCGGTATCAAGGAGCGCCACATTTCCGATCCGGAGAAGGATACTTCCGAGAGCATGGCAGTAGAGGCGGCAAAGAAAGCTGTCGCAGATTCCGGCATCGACCCGAAGAAGATCGGACTCATCGTTGTCGCATCCACAACACCGAATGTACTTTTTCCGGTACTCAGCGCAAGCGTACAGGCAGCCGTAGACGCGGACAATGCCATGTGCTTCGACATGAACGCTGCCTGCCCGGGTTTTCTGACAGCTTTTGTCACGGCACAGAACTATATCCGTTCCGGCATGGTAAAGACCGCGCTGGTCATTGGTACAGAAAACCTCACTAACTACGTGGATTTCACTGATCGCGGAACCTGTATCCTCTTTGGTGACGGTGCAGGCGCCTGCGTGATCACATCGGATGAATCCCTGCAGTACGACGCGATCATGCGCGCGGCCGGAAAGCGCGGCGAGTGCATGCACTGCGAATCCTATATGCAGAAAGGCAAAGAGAAGACACCGGAGTTCCTTAAGTCCAACTACATCATGATGGACGGACAGACGGTGTTTAAGTTTGCCGTCACGGAAGTTCCGAGAGTCATCGAGGACCTTCTTAAAAAGACAGGCACAAACCCTGATGATATCGACTATTTCATCCTTCATCAGGCAAACCGCCGCATCATCGAATCCGTAGCGAAGCGTTTAAAGCAGCCGATCGAAAAGTTCCCGATGAACATTGAAAAGACCGGTAACACTTCGTCCGCGAGCATCCCGATCCTCTTCGACGAAATGAAGAAGCAGGGCCTGATCGGCGAAGGAAAGAAAAAGATCGTAATGTCCAGCTTCGGCGCAGGCCTTCTGTGGGGCGCCGTACAGACAGAGATTTAAAGGAGAAGAATCATGAAAACGAGACTCACTGAACTTCTGAATATTGAGTACCCGATCATCCAGGGCGGTATGGCCTGGGTCGCGGATTTCCATCTGGCGGCAGCTGTAAGTAATGCCGGCGGACTTGGCATCATCGGTTCCGGCGGAGCTGACGCGGAGTGGGTAAGAAACCAGGTCAAGTCCTGCCGAGAACTCACAGATAAGCCGTTCGGCGTAAACGTCATGCTCATGAATCCGCACGCTCCGGAGATCGCGGATGTCCTCGCGGAAGAAAAGGTCGCAGTTATCACAACAGGCGCGGGTTCCCCGGAAAGATATCTGAAGAAGTGGCAGGAAGCCGGCATCAAGATCATTCCGGTAGTTGCTTCCGTAGGTCTTGCCAAGAGAATGGAAAAGCTCGGTGTAGACGCAGTTGTAGCAGAGGGAACAGAGTCCGGCGGACACATCGGCGAACTGACCACAATGACACTGGTTCCGCAGGTCGTTGACGCACTCTCCATTCCGGTCATCGCCGCAGGCGGTATCGCAGACGGCAGAGGAATCGCGGCAGCCTTCATGCTCGGTGCCGAGGGCGTTCAGTGCGGCACATGCTTCATCCCCTGCGATGAGACAAACATTCATCAGAACTACAAGGATCTGGTCCTTAAGGCCAGTGATATCGATACCAAGGTCACGGGAAGATCGACCGGTCATCCGGTAAGAACGATCAGAAACCAGCTGACCAAGCTCTATCTGAAGATGGAAGCAGACGGCGCGACACTCGACGAACTGGAGCAGCTCTCGCTCGGTTCTTTACGAAAAGCAGTACTCGACGGTGACAAGGACATGGGTTCCTTCATGGCAGGTCAGATCTCCGGTCTTCTCAAAGAGCAGATGACCGTAAAAGACAGAATGGTTTCCATGATGGACCAGGCAGAAGCACTTTTAGGAGGTAAGAAATAATGAAGATCGCATTTATGTACCCGGGCCAGGGCGCCCAGAAAAACGGAATGATGCAGGATTTCTACGAGCAGATCGGATCCGCTCGTGACCTTTTCAATAAGGCAAGCAAAATCAGCGGATATGACATCCCGGATCTCTGCTTCAATGAAAAAGAAGAACTGAACCAGACCAAGTACACACAGGTCTGCCTCCTTACCGCCTGTATGGCGGCAACCGAGACACTTCGCGAAGAAGGCATCGAGCCTGACGCGACCTGCGGTCTTTCCCTCGGTGAATACACGGCACTCGTTGCTTCCGGCGCAATGTCTTTTGAAGACGCGATCAAGCTCGTTACCGAAAGAGGCAAGATCATGGAAGAAGCAGCTCCGGATATCGGCGGTATGAGCGCGGTCATCGGTATGGGTGAAGAAGACCTCCGTGCCGCGATCGAAGGTATCGAGGGCGTATATGTTGCCAACTTCAACTGCCCGGGCCAGATCGTTATCACCGGTTATAAAGAAGCAGTTGAGAAGGCCGGCGAAGTCCTGAAAGAAAAGGGCGCAAAGAGAGTCATTCCGCTTAAGTGCAGCGGTCCTTTCCACTCTCCGATCATGGAGCCGGCAGGAAGAAAACTTCGTTCCATCATCGACGAAGTCGAGTTCTCCGATCTGAAAGTTCCGTACGCGGCCAACCTCACAGGTGACCTCGTCAACGATTCCAAAGAGATCCCGGATCTCCTCGAAAAGCAGGTCAGCGGATCCGTTCGTATGCAGCAGGATATCGAAGCTCTGGCAAAATCCGGCGTAGATACATTTATCGAGATCGGTCCGGGTAAGACCATCTCCGGTTTTGAAAAGAAGACACTGTCCGATGTTGAGATCCTCAATGTTGAGACACTCGAAGATGTTAAGGCAGTTGCCGCACGCATCAAGGAAAAAGCGGAGGAACAGGCATGAGCAAGACTGCGATCGTAACCGGCGGTTCCCGTGGCATCGGCCGCGCGACAGCTATTGAACTCAGTAGAATGGGCATGAACGTTGCCGTCATCTACTGCGGTAACCAGGCAAAAGCAGAAGAGACCGTTGCTTCCTGCAAGGAAAACGGCGTGGATGCCATCGCTCTTAAGTGCGATGTAAAAGTAAAAGATGAAGTCGAGGCAGCTGTCGCGAAGGTACAGGAAACCTTCGGATCCGTAGATGTACTCGTAAACAACGCGGGCGTCACGAAGGACGGACTTCTCCTTAGAATGAGCGAAGAGGATTTCGATACGGTCATCGACACCAACCTCAAGGGCTGCTTCCTCTTCAGCAAGACCTGCGCTTCGATCATGATGAAGCAGAGATCCGGTAAGATCATCAACATCGCTTCGATCGTAGGCCTTCAGGGCAATGCCGGTCAGGCAAACTACGCAGCGTCAAAGGCCGGTATCATCGGCTTTACCAAGTCTCTGGCAAAAGAACTCGGATCCCGCGGCATCAATGTAAACGCCGTAGCTCCGGGCTTCGTTGAAACAGATATGACCGATGTTCTTTCTGACAAGGTCAAAGAAGCATTCCTCAATATGGTGCCCTTAAAGCGCACCGCGAAGCCGGAAGACATCGCGAACGCGATCGGCTTCCTGGCTTCGGAAAAATCAGACTATATCACAGGACAGGTGCTGACCGTAGACGGCGGCATGTGCATGTAATATCACGGCGCTTTTCGCGCTGACTTAAACAAAGGAAGGTAAGAAAACATGAGAAGAGTTGTAGTAACCGGAATGGGCGCGGTCACACCGCTGGGCAACACAGTTGAAGAATTCTGGGCGAATATCAAGGCCGGAAAAGTCGGCATCGGACCGATCACAAAGTTCGACACGACTGATTACAGAGCCAAGGTCGCAGGTGAGGTCAAGGACTTCAAGGCTGACGAATACATGGATTTCAAGACCGCCAAGAGAATGGAACCGTTCTCCCAGTACGCGGCTGCCGCGGCTCTTATGGCTGTTAAGGATTCCGGCGTGGACATCGAAAAGGAAGACGCTTACCGCTGCGGCGTTATCGTCGGTTCCGGCGTAGGTTCCATGCAGGCGACAGAGCGTGAGCACAAGCGCCTTCTGGACTTCGGCCCGAACAAGATCGGACCTCTTTACATCCCGCTCATGATCGGTAATATGGCCGCAGGTAATATCGCAATCGTTACCGGCTTCAAGGGCAAGAATATCGATGTCGTAACAGCCTGCGCTTCCGGAACGAACTCCATCGGTGAAGCTTATCGTTCCATCCAGAATGACGAGGCGGACATTATTCTCGCCGGTGGTACGGAAGCTGCGATCTGCCCGATGGGCGTTGCCGGTTTCTGTGCTCTGAAAGCACTGTCATTCAGCGAAGATCCGATGAAGGCTTCGATCCCGTTCGACAAGAACCGTGACGGTTTCGTTCTCGGTGAGGGCGCCGGCGTTATCGTTCTCGAAGAGTATGAGCACGCAAAAGCCCGTGGCGCGAAGATCTACGCGGAGATGGTCGGTTACGGCGCTTCCTGCGACGCTTACCACATCACATCTCCGGAAGAATCCGGTATCGGCGCCGCTCACGCCATGATGGCGGCGATCAAAGACGCAGGCATCGAGCCGGGCCAGATCGACTACATCAACGCACACGGCACATCCACTCACCACAACGATCTTTTTGAGACTCGCGCGATCAAGACCGCTCTCGGTGATGCCGCTAAGACAGTTAAGATCAACTCCACCAAGTCCATGACCGGACACCTCCTCGGTGCTGCCGGCGCGATCGAGGCGATCGTCCTCGCAAAGTCCTGCGAAGAGGGCTTCATCCACCAGACCATGGGCTCTTCCGAGACAGAAGACGAGATGGATCTGAACTACTGCTTTGGACAATCCTACGAGCAGGATGTAAACTATGCGATGAGTAACTCTCTCGGATTCGGCGGCCACAACGCTTCCATCATCATGAAGCATTTCGAAGAGTAAGAAGCACGAAAACTATTGAGGTATCTACTATGGCAAAAGCACTGACCACAAGAGAAATCATGGATATTCTTCCGCATCGTTCCCCGTTCCTTCTGGTGGACGCGATCGAAGATTATAAAGAAGGTGAGTACGCGATCGGAAGAAAGTGTATCACCTATGATGAGCCGTATTTCCAGGGACATTTCCCGGAGATGCCGATCATGCCGGGTGTCCTTCAGGTCGAGGCTCTTGCTCAGACGGGTGCCGTCGCGATCCTCTGCAAAGAAGAGTTCAAGGGCAGGATCGCCGTATTCGCGGGAATCGACAAGTGCAAGTTCAAGCGTCCGGTCGTACCGGGTGACGTTCTTACCTTAAAGACCGAGATCACCGCTCTGCGCGGACCGGTCGGTATGGGACACGGTGTCGCTTCGGTAGGTGACGAAGTTGCCTGCGACTGTATCATCAAGTTTGCGATCCTTCCTTCCAAAGAGAATACGGAGGAGTGACGTAAGAATACAGGAAACGGCATGAGAGCAAGTTTTTTGTTTCCGTCAATTCAAAACCTAATAATCAAATAATCCTTAATTGTATACTATATATAATAATAGGTATTATATAGAACAGGCGAAGTCGAAAACGGTTTCGCCTGATTTGCACTTTTTTAGGATTCTGCTATCATATCGTTAGCGAAAAAAGAGAGGTCAAAAGTCATGCCGGATCCGAGTGTGGAAAAACCGAAACTGAATTTAAAAGAGATGGGATTCAAGAAATCTGTCATTCACCTGTGGACTTACTACAAGTGGTATGCGATCATCCCGCTGATCATTATCTTCGTTATCGCGTCGATGATCTTCTCTTATATATCCGAAACCAAGAAGGACTATCTCAACATCGCTTTCGTTAACGCGCATCAGGAAGCCGAGGACACCTTTAAGGACTACGCGTCTTCCATCGGGAAAAAGATCCGCGTCGATTACTCCTTCTTTGCTCCGAAGAATAATGATTCCATTTATGTAGACCCGGAGATGGCTGCCAGTGTTCAGAACCTGGCCTCGCTCCTTCGTGACGGAACGACAGACGTGATCTTCACGAATGCCCGCTCGATCAAAGAGTACGGCGCGGACGCGGTCGGTGATCTCAGTCAGCTTCTTTCCGATGACCAGCTAAAAGCACTTGAGGGGAAAGACATGATCCTTTACCTGGAAAACGAGAGCGGAAAAGAAGTTCCCTGCGCGATCATGGTAACGGGAATGCCGATGTTCGAACCCGCATATTCCGAGTCGGAAGAGAAACACTACTTTATGTACAATCCTTTCTCCGACAGAAAAGAAGAGATCAGACTTCTTGCCGAGTACATCTTCTTTTCCTGAATACAAATGAAAAAGCTCTGACTTAATCGTCAGAGCTTTCTTTTTCTTCGGTATCTGATTCAGGATCTTCGTAATCATCCTCAGACTCGCCATCATCGTCGTCCGATTCAAGATCGGAATCCTCGTCTTCTTCTTCCCAGGACTCTTCGTATTCCGATCCGTCTTTTCTGTAGCGGATCTTTTTCAAGCCGAATGCCTTATGAAGGAATATGGAACAAAGATAGACACGAAGCGCGAAGTTGAAGAAGAGTTCAAAACCGATCAGCATATACTGCATGTCCGGAACATTCGCGTAGATAAAAGCACAGAAGATCCAGATCACCACGAGCATGATCGTGGTCGTGAAATTCTTGATGCTCAGAAGAAGGCTGTTGACGATCGTTTTCTTCAGGGTGTTCTCGAAGGAAGCAAGAAGCGCGAAACCGTAAAGGAAGATCTGAAGGACCAAAAGGAGCATGATCCATACGGGATACTGCAGGAAAGAGAAGTCTCCGGAAAGAAGTTCTCCTTTAAAGTAAATAACGTATAGTTCAAAACCAAAGAAACCACCGGCGACCAGAACGATCATCCACAAGCCAAGACCTTTCCAGAAGCTGGCCTTGAATTCCTTAAAGTAAGTTTTAAAAACCTCGGTATCCTCGCCGCCGACAATAGTGAGACACACCTTATACAGGGCGCAGAGGGAAGGACCGATCGTAACGATAGGAATACATGTAAAGACAAATAATATATTGACAAACATCAGATTAAAGAAGTTCGTCAGAAGACGCATCATGGGATTATCTGAATTAAAAGCACCGTTCATGTACATACCTCAAAAAAGAAGTGGTTATTTTTCGAAAAGATTATATCAAAGTCCACAAATAATGTTAAAGCGCGAAACGTTTCGCTCGCGAAATAGCAACAAATGTTGTTAAAGTGGCAGTCAAGTGGCAACTTTTGTAAAGAAAGAAGTTGGGGCAATGGTTATTATGTACATGTAGTTACAAGAGACTGGCGACTTGTTCGTCAAAAATCTACAAATATCAGGAGGACGATATGAAAAAAATTATTGCAAGTGTTCTTTGCTTCACAATGTGTGCTGCAATGTTCGCTGGTTGTAAGTCTTCTAGCGACGACGCTAAGACAACAGACGGCGAAACACAGGCTGAAACAGCTGGTGGCGAAGGCGACACAACAGTTTCTGAGACACAGACCGAGGTCATTGGTACTGGTGAAATCACACTCAACGTTTATGCAATGAGTGCTGAGGTTCCTGGCATGATCGAGGAATACTTCAAGAGAAACCCGGACGTAGCTTCTAAGTACAAGATCGAAGCTATGGTAAGCTCCAACGACAACCAGGCTTACGAGACAAAGCTCAACGCTGCTCTCGCTGCTGGCGGTTCTGACGCTCCGGACCTCTACGTTGCAGAGGCTGACTATCTGCTCCCTTACACTGTTGGTGAGCTCTCCACATTTGCTGCTCCGTACGCTGACTTCATCGACGACGTTGATGGCAAGATCGCTACAGCTGATGTTGCTAAGTACGTTCAGGAACTCGGCACAAACGCTGACGGCAAGCTGGTTGCTCTGAACTATCAGTGCACAGGTGGTGCTATGATCTACAGAACAGACCTTGCTGAGGAAGTACTCGGCGCTAAGACTCCGGAAGAAGTTGAGGCTGCTATCGGTGCTGGTTCTCAGAGCTGGGATAAGTTCTGGGAAGTTGCTGACAAGATGAAGGAAAAGGGCTATGCCATCGTTTCCGGTGCTGACGACGTTTGGAACGTTATCGAGAAAGCTTCCGCTAAGCCGTGGGTTGTTGACAACAAGCTGACAATCGACGACAACAGAATGGGTTACCTCGATATCTCCAAGAAGCTCTACGAGGGCAACTACACCAACAAGACAGACTCTTGGTCTGAGGCTTGGTACGCTGACATGAAGGGTGCCGGTGAAAAGCAGGTATTCTGCTTCTTCGGACCTTGCTGGCTGATCAACTACGTAATGGCTAACCACGTTGTAGACGAAGCTACTCTCAAGGGTAAGTACAATGTCTGCACACCGCCGGTAGGTTTCTGGTGGGGCGGTTCCTGGCTCCTTGCTAACAAGGATGCTATCGCAAACCCGGACAAGAAGGAAATCATCGCTAAGATCGTTGAGTGGATCACAATGGATGCTACAGAGGATGGTCTCCAGTATGCATGGGCTAACGGCACAATGAACGAAGCTGGCACAAAGGATACAGTTTCTTCCATGGCTGTTATGAAGATCGCTGACGGTTCTATGGACCTCCTCGGTGGTCAGGATCCTTTCCAGATTTTCGTTAACGCTACATCTTATGCTAATGGTAACTGCAAGTGCCTGTATGACTCCACAATCAACAGCGCTTTCAAGGATCAGGCTAAGGCTTACGCTGCTGGCGAAAAGGACAAGGACGCTGCAGTTGCAGAGTTCAAGGACAAAGTTGCTGAGATGGGTATCGAAGTATAATCTTTGTTACTAATTGAACTTAACTAAGTAACCTAGGATTCGGGGCGGACGAATGTATTTCGCCGCCCCGTTTCTCTACTTTTAAAGTTGAATGAACGGTGGTGTTTTGATTGAATAAAAGAAAGCTCGTAAGCTATTCTAAATACGGGTACATTTTTGCCATCCCATTCATTGTTGCATTTGCGATCTTTACGTTGTATCCCATCATCTTCACCCTCATCATCGGTTTCACTAACCACGAGGGTATCGTTCCTCCGAAGCTCAAGCTTCTGAAGGATCCATTTGAAAACTTCAAGTACCTCTTCAAAAAAAGAGGTTCTGGTAAGATGAGTTACTTCCTTCTTTCCTTGATCACAACGGCAAGACTATGGGTTATCAATTTTATCCCGCAGTTGACTTTGGCTTTACTCCTTTCCGCTTGGTTCACAGATAACCGCGTAAAGGTAAAGGGTCAGGGCTTCTTCAAGGTAGTTTTCTACCTTCCTAACATTATTACTGCAGCAACTGTTGCGATCATGTTCCGCGCACTGTTCGGCTTCCCGGTTGGACCTATCAACGATCTTCTCAAGTCTCTGCACTTGATCAAGAACCCGATCGAGTTCCTGAACAAAAAGTCATATACACGTGCTATCGTTGAATTCGTTCAGTGCTGGCAGTGGTACGGCTCTACGATGATCACATTGATTGCGGCCGTTATCGGTATCAATCCTGAGATCTTCGAAGCTGCTGAAATTGATGGCGCGAACCGTATTCAGAAATTCTTCCGAATCACTCTCCCGAGTGTTCGTCCGATTATGCTGTTTACACTTGTTACCTCTATGATCGGTGGTTTGAGTATGTTCGATATTCCTTACCTCTTGGCTTCAGGTGGTCCGGATAACGCAACACAGACCATTGCGCTGTTCATCTACAACAACGCATTCACACAGCCGTACAAGTACAACCGTGCGGCGGCAGCAAGTATCGCTCTCTTCGTTATCATCGTTATCCTCTCCGTAGGTCTGTTCTACATCATGAGAGATAAGGATGCAGCTAAGATGGAGAAGCTTAGAAAACAGGCATTAAAGAAAGGACGGGTGTAAGATATGGCAAGTAATCAAGTTGCGATGAGCTCTAAAACAAGAGACTCTATTATCTTTAAGACTGTCATCTACGTAGTCTGCATCATCCTTGCTCTGTTGAGCATTTGGCCTTTCTTGAACATGTTGATCAACTCGACAAGATCCACTGGTGAGATCACTTCGACCTCTATCAGCCTCGTTCCGAGTAAGTATATGGCGGATAACATCAAGAAGCTGAATAAGCAGAACATGTTTAAGCCGCTCGTTGGTTTGAAGAACTCGTTCATCATTTCTACGAGTGTTACGATCCTCTCTGTATACTTCTCTTGCTTGACGGCTTATGCTATCTTTGCATATCAGTGGAAGTTGAAGAAAGCATTCTTCGGCCTCGTTGTAGGTGTAATGATGCTCCCTGGTACTGTTACCATGATCGGTTTCTACCGTGCGTGCTATCAGTTCCACTTGACCAACAACAAGTTGATGCTGATCCTCCCTGCAATTGCAGCGCCGATGACAGTATTCTTCATGAAACAGTATCTCGAAGGTTCTGTTTCGCTGGAAATCGTTGAATCCGCTCGTATCGACGGATCCGGTGAGTTCCACACATTTAACTCTATCGTACTTCCGATCATGAAGCCGGCTATGGCTACACAGGCTATCTTCTCATTCGTTGGTTCTTGGAATAACTACTTCCTCCCGATGATCCTTTTCAATAAGGCGAAGAACTATACAATGCCTATCATGGTCAGCTTGCTCCGTATGGACCAGTACAAGACAGAGTATGGTTGCGTATACATCGGCTTGTCGATGACAGCGCTTCCGCTTATCGTTATCTATCTGTTCCTCTCGAAGTACATCGTATCCGGTGTTGCTCTCGGTAGCGTTAAGGGTTAATCCCCTTCCAACAGATCGATTACTGAAACAAACAGTAAAAAGGGCTTCCGATTGGAAGCCCTTTTTTTGTTCGTTTGAATTTGAAATGAAAGGAAATCGATCAGCTGATCTCTTCGGTCGTTTCTGACGGTTTCTTTTTTGTAAGACGGAAATCGGAAGGAGTCAGGTTCGTCGCACTCTTAAAGCTTCTGGTGAAGCTGGTGAGGTTGTTAAAGCCGGTCTGGAACGCGATCTCGGTAATCGTCTTATCGGTATCGAGAAGAAGGACCTTCGCGGCCTGCATCCTTCTGTGACGAACGAATTCATAGAAAGATACATCCGTGTACTCCTTAAAGAGTCTCGCAAAATGGAACTTTGAGAAGCCGACGTAATCCGCTGCCCATTCCAGAGAGATTTCATCCATGAAATGCACATTGATGTGGTTGATCAGTGATTTGAACTTTACGTATTTATCTTTGGTCTTAACATCCTCCAAAGGGATCGGAGAACATTGAGGGTTAGTAGACGCGATCAGACTGAAGATGTTGAGAAGATGCGCGTAGATCGGCATCTCAAGAACCATGTTTTCATACATGAAGTACTGATCGTTGATCTCCATGAACGTCGAATAGATCTTGCCATAGATAGACGGGTATGTTGTCTCATTCACAAGACGGACCTCGCGGAGAAAATCCGTCAGGAACTGATACTCGTAAAACTGGTTAAGGAAATCCACGACGAACAGGTAGATGAAACGGCATCCTTCGTTCTGGCACTCGATCTCGTGCAGCGTTCCCGGCGGAATAAAAAGGATATCACCCGGATTCAGAGAATAGGATTTACCGCCTACGATATACTTGTATTCATTTTCGATCGGGATACAGATCTCAAGAACGTCGTGCTTATGCGCGGCAAAGTTACCGAACTGGTTGTTGTACCAGATGCGCATGCCTGTTTCCGGAATGAAATCGACGTCCTCATCTTCGCCGTGAAGAACACGTTTCGAAAACTGGCGTACAGGCTGACTGTAAATGATCGGAGTCGAATCGCCGTGACTTACGGAAATGATCTCCACATTTTGCAGTTCGTCGTTCATGAAGCTGTTCCTTTCTGAAAATTCTCGATCAAATCTTCCTCTATTATATCAAATCCTGAAAAGCAGGGAAAAAGAGACACTGCGCCGTATTATTCAAAGTCGGGAATGAAGCTTTCGCTGACGGTGCCGCCTTCCTGAATAAACGCGTTCTCCTGTCCGAGAAGAGTCAGGTGATCGATCATGGAACGATAATGCTCAGGGGAAAGCGGACGGTTCAGTTCCTCGGGAACTTCCGGCATCGGTGTGTACTGATTCATCAGACTGATCGTGATGCTGTTTCCGTATGTCTCGCACAGGTAGTCGAGGATGTGCTTGCTGTCAAAAAGCTGCCCCGGAAGCATAAGGTGACGCACGATCACGCCTTTTCGGATAAGTCCGTTCTCGTCAAAGACCTGATCCGGACACTGACGGACCATTTCGGCGATTGCTTCTTTCGCGCGTTCGAAGTAGTCCGAGGTATGCGCGTATTTTCGGCTGATCCCGCTTGAAAAGAACTTCATGTCCGGAAGATAGATGTCGATCACACCGTCTAACATCTTTATCGTCTCGACGGATTCGTAGCCGCCGCAGTTATAAAGTGTCGGGACGGTGAGTCCTCTTTCTCTTGCGAGACGCACGCCCTCCACGATATGGGGAACGAAATGCGTACCGGTAACGAAGTTGATGTTATTCGCTCCCTGATTCTGAAGAGAAAGCATGGCATCCGCGAACTCAGAAACGGTATAGGGACGGCCGGGAAGGGCGAACGAAGAAGAAGCGGATTTTTCGTTATCGATCAGTCTACGGGAAATCTCGTGGTTCTGACAGAAGACACAGCCGAGATTACAGCCCGTGAAAAAGATCGTTCCGGAACCGGAAGATCCGGAGATGCAAGGCTCTTCCCACATGTGAAGACCGACTCTCGAGATACGAAGTTCATCGGTCATTCCGCAGACACCGGTCCTCACGGATCTGTCGCAGCCACAGTTTCGCGGACAAAGATGACATGAGAAATAGGCATCAAAAGATTCATTTGAAGTGCTTTTTGAGCAGAATTCCACGAAAAAGAAGCTCCTTTTCATTCATTTCTTATCAGTATATCGCATTGACAGGAAAAAGAGGGATTTCATAAAATATTCTCGAAAAGGATGGTGATGTCGAGTGATCGGTTCCCGACACGAAGAATGCGGAGTTTTTGGTATCTTTGACCGAGATGGTCTGAAGATCGCGCCGCTCGTATACTACGGTCTTTTTGCTCTCCAGCACAGAGGCCAGGAAAGCTGTGGCATCGCTATCAATAACGACGGTTGGATCCGCTGCCAGAAGAACATGGGCCTCGTATCCGAGGTATTTACTCACGATATCATCGATTCCCTGGAAGGCACGATTGCCATCGGCCACGTAAGATATTCCACGACCGGCGCAAGTATCCTCAAAAATACGCAGCCGCTCGTTACCCAGTACGTCAAAGGTACACTTTCTCTTGCCCATAACGGCAACCTCACAAACGCCATTACACTCAGACGCGAACTTGAAGAAGAAGGAGCCTTCTTCCAGACAACGGTCGATTCGGAGATCATCGCTTATCTTGTCGCGAAAGAGCGTACAAAAGCACCGTCCGTTGAAGAGGCTGTTGAGAAGGCCATGGAACGTATCCAGGGCGGATACGCGCTTCTTGTCATGAGTCCGAAGAAACTGATCGCCGCGAGAGACCCGTACGGCTTTAAGCCGCTCTGCATGGGTAGAATCGGAAACTCTTATGTATTCGCTTCCGAGACCTGCGCGCTCGATGCGGTTGGAGCGAAATACGAGCGCGACGTAGAGCCGGGTGAGATCATCGTTTGCGACGAAAACGGGATCTCTTCCATCCGCACACACTGCAGAGGCATCTGCAACATGTGCATTTTCGAATATATCTACTTTGCCCGTCCGGACAGTCGTATCGACGGAAAGAGTGTCTATGAAGCAAGACTTCAGGCAGGAAGACTTCTTTGCCGTCAGCACCCGGTCGACGCGGATGTCGTCATCGGTGTTCCGGAATCCGGACTTGACGCGGCAAGTGGTTTTGCCGAGGAAGCGGGAATCCCCGCGGTACGCGGCTTCATGAAGAATAACTATATCGGAAGAACATTTATCAAGCCGGAGCAGGGCCAGCGCCAGGAAGCGGTTCACATTAAGCTGAATCCGGTGGCGGAAGCGGTCAGAGGTAAGAGAGTCGTTCTGATCGATGACTCGATCGTCCGCGGTACCACGATGGCCAATATCGTTAAGATGCTCCGTGACGCGGGCGCGACAGAAGTACATGTCCGCATCAGTTCTCCGCCGTTTATTTCTCCGTGCTATTACGGCACCGACGTTCCGAGCTGTGATCTTCTGATCGCGTGCCGGCACACGATCCCGGAGATCTGCGAGATCCTGGGTGCCGATTCGCTCGGATACCTCGAGGTGGATTCACTCGGCGACTTGATCGGGGATACGGAACATCGTTTCTGCGATGCGTGCTTCACCGGAAACTATCCGAACGAAGAGACCGGCATCGACATGATGAACGAATAACAATAGCATTCTGCTACGGCGCGTCAAAGGAGAAGCCCATGATCTCAGCAGTGATTTTCGATATGGATGGCGTCCTTCTGGACAGCGAACCGTACCACGACCAAACCACCACGTCTATTCTCGAAAGCTACGGTGCCAAGGGTGCCTATGAAGCGATCCGTCCGTATGTGGGAAGATCCCCGGAAGACATGTGGGCGGCCATGAAGATCAAGTACGATATCCCGGCCTCCGTCGAAGATCTTGTGGAACTTCAGTGGAAGAAGAACGTGTCCGGGCTTGCTGAATCCGGACTTGAGCGTTCGGAGGGACTTTCCGAGCTTTTGGAATTCTGTCATAGCAAAGGGATCCGTGTCGCGGTGGCTTCGTCCTCTCGACAGGATTTCATGGAAGCGGTATTTGATCACCTGGATCTTTGGAAATATGTAGAAGTATTCGCGAGCGGCGCCGAAGTCGAAAACGGAAAGCCGATGCCGGATATCTTTCTTCTTGCGGCGACAAGACTGGACGTAGATCCGGAGCGCTGCCTCGTTGTAGAAGATTCCACGGCGGGCGTTCAGGCAGGACGCATGGCCGGTATGTACACCGTCGGTTACGATAACCCGACAAGCGGCGGACAGAACGTAAATGCCGCTGATGTTGTGGTCAAGTCTTTAGGTGAGATCCCGAAGATCATTGAACAGCTTTCGCAGGTAAAGGTATTGCCGGTTACATCGCCGACGAGAAAGATGGCGGTCGTATCTCTCGCGCAGATCATCTGGAACGAGTGGTTCCCGTCGATCATCTCGCAGGAGCAGGTCAACTACATGGTCGACAAGTTCCAGAGCATGCCGGCGATCGATAAGGCGATCGAAGAAGAGGGCTATCAGTATTTCCTTGAAGTACTGGGAGATACACCGATCGGATATATGGGCGTCAAAGAGCAGGAGGACGCGCTTTTGCTCAGTAAGCTCTATCTCATGAAGCCTTTCCGTGGTCAAAGAAGAAGCAACATCTTCTTTGAAAAGGCCGAAGAGATCGCGCGCGAAAAGGGAAAGGACAAGGTCCGTCTTTTCGTAAACCGTTATAACTATAATTCGATCCGCGTTTATCTGCGCAGAGGATACCGCATCATGAAGGAAGAGAAGACCGACATCGGCGGCGGATTCATCTGCGATGATTATGTGATGGAAAAAGAACTCTGATCCTTCTTTTCTTCTTTCGTACCCCACAACATGGTATAATCTATCCGGGTTATGTTTTAGACGATGAACGGGTTTTCCGTTTATTGGTATTGGAGAATTAAACTGCCCCTTGCATTCGTCAGACTATCGTAGTAGTATGGACTATAGAAGTAGTCTAAAAACGATCTGACGAAGAAAGGGAGCCTCAAATATGTTCCGCGCGAAAAGCACCGTTCACAAGAATTCAATATCAACGGCAGCAGGAAGCCTCCTTATGGCCGCGCTTATCAGCTTGTCATTCGTTCTTTCGGCATGCGGCAAGGAGACTCAAGAAACTACGGAAGACACGCGGCATACGGAAAGTATCGCGCAGGTCGGAGAAGTCCCGGAGGAGTTTCGGGAGATCATCGCGGAGAACAGATTCCGGAATGTGAGCGTGAGTTCAGACAGGCTGGTGAAAGTTGAGTCCATCTGGTTTAAAGACGGACAGTCGAAGAAGAGTGCGGTCATCATAATGGATCTCTACGGAGAAATCCTCGCGTCGCATATTGTCGAATGCAATGCCGCGTACGACATTTCAGCGGTGACTCTGACGGATGACGGCGGGTTCATCTTTGCGTTCGGATATAACGATCATTATATTCCGGGCAGAGACCAGCTCGAGACAGGATACCACTCGAGGATCATCAAGTGCGATGCCGAAGGTCAGGTGCTTTTCGACAAGAAACTGGAAAGTGTGAAGATCGGAGCTCTGGGGACATGCATCGAAAAGGACGGGGTGTACTATTTCTTCGGAGAAAACGAGTCAAAGGAGATCCTCGCGAACTTTGCCGGGGAAGACATATACATCCTGGCCATTGATGAGAATGGAAATGAAGTGAACCAACGTTATATCGGCGGCAGCAGCTTCGATCAGATAGAAACTGTCCGCGAAACAGAGGACGGCTTTGTTCTGGAGGTGGCGTCGCAGTCAACTGACGGGGACTTCGCTGAATCGAATGAAAAGTACAAAAGGACTTACTGGCGGGTAGTGATCAACGACGATCTGGAGATCATGGAAAAGGAGATCGTTCCGGATGGATTCGACCACGACTTCAGAAGGTACGTCGGGGTGAAGAACGGGGAACCGCTCTATGACGATGATGAGATGTTTTCGGACTTTGACGGCGGCTGGGTACGCGAGTATATTGACTATGGTGATACCTATCTGATCGTATCTGAGCGTATAACGGGACAGGTTGAGCATCAGCCGCCGTATGTCAGCTCGATCTGGTATTACTATGAGATGGTATATTCCATGTACGATAAGAGCGGAACGCTGGTATTTCGGGCTTCCGTGGATTCGAGCCCGGATTATTCCTGGTACGAAGAAGATGGCTTTTTGCCGTGAACCTGACTATTCCTCTTACGAGAGAGTGAATATTGATAATATCCTGTAAAGCCATATATAATGATGTGTGTAGTAACTGAAGGAGAGGCATCCGCATCATTATGGCAGTATCAGGGCAAAAATGGAAAAACAGAGAGTCCGGCATCGAACTTCTGCGATTGATCTCCATGTTCATGATCGTTATCAGTCATGTGCTCATGTCGCTCTGCTATACTTCCCTGTATATCTCGGATAACGGCTATGTTCTTCCGATCTACAATACGTCTTCTGACTGGCGTATCATCACGATGGTAGTCATCCGGCATTTCGGAAATCTGGGCGCGACGATCTTTTTCCTCTGCTCGGCCTGGTTTTTGATCGGAAGAGAAAAGGTGGATAAGAAGAAGTGGCTGCGTCTGCTTCTGGATAACTGGGTCATCTCCGTAACGATCTTTATTATCGTGCTTATTATCAACGGCGGCGAACCCAAATTGAACCCCGGGTACAGTTTCTTCCCGGTCTTTTATTGCTGCAACTGGTTCGTGTCGTGCTATCTGATCTTTTTGGTCATCGCACCTTTCCTGAACATGATCATCCGATCCATCACGCAGAAGACCCTGTTACGTCTGGTGGTCTTTATGATCGCCTTCATAGTGCCGATGGGTTACGTGCTTCATAAGACCTCTTTCGTATCCCCACTGCTCGTGTGGTTCGTTGTATTCTTCGCGATCGCCTATATCAAACTGTACAGATCGGAGTTTGCCGATAAGACATCTGCCGGCATCGCTTTGTTTCTTGCCGGTACCGCAGGCCTTGTGGGTACGGTCTTGATTTCCGAGGCTCTGGCAAACACAGCCGGTGCCCAGACGATCGGTATTCTTGACTACAATACCGACAGCAACCCGTTCATCATCTTGATGGCCTTCGGACTGTTTATTCTGTTCCGGAATCTCAAGTTCAAGAATCAGATCATCAACTATCTGGCGAGCCTTTCGATGTTCGTTTATGTGATCCATGAGAACATCGTTCTTCGAAAGTGCTACCGCCCTCTTATCTGGAAAGAGATCTATTCAAGATACGGCTACTCGTATATCCTCTCGAAACTGCTGCTCGTTTCGCTCTGCGTATTTGCCGCGGCGATCATCCTCTCGATCCTTTATGATCTGACGCTCCGAAAGTTCGTCGCAAAAGTGGGAGATACCCTGTACGAAGCGGGCCGGAAGATCTATCTGCGATTCGAAAAAAGAGCGCTCAATGAGTGATATTTTCGGTTTATGATGGTGAATGAGTGAGAAAAACGGCGAAAATCGAAGAATTTTTGAAAATCTTCGAGATTTTTCGCAAAAAAGTGTTGACATAACCTCCTGACGCATATATTATAGGGAAGCGCCCGAAAAAGAGGGCTTTTTATGCGTATACTTTTTAGGAGGAAGAAGTCCATTATGAAGACATTTGTTGCTACACCATCAAATATCGAGAGAAAATGGTACGTAGTTGATGCTTCCGGCAAGACACTTGGTCGTCTGGCTACTGAAGTCGCAACTGTTCTGCGCGGTAAGAATAAGCCGACATACACACCTTTCATCGATACAGGAGATTATGTAATCGTCATCAACGCTTCCAAGCTCGTTCTCACAGGTAACAAGCTGGATAAGAAGATGTACCGTTATCACACAGGCTATGCTGGCGGCCTCAAGGAGACCACATACAGAAAGCTTATGGATACAAAGCCGGAGAAGGCTTTCGAGCTGGCAGTTAAGGGTATGCTCCCGAAGAACGCTCTCGGACGTCAGATGTTTAAGAAACTGAAGGTTTATGCAGGCGCTGAGCATGATCACGCTGCACAGAAGCCGGAAGTTCTGAACTTCGAAGCATAATATAGGGAGGAATAAGTTACATGGCTAAGAAAGCTACTAAAGTTTACTTCTATGGCACAGGTCGTCGTAAGAATGCTGTAGCATGCGTACGTCTTCTTCCTGGCACAGGCAAGATCACAATCAACGATAAGGATATGGACGATTACTTCGGTCTCGATACTCTGAAGCTCATCGTTCGTCAGCCGCTCGTAGCAACAGCTACAGAAGGCAAGTTCGATATCATCTGCAAGGCGATCGGCGGCGGTATTTCCGGTCAGGCCGGTGCTATCCGTCACGGTATCTCCCGTGCTCTGGTTCAGGCAGATGAAGAAGCTTACAAGGCAATTCTTAAGAAGGCTGGTTTCCTCACACGTGACGCACGTATGAAGGAAAGAAAGAAGCCGGGTCTCAAGAAAGCTCGTAAGGCATCTCAGTTCAGTAAGCGTTAATCGGAAGTATCCGAAAAACGCGATGCGATGCATCAAAGAAGTTCAAAGAGCCGTTCCGTTTGGAGCGGCTCTTTTTGTTGGTCACACGAAAGACACATCGGATATCTATACTTAAGATAACACGATGCGTTTTGATGGACGCTTGGGGAAAAATGTTGGAGGTGTCGTTCCTATGAAGAATAGCCATACTGCTCGAAAAGCACTTGCCGCGGTACTTTGTCTTTCCATGCTGCCGGCATTTACGGCATGTAAGAAAAACAGTTCGAAGAAAAACGCGGCCAGAGAGATCAAGGAGTCGGATCCTTTCTTTGACTGCGAAATATATCAGCTTAAGGTCCCGCTGGATGAAAGCAAAGAATTGCTCTGGGTCCAGGTGACTGACATAGAGTATTCGGAGACGGAGATAAAGATGCCGTACTACATCAACTACGAAATCCCGGAGGGAGCTATGCTCGATCTTGACTTCGATTTTTCCGAATATTCGTCCACAGGAACAGCGGTCTTTGATCTCAAAGGAAACCTGATCCGGGATGAGAAGCAGGAAGAGGCGTCTTTTGGTCCGGAATGCTTCGCGATAGACAATGAAGGCAACAAAGCCAGGTTTTCTGCTTCTTTCAATATTGAACCGGATGAGTGCGAGTACAGTATCATTTTCACAAACGATAACGGAGAGACCATCAAGGAACTACCGCTGGAAAATGCATGGAAGGATAGGGAACTGAGTGTTCGTTCGATGAAGTTCCTTCCGGACGGGAAGATCGTGATCATGGGGTATGCAACTTTGTATGGTAACGCCCCGATCGAGGTTTTTGACGCAAACGGAAAACACCTCAGCTCGATCAATTCAATGGACAGATCCTTCTCGAGTGATATTTTCCAGCAGGATGGAAAATACTATATCCTTACCACGGAGATGGAGACCGAGTATTACGATGGCATGACGCTGAAGTATGAGGTCAATGAGATCGATTTTAACACAGGAACGATAAAGCCCGGGATCAAGGCAAACGGGATCACGTTTTCGGAATCGGTCGCTGTCGCTGATGACGGACTCTACAGTACATCGATGAACGGTGTTTCGAAATTTGATATAAAGACCGGTGAAATGAAGGAGATCTTAAGCTGGAATCAGACGGATGTCGACCACAACCTTCTTAACATGATCAAGAGCTATCCGAAGAATGAAAATGAGATCCATGCGATCGCTACAGTCATGAACGAAGCGACGATCATTCCGGAGCACTATTTGATCAATCTTACCCGAGCCGAGAAGAATCCACATGCCGGAAAACAAGTCCTGTACGTGGGCGGCCAGGGCATCTCGCCGAGTTTTTATGACTTCATGTATAAATATAACGCGGATCCGGAGAAAGACTATCGTATTGAAACGGTCGACTACTATTATTCCGAGCTGGAAAGCGGAAATACCGACAACGTAAGCGCGGCCATGACGAACAAAGTATTCCTTGACCTTTTAGGCGGGGAAGGCCCGGATATCCTGATGAATTTCGCGGGAACCGATCAGTTCGCAAATGAAGAAATTCTTGTCGATCTGAACACATATATTGACGGTAAGAACGGACTTGACCGTTCGGAATATTTCGACAACATTTTCCGCGCGATCGAAAAAGACGGGAAACTGTTCAGTATCCCGACGTCTTTCGGATTGGAAGGATACATCATTGATGCCGATGTGATCCATGCGGAAAGAAACTGGACGTTTGATGATCTTGATCGCGAAGCGCAGGCGATCGGCGACAGCAAGCAGCTGTTCCTGAAAACTTCGCCGCAGGATCTTCTTAAGATGTATATGGCTCCGAACCTTACGGACTATATGGACTATGCGAAAAAGGAAGTGCACTTTAATTCGGAGGGCATGATCCACATTCTGGAAGAAGTGAAAAAATACGCCTGTATGGATGAAAAGATCCCATCTGTCCAGGTCATAAGATCTATACCGGGAGATAACGCTTTTGAGTACGTTCCGTACATTGCCGGTGGAGAACAGTATGAGTCCGACAGCGTGGATGCAGGTCAGCTTCTGTACGGCGGAGCATTAGTGATGCATCATGTCAACATCAACAGTTTCGTTGATTATCATGTCTTTACGAGCGTTATTCCGGGAGACGGCAAGCTCGTAGGATATCCGTCGACAGACGGAAAAGGAGTCGTCATGGCTCCGGGCCTTTCTCTTTCCATCGTTGCGAATTCGGAATATAAGGATGAGTCCTGGGAGGTCATCAAAGCGTTCCTCGAAGAGGAGGTTCAGATCAAGATGGCTCAGACCGATTCGGTATTGCCGATCAGAAGAAGTGCTTATGAAACTATCGGAAAAGAAACGCAAGAAAAGATCAACCGAGTATATGAGCATTATCTGGAAAGCAAAGAAGGCTTTGACTATTACGGAGGAGCATATTTCCCTTGTGATCCGGATTTTGTCGATGAATTGACGGAGATCGTAGAGAGTGTCCGATTCAGTAATCACCACGATGAGGCGCTCATGAATATCCTTCTGGAAGAAACGGCAGGTTATTTTGCCGGATCAAGGTCTGCGGAAGATGTTCTTAAGAATGTCGATAACCGTGCCAAGCAGATCGTACAGGAGCATTAAACAAACGGGGCAAGGGTTGAAGGTTCTTGTGGGTAGTGACATTTTGGAGGTGTGACATGAAAAAAGAAAAAACGATTCACAAGATCCTTGCTGCCTGCCTGTGCTTTTCGATCGGGATCGGAAGCTGCGGCTGCAAGAAAAAAGGACAGAAAAAGCAGACAGAAGTAAAGGCTTCTGATCCGTACTTTAATACGGAAGTTCATGAACTGAAAGTCCCGGTCGATGAAACAAAGGAGATCAGCGAAAATTTCTGCACATCGCTCGAGTTCCTGGGCAATCAGATCCTGGTCACCTATAATCTCTCCTATGTCCAGCCAAAGGATTACGATCCGTTCCGGGATACGAGTGAGTATTACAAAATGGGAACGTGCATCTTTGATCTTGAGGGAAATCTGATTTCGAATAAAAGCGGCTCGTTTTTTGAGGGCGAGCTTCCCAGAAACTATGCACAAGACAGTGAGGGGAATTCCTTCGGATTGAATGCCTCATATGATCCGCAAACGGGATGTCCCACACACAGTATCACTGTTTCAGACAGTTCCGGAAATTACATAAAGACCATGGTCCCGCAGATCCCCGAAGCTCTTGAATGGCTCATGTTCAATACGATCACGGTCCTTCCCGACGGGAAGATCATCCTCGTATCTTCTGACCTCGCAGGAGAGGAGTACTGTGCTTTTGACGAACAGGGCAAGTACCTCTTTTCTTTAAATTCCCTGGATCGGATCCCGATGGGCAGCGTTTTCTGTTCCGACGGAAAATGCTATGTCATGACAAGAGGAACAGATCCGGAAATGGTTTTCCAACTGAACGAAGTCGATATGAGTAACGGCGCGATCAAAAAGGGCAAGGAGATCAAGAATTCGATCAGCAATTATGAGTCCATGGCGGTTGGAGAAGACGGCATATATGTCACCTCGGAAAACGGGATCTGCAAACTGAATCTGTCCACGTGTGAGATGGAGGAGATCTTGAATTGGAACCAGACGGACCTCAACCAGGTCCTGGTTTCGAGCATTCGTTGCTATCCGATAAGTGAAGATGAGATATATGCCATGTCTTTAGAGTACGATAAGGACATGAACACGAAGGAATACGTCATCCACTTTCAAAGGGCTGAAAGCAATCCGCATGCCGGAAAGAAGATCCTGTCCGTAGGCGGAATGGCTATTCCCATGAGTTTTTATGACTATGCGTATGAGTACAATGCGGACCCTTCCCATAAGGCAAGGATCACGACGATCGACTATATGGGAGAGATCGATTATTCGGACGCGGAAAACAGCCTCAATTCGTTTGTCGACAAAATGCGTCTGGATCTTCTTTCGGGAAATGGTCCGGATATTCTTCTGAATGTATCGACCTACGGCGAGTTCGCAAGTGAAGACATGTTTGTGGATCTGAATAAGTTTATCGACGGGGAAGAAGGTATTGACCGTTCCTTGTATTTCGATAATATACTTCGTGCCTCGCAAACAGACGGAAAACTCTTTTGTGCGCCGATCTCGTTTATGTTCTACGGCTATGTAGTGAATACGGATATGCTGGATGTAAGATCTGACTGGACGATGGATGAATTTGAAAAAGCAGCCGATTCGCTTTCGGATATTTCTTCTCTGATGCCGGAAACGTCAAAAGCCGATATGCTTCACTACTTCATGGGATCGGATTACAACAGGTATATGGATAACGAAAAAAAGGAAACACATTTCCTTTGTGACGACATGAAAAGAGTGCTTCCTGTAGCGGATAAGTACGGAGCTGAGAATCCGAAACCTTTGTCGTATGAGAATTCACGATGGGAATTCACCGGAGATGGCTATTACGGGATAGATTGCTATGATCCGAATCTGGCACAGGACGGCTTAGAAGCGCGTTTTTATAACGGGGGAATCGCCATGTACCCGACACAGGTCTGTACCGCAGAGGATTACGCGTATCTGTCTGGTCTGGCAGGAGGCAAAGCAAGGTTTGTCGGAAACCCTTCTGTCAACGGACAAGGTATCACTGCATATTGTACTTTCTCGATGTCGATCGTCAGTTCTTCTTCGTTTCAGGAGGAAGCCTGGGACATCATCCGGGGATTCTACAGTAAAGAAGCGCAGATGTCGATCGCCACGAATAATTATGGCGGCTTTGAGGTGCAGGCTTTCCCGATGAGAAGAGATGTTTTTGAATCGGTCGGGAAAGAAACGATCGAACACGTCAATCTGGCACATGAGTCCTGGCTGAGAGATTCCGCTGATCCGGAAATGGAGATCGATTTCATCTATTTCCCCGCCAAAGAAGGACTTTACGAGGAGCTCCTTGAGACAGTCGAAAGTATTCACGTGACGCCTTGTATTGACGGCGCGATCCAGGGGATCATTGACGAAGAAGCGGCCGCGTATTTTGCCGGGGCCAGGTCCGAAGAAGAGGTCCTAAAGACGATCGACAACCGTGCGCGACAGGTCATTCAGGAACGCTAGGAGAGGGACGTAAAAGAAGATAGTGTATTTGCGATGAGACGATCAGGGGTAGATCGTCTCATTGTGTTTTATTCTGATTTTTGGCAAAATGTAGGAGAAATCGGAAGTAGCGAGGGAAAGCATAAAATGATCATCTACAACGCGGAAATATATACGATGGAATCCGATTCTCCCATAGAAAACGGATACGTGGTTTTCGATAAGGAGAAGATACTTAAGGTCGGATCCGGCGACGACTGGAAAAGCACTTTTGCCGACGAAGAATCGATCGATGCTAAGGGTGCCCGGATCTATCCCGGTTTCATCGACGCGCACTCCCACCTCGGCCTTTTCGATGACGGACTGACGGACGAAGGCAGCGACGGAAACGAGATCGTTTCCCCTGTTTCTCCCGATCTTCGCGCGATCGACGGCATGCATAACGCGGACCCGTGTTTCAAAGAAGCAAGAGACGGCGGCGTCGTGCTGGTCGCGGCAGGCCCGGGATCTGCAAATATCATCGGCGGACAGTTCGCTCTGGTAAAGACATATGAAAAGACGATCGACCGCGCGATCGTGGATCCTTTTATCGCCATGAAAGCCGCCCTCGGTGAGAACCCGAAGATGTGCTACGGAAAAGAAAACAAAGCGCCGCAGACTCGTATGGGAAACGCGGCTCTCCTTCGCGGTGTTCTTTCGGAGACGATCGAGTACTACGAGAAGAAAAAGCAGTCCGAAGAAAAATGGGCGGAATATAACGAGGCCATGGATCCGAAGAACGCGGATCAGAAGGATAAGGATGACAAGCCGGACCGTCCGGATGTCTTCGAAAAAGATCTCGAGCTTGAAGCCATGATCCCCGTTATCTGCGGGCAGAAGCCTCTGAAGATCCACGCGCACCGCCAGGACGATATCCTGACTGCGGTCCGTGTCGCCAATGAATTCAAACTCAAATACACACTCGACCATTGTACGGAAGGTCACCTTATTGCGGATGTCCTCAAGGAAGAGTATGATCTTGGTCAGCTGGAAAACAGAGGACTCGGCATCTTCTCCGACAACAGTAAGCCCTCAGGCGGAAAGCTTCTGGGCATCATCGTCGGACCGATCATCGGAGATCGAAGTAAGCCCGAGCTTTCTAACTTAAGTCTTACGACGGCGGGAGTTCTGGAAAAGGAAGGTCTGCCGGTCGCGATCATGACCGACCATCCGTGTGTGCCGGAGCAGTATCTGCCGCTTTCGACCGCGCTTGCCAAGAAAGGCGGCATGACGGAAAAGGGTGCGCTTTCTGCGATCACGATCCGCGCGGCGGAGATCCTCGGTGTAGCTGACCGCTATGGTACGATCACCGAGGGGAAAGCACCTGACATGGTCGTTACTTCGGGAAGTCCGCTTTCCCTGGAAAGTGACGTTCTGATGGTCATCGGATCCGGAAAAATCGTATCGGATCTTCGTAAGTAAAGAAGGACATGGTAAACACATAAGAAATGGCTGTTTGGAAAACAATAAGCACATCCGTTGAGATGACGGAACAACTCGGAAAAGCGATCGGTGAGGCCGTGCGATCCGGTGACGTGATCACCCTGGACGGGGATCTCGGCGCAGGAAAGACCGCATTCACAAGAGGCCTTGCGCGCGGCATGGGACTTCCTTCCCGCGTGACGAGTCCGACGTTTACGATCGTCAATGAGTATAACGACAAAGACGGCGTGCCGCGACTTTTCCATTTTGATACCTACCGCCTGAGCAACTGCGACGACTTCTATGACGCGGGTCTCGACGAGTATTTCGACCGAGACGGCGTATGCGCCATCGAGTGGAGCTCCGTGATCGAAGAAGCGCTCCCGGAAGAGCGGATCGCGCTTTCCATCTCCGGAAACGGAAACGAAAGAGAGATCAAGATCACGTTCACACCGCGCTATCAGGAAGCGGAAATGAGAGTAAGAGAAACTATGGAAAAGGAGGGAATGCGTTTTGAAGATCTTGGCATGTGATACATCGAACCGTGCGTGCTCGAGCTGTCTGTGGTCGGACGGAAGACCGGTCGACATCCGATTTCGTAACGATGGGCTGACGCATTCTCAGACCTTTATGCCTCAGGTGCATGACCTGATGGAAAGTAATTCCTGTAAATACGAAGACATTGATGTCTTTGCCTGCACCGTCGGCCCGGGTTCTTTTACCGGGATCCGTATCGGCGTATCCTCGGTAAAAACGATGGCGATGGTCACCGAAAAACCGGCTGTTCCTGTCTCTTCTTTGGAGGCGATGGCATGGCCGCTTCGTGACGAGGACGCGATCATCGTTCCGCTCATTGACTGCAGAAATCACCGCGCGTGGGCGGCGGCGTACTATCAGGGACAGCAGGTGCTCCCGGAGGTGGCCTCCGATGTCAGCGAGATCCGAAAGACGTGCCTTTCCTATCGTGACGAAAAACTCCCCGGAAAGAAGATCCTTCTGATCGGAACCGGAGCGAAGCTTTTCATGGAGGAGACAACTTCGGAAGACCTCGTGAAATACAGAGAAGGCTGCGATGAGATCCTTCCGGAAAACGTGGCCGCAGTCGCCGATAAGATCGTTTCCGATTCCACGGCAAAAGCACTCCTCGAGAAGTTCCCCGCGGCGGCGCTGATGCCTGTCTATCTTTCGAAGACGCAGGCGGAAAGAACGGCCGCTGAGCAGGGCAAAGACATGAAAGAGATCCCGATCCGCTACTACAGCACGAACGATCAGTAACAGAAGAAAGACCGCACACCGCATCAAAACAACTAGGAAGCCTCGCAGAAGAATCGCGAAAAGCGAAGAGAGGAGAACGGTATGAAGCTGGTATTTGAAAGAGCGAAGAAAGAAGACCTCGAAGAGATCCATGAGATCGAGATCGCTTCTTTCCCGGATCCGTGGAGCGTAGATTCGCTTTGGGCATTCGCCTCGAATGAACAGGTCAGGACGCTTGTCTGCGCAAGGGACGAAGAGACCTCTGAACTGGTCGGATACTACGCGCTTCAGTATGTTCTCGATGAGGCGGAGATCGCGATCATCGCGGTAAAAAGAAAGTTCAGAAGACAGGGCCTGGGAAGAGCCATTCTCGATGAGATCAAACGCTTCTGTGGGGAGAGGGAGATCATCAAGATCCACCTCGAAGTCAGATCCGAAAATGAGGCTGCCGTGCACCTTTACAGAAGCTTCGGATTCGAGGAGGTAGGGCGCCGGAAAAACTACTACGAAGCCCCGAAGGATGACGCTCTTCTGTTCAGTCTTTCCATATGACAGATTGACAATAAAATACCGCCGATTTCACCGTCTTTATCGCAAAAACACGAAATTGCCCTACGCCTTTCTGCAAACGATTGACATTAAACTTTAGTGTTCATATACTTTCCTTGTAGCATAAAAACGGAAGTTTGCGCGTGTTTCGTAAGATGCGCGGGCGAACAGAATATATGAACCTCGAGGAGGAAGAAACATGGTTTCTCAGACAGTTACTTTTCAGTGCGATGAAGCTCTTCAGATGAAGGCGGTTGCGATCCTTATCCAGAAGGCTTCTGCATTTAAGAGCAGCATCTATCTTACAAGATCCGGCCGCCGCGCGAACGCGAAGAGCCTTCTCGGCGTTATGTCTCTCGGTATCGAAAACGCAGCCGAGATCGAAGTGACCGCTGACGGCATCGATCAGGACGAGGCTCTCGAAGCATTGGTCGGATATCTTAACGATCCGAAGATCCAATGAGTGGTGCCGAAGTTTCCAAATTCGACGCAAGATTAGATATAGTACCTACGGATCCGGGAGTGTACCTGATGAAGGACGCCTCGGATTCTGTCATTTATGTAGGAAAAGCGAAGAATCTGCGTAATCGTCTCCGTTCCTACTTCGGCAAGAACCCGCAGGGAAATGCCAAAGTTCTTGCCATGATCTCCCACGTGGCCGACTTCGAATATGTCGTCGTCGGTTCCGAACTCGAAGCGCTTCTTCTCGAGTGCAATCTCATCAAACGTTACCAGCCGCACTATAACATCCTCCTTCGTGATGACAAGGGATTCCCTTATGTCTGCATCACGATGCAGGAGGAGTATCCGCGCATCATGAAGGTCTTCCGCCCCGATAAGAACATGGAAGGTGCGAAGTACTACGGACCTTATCTCGGTGGCGATCTTTACCGCGCGCTTCAGGCGCTCCGCGACATCTTTCCGACGAAGACCTGTCGAAAAGTACTGCCGCGCGATATCGGAAAAGAGCGCGCATGTCTGAACTACCACATCGGCCGCTGTGTCGGTCCTTGCCGTGGCGATGTTTCCCGTGAGGAATACAGAAAAGTCATGGAGAATATCTGCCGCTTCTTCGAGGGAAAATACGACGGTATCCTTCGTGATCTGCAGACGCAGATGGAGGAGGCAGCCGAAGCGCTGGACTTTGAACGAGCCGCTGTCTGCCGTGATCGTCTTCAGGCGCTTTCCGCCGTGATGGCCAGCCAGAATGTTTCGTTCCCACGTGAGTCGGATCGAGACGCGGTCGGCTTCTTCAGAGACGCGGGCGAAATGTGCTTTAGAAAACTCGAACTTCGCGGCGGCCGTATCATCGGATCTTCGACATATTTCCTCAAGGATGAAGGTGAGAGCGAAGAGAGTCTTCTCGAGGCTTTCCTCATGCAGTACTACCCGACCGCGGCAGAGATCCCGAAGGAGATCCTGGTGTCGATCGATCTCGAAGATCACGATTCCGTCGAGCAGGCGATCTGCGACATGGCGGGACATAAAGTCTCTCTTCACGTGCCGGTAAGAGGTGATGGCGCGCGTCTTCTTGAGATGGCGAATGCCAACGCGAAAGAAGCCCTCCGCCGTCGTATCCTTCGTGTCGGTACCTCCCAGCAGAGCGTGGAGACCGCGCTGCAGCTCCTTACGGATAAACTCGAACTCCGTGACGTACCGAAGCGGATCGAGTCCTACGATATCAGTAACCTTGGAAACGACGACCGTTGCGGCGGTATGGTCGTATTTACGGACGGCCGTCCGGATAAGCAGTCGTATCGTCTTTTCAAGATCAAGACGGTCGAAGGCCAGGACGACTACGCGTCCATGCGAGAAGTGCTCCTTCGAAGATTCGCGCATTCCGATGATGAGAAGTTCGGAAAGATGCCGGACCTGATCCTCGCCGACGGCGGACTCGGACAGGTCAATGCCATTTACGGTGTTCTTCAGGAACTCGGTCTTCAGGATAAGGTGCAGCTCGCGGGCATGGTCAAGGACCGCCGCCACAGAACACACGGCCTCGTCAAGCTCGACGGAACGACGATCGATCTTGCGGAAGACGCGAGAGAAGACGAAGACATGATGGTGCTTTTCCGTCTGATCACGGGCATCCAGAACGAAGTGCACCGCTTCGCGATCACCTATCAGAGAAAGCTCAGCAAGAAGAGAAATCTCACCTATTCACTCGAGACGATCCCCGGCATCGGCACTGCCAAGAGAAAGAGCCTCATGAAGCAGTTCGGCTCCATCAAGGCGATCTCCAAGGCGACGAAAGAAGAACTGATGCAGGCCGAGCGTATCACGGAAAAGGACGCGGACGCGATCATCGCGCACTTCGCGCAGTCCTAAGTATTCTCTTCGCGGGCAAAAGCTCCGTGAACACAATGACAATTATGGTATGATATTTCCAGAAGAACCCCATTGAAAGGAGCCGGAACGTGAGTATTTTTGCCATCGCAGATCTGCATCTCGGACTGTCGGTCGATAAGCCGATGGATGTTTTCGGCCCTGCCTGGAACGATCATGTCGAACGTCTCGAAAAGAACTGGCGTGAGAAGATCACCTCTTCGGACACGGTCCTGATCCCGGGCGACATTTCCTGGGGCATCTCGATGGAAGAAGCGCTCGCTGACCTTAGGTTTATCGACGAGCTTCCCGGTACGAAGATCTTAAGCAAAGGCAATCACGACTACTGGTGGGGCACGACGAAAAAGGTCGAGGATTTCATGGCGAATAACGGCCTGACGACTTTAAAGATCCTGAAAAATAAAGGCTTTGTCGTAGAAAACACCCTGATCGCGGGAACGCGCGGCTGGATCCTTCCGGAGAATCCCGAGAGCAAAACGGACGACGAGAAGATCTATCTTCGCGAAGTCGGACGCCTCGAAAGATCCCTTATCGACTCGATCCGCGCGTTTGAAGCGGGTGAAGCCGATGGCGAAGAAGAGGAAAAGCCGGACGTTAGCAGCGTGAGAAAGATCGCGATGCTTCATTATCCGCCGATCTATGAGACCGGTCGCGAGAACGGATTTACCAAGGTCCTCGAGCAGTACGGATTTGACCTTTGTCTTTACGGCCATCTGCACGGAAGAGCCCACCAAAGTGCTTTTAACGGAGAAAAAAACGGCGTCGAGTACCGCCTGATCGCCGCAGATTACTTAAAATTCGATCCGCAAAAAGTGTAAAATACAAAAAAACATCGACCTGAAAATTTTTTGTAACGCCTGCGGCTGTAAGAAAAAACCCGTTTTTCACACTTGCAAGAATTTTCGCCCCGTATTATAATTCTATGTACTAAAAATGCGCCCTGCGGCAGCTTTTGCCGTAGCAGCGCATATCTTTACGAAACGGGGACTTTTTCATGGCATTCAGCATGACAGGCTACGGCCGCGGAGAACAGACTTACACGACTCGCCGCTACCTGGTAGAGATCAAATCGGTAAACAACCGTTTTTGCGATATTTCCGTACGTATGCCGAGAGGATATGCCGTACTTGAGAACAAGATCCGTGAAAAGATCACCGAACGTCTCGTCCGCGGAAAGATCGACGTATTCGTCACGATCGAGGACGTAGGAGACGGAAACTCCACAGTTGAAATGAATACCGGTCTGGCAAAAGCTTATTCCGACGCGATCAAGACTATCGCCGAGCTTACCGGCCGTGAAGACAATACAGACGCATATCAGATCGCGAGGATCCCGGATGTACTGGTGGCAAGAGCCAACAGCCTGACACCGGAAGAAGCAGGCGCGGAACTTCTGCCTGTTCTGGACGCGGCGATCGAAGACATTCTCAAGATGCGCGGCATCGAGGGCGAGAAGCTGGTTACCGATCTTCTCGAAAAGGTCAACGCGTTTGAGAGCATGCATGCCGCAGTTAAGCTTCGTGCACCTCTGGTACCGAAGGAATATAAGGAGCGCCTGATGGCCAGGATCGAAGATCTTCTGGAAGAAAAGGCGAACCTCGTTTACGACGAAACAAGACGTGAAGCAGAAGTTGCCGTTTTCGCCGACAAATGTGCGATCGACGAAGAACTCACGAGACTTTCTTCTCACATGAACCAGCTTCGTGAGACACTCCGCGCCACAGGCAGTATCGGAAAGCGTCTGGACTTCATCCTTCAAGAGATGAACCGTGAGGTCAACACGATCGGTTCGAAGGCAAACGACATCACGATCACAAATTACGTTTTGGATATGAAGACGGAGCTCGAGAAGATCCGTGAGCAGATCCAGAATCTTGCATAAAGAGGGTAGTAAAAACAATGGCGTTTATTGATATCGGGTTCGGAAATATGGTTTCAAGCACGAGACTTGTTTGTGTGGCCGGGGCAGAATCTGCACCGATCCGCCGTCTCGTACAGGATGCCAGAGACCGGGGCGCGCTCGTCGATTGTTCATCGGGCAAGAAGAGCAAAGCAGTCCTGGTCACGGATAGCGGTCACATCGTACTGTCGGCGCTTGCGCCGGAAGAGATCTCCGGGATGCTTTCTGAAGCAGAAGGAGGCAAGAAATGAGTAATGGTCTGATCGTATCGATATCCGGTCCTTCCGGTGTAGGAAAAGGCACCGTCATCGCAAAGCTCCGTGAGATGATCCCCGCGTTCGGGCAGTCCATCTCCGCGACATCCAGAGCACCGCGAGGCGAAGAGAAGGACGGCGTCGAGTATTACTTCAAGACAAAAGAAGAATTCGAAGCATTGATCGCCGAAGGCGAGATCATCGAATATGACGTATATGTCGGCAACTATTACGGCACTCCGCTGACACCGCTGATCACGATGTCGGGAAAAGGGCAGGATGTCCTTCTGGATCTGACCGTAGCCGGATCCCTGGCACTGAAGGAGAAGTTCGACGAAACAGTAACGATCTTCCTTCTTCCGCCGACGCTGAAAGAACTGCGAAGCCGCCTGACCGGTCGTGGCACCGAGACGGAGGAATTAGTAGATAAGAGAATGGCACAGGCCAAGACCGAGATCGCGTCCGCTCCGAAGTTTGATTATGTCGTTACCAACGACGATATCGACAGAGCCGCGGAAGAGATCGCCGCCATTGTCGCCGCCGAGCATGCTCGGTACGTAAGAAGAAGCAAAGAAGTGGATACACTTCTTGCCGAGTGATAGGAAAAACTAAAGGGAGGAATTGAAAATGTTAGTAGATCCGTCAGTTGAAGAATTGTTACCAAAGGCCGAATGTCGCTACTCACTGTGCATGCTGGTCGCAAAGCGCGCCCGTCAGCTCGTTGATGGTGCTCAGCCGATGGTCGAGGATCCGACTCCGAGCTATGTCACACTTGCCTGCAAGGAAGTTGCCGCAGATAAGGTAGTTGGCGTAGAAGGACAGCACACACCGTACGTTCCGCTTCGTCCGGAGATCGAGGAAGCCCGCCGTCTGGCAAAAGAGGCTGCCGAGAATCAGGCTCGTCTCGAGGCTGAAGGTGTTGACGGAGAGAATGCTGAAGAAGCAGCTCCGGTTGAGACAGCAGATGCTGAAGCAGCTGAAGAGACAGTTGGAAGCTTCGTAGAGGAAGTTTCTGAATTCGAGGAGATCGTGGAAACAGACGATTCCGATGATTCGGAAGAGGAGGAATCCTGATGCCTGAAAAGAAGTCAATGGAAAAGATCGTAGCCCTCGCGAAAACAAGAGGTTTCGTATATCCGGGTTCCGATATCTACGGTGGTCTGGCTAACGCATGGGACTTCGGTCCTCTGGGTGTCCAGCTCAAGAATAACGTAAAAGCCGCGTGGTGGAAGAAGTTCGTACAGGAGAGCCCGTATAACGTAGGCGTCGACTGCGCGATCCTCATGAACCCGCAGGTATGGGTAGCTTCCGGTCACGTCGGTGGTTTTTCCGATCCGCTCATCGACTGTAAGCAGTGCAAGGCTCGTGCCCGCGCGGATAAACTGGTAGAAGATTATAACGCCGAGAACGGCATCACAGATGTTGTTGTCGAAGGTATGAACGACGAAGAACTCGTTGCTTATATCAGAGAAAAGAACATCCCGTGCCCGACATGCGGTGGTCATAACTTCACCGATGTAAGAAAATTCAACCTGATGTTCAAGACATTCATGGGTGTTACGGAAGACGCAAAGAGCGAAGTTTATCTCCGTCCGGAGACAGCTCAGGGTATCTTCGTTAACTTCCTGAATGTTCAGCGCTCCGCAAGAAAAAAGATCCCGTTCGGTATCTGCCAGATCGGTAAGAGCTTCAGAAACGAGATCACACCGGGTAACTTCATCTTCAGAACTCGTGAGTTCGAACAGATGGAGCTCGAGTTCTTCTGCGAGCCGGGTACTGACCTCGAATGGTTCAAGTACTGGAAAGATTATTGCTATAACTGGCTGACTGGTCTCGGTCTGAAGGAAGACGAGCTTCGTACCAGAGATCACGATCCGAAGGAACTGGCTTTCTATTCCAACGCGACGACTGACTTCGAGTTCTGGTTCCCCTTCGGCGAAGGCCAGTGGGGCGAGCTCTGGGGCGTTGCCGACAGAACCGACTACGACCTCAAGCAGCATATGGAATTCTCTAAGCAGGATCTGTCCTACTTCGATCCGGCAAAGAACGAGAAGTACGTTCCGTACGTTATCGAGCCGTCGCTCGGTGCTGACCGTGTCACTCTCGCTTTCCTCTGCTCCGCTTATGACGAAGAAAAGATCGTCGATGGCGACAAGGAAGACGTTCGTACCGTTATGCATTTCCATCCGTTCCTCGCTCCGATCAAGATCGGTATCCTGCCGCTGTCCGCAAAGCTCAGTGAGAAGGCCGAGCCGATCTTTACCGAGCTTTCCAAGAAGTATATGTGCGAATTCGATGACAGACAGTCCATCGGTAAGCGCTACAGAAGACAGGACGAGATCGGTACTCCGTACTGCGTCGTTTACGACTTCGATTCCGAAGAAGATAACTGCGTAACGATCCGTGAGAGAGACTCCATGAAGAACGTTGAGTACGAGCCGGGCAACATCCGTTTCCCGATCGACAAACTCGGCGAATTTTTCGAGGGTAAATTCGATTTCTGATAAGGAAGACGGGCGTGTCCGGTGCCCACAATCAGAAATCGGACAGAATAATGTGATTTTTAGGTGCTTTTCGAGGCTCCCTCTTGAAAAGCACTGAAAAAATAGAGTATGAAGTAAGTATTATTATGAAAGGCGGGCTAAACAATGACTAAATATGTTTACTTGTTTTCTGAGGGCAACGGCAACATGCGTGAGCTCCTCGGCGGTAAGGGTGCAAACCTTGCTGAGATGACCAACCTCGGACTTCCTGTTCCGCAGGGATTCACGATCACCACAGAGGCTTGTACAAAATACTATGAAGACGGTCGTCAGATCAACGACGAGATCTTCGCACAGATCCTTGAGTACATCGGTAAAATGGAGGAGATCACCGGTAAGAAATTCGGTGACCTCGAGAATCCGCTTCTCGTTTCCGTCCGTTCCGGTGCGAGAGCTTCCATGCCGGGTATGATGGATACCATCCTCAACCTCGGTCTCAACGAAGAAGTTGTTAATGTTATCGCACAGAAGTCCAATAACCCGCGCTGGGCTTGGGACTGCTACAGAAGATTCATCCAGATGTACTCCGACGTCGTTATGGAAGTCGGTAAGAAGTACTTCGAAGAACTCATCGACAAGATGAAGGAAAACCGTGGCGTTAAGCAGGACGTTGAGCTGACAGCTGACGACCTCAAGGAACTCGCTAACCAGTTCAAGGCTGAGTACAAGGCAAAGATCGGTTCCGACTTCCCGACAGATCCGAAGGAACAGCTCATGGGCGCGATCAAAGCCGTATTCCGTTCCTGGGACAACCCGCGTGCCAATGTTTACCGTCGTGACAACGATATCCCGTATTCCTGGGGTACAGCCGTTAACGTACAGTCCATGGCTTTCGGTAACATGGGTGACGATTGCGGTACCGGTGTTGCTTTCACACGTGACCCTGCAACAGGTAACAAGGGCCTCTTCGGTGAGTTCCTGACAAACGCTCAGGGCGAGGACGTTGTTGCAGGCGTTCGTACTCCGATGAAGATCGCTGAGATGCAGGAGAAGTTCCCGGAGGC
>JAFZWA010000005.1 GCA_017617525.1 Clostridiales bacterium
CTACCGTGAAGATAAAGCCACCGGCGAAAAGACTCAGGTCTATCAGACAGTCCCGAAGGACAGCCCGTCGATCGACTGCATGAACGTTGTCGACAATACGCTCATCTTCCGTGAGAACCAGTCCGAATCCAGAACATACGCAATCTACAGCCTGGATCTTTCCACCATGGAACCTTCCATGATCGATGATGCAGACATCGCAAACGTAACGGTTTCCGGCAAGAACATCTTCTACAGCAAGAACGGTACTCTCGTCAGCTGTGATCTTCACGGCGAAAACGCAAAGACGCTCGTCGAGTTTGATCACTCCGCGATGACGGCAAAGGTCGCTTTCACGATCGCAAACGACAAGATCTACTACGCAGATCAGAAGAATTTCGCCAACGGCGGTATGTACTTCGGTAAGATCTTCTCCATGGATCTTGATGGCAACAACAAGACCGAGCTCTCTGCAGACGTTGATGCATGTAACGATGAAATCTTCTTTACCGATGGAAAAGCACTTTTCTTCTACGGTAATACCGAATCCGACGGTTCCGGTTACTACACCTGCAACCTCGACGGCAGCGGTCTTGAAATGACTGCTAAGGCAGTTCCGACATCCGTAAACGTCTGCGGCAAGTGCAAAGTCGTATGTGATTCTCACGAGGTCTATGTCGATAAGGACGGCACAGGATCCCAGCTTCTCTTTAACGAAGATATGGAATCTTCCAATATCGTTCTTATTGGCGATGACATCTACTTCCTCGGAAAGGAAGACGGCAAGACGGTCACCAAGAGAATCTCGATCAGCGGCGCAAACGAGACAGTACTCGGATAAGAGACGAAAGACAATTAAATCTCATCCCTTGATGGTATAATGCAGTTAGTAACTGCGTTTAGATGGAATCACAAAGGAGGAGAATGTATGACAAAGATGAAAAAGATCATCTGCGGAATACTTCTCCTCTCTTTTTGTTTAAGCTCCGTTTCCTGCAAAAAGAAAAAGGAAGTATTCACCCACGAGTCGATCGTTTCCGCCGCGAAAAGCTACGGTGCCGAAGAAGCCGAGGATCTTGATACGATTACCGAAACGATACGAAAATTCGAATATACCGACGGACTCTACTACACATCCGCCGACAGTGCCGAGGCCCAGTTCATGTATGACAATACCATCAACCGCATGACGCAATTCCAGTCATGCCATCCGCGACAGTGCACGATCTTTTTTGCTAACGATGAAACGAAAAGTTATATGGTCGTTTACATGTTCACCACCAAAAAAGCAAATACCGCCCGGAAGATCTACGAAACGATGATAAACGAAAGAGACGCCGATACAACGACCTTTGGAGAAAAAGACGGATACGAATATGCCCTGGAATATGACGTCGACAAGCGAACATTTGAATTGGGATTTTATCGAAAAGAGAACATGATCATTATGATCCGCGTAGTCTCCAAATCCGAAGACTCTACCGAAAACTTCGAAGATTTCATCGATGACCTCGGTTTGATCGCACCAAGCGAAATATAATTTTGTTGACATGCCTTCTCTTTCTATGTTTATATGTTCTTGGGGATGAGAAAGTTGAGGTTGGTTTATGAAAGATTCAAAGCCTGTAGCAATCATTAAGGGTATCGTTGGTGGTCTCGCTTTCGCGATCGCTTTCATTGCAGCCCGCTATCTCGCTAGCGGCGGAAATGACGGCGGATTCGTTAACGCGTATCTTCTTAGTCCTCTCGGTCTAGGTGTTCTGATCGGTGCTCCGGTCATCTTCACGATCTATAATCTGATCGCGCCGCCGAAGGAAAAGAAAGAAAAGAAGAAGAAATAAGAAAGACCAGAAAGGAACTCAGAAAAACAAAAACTGCAAAGTACGGATCACGCGCTTTGCAGTTTTTTCTTTCTTATCCCAGAACTTTCTGATGCCACTTAAGGTCATACCATCGGTCGAATTTCTTTCCAACCTTCTTCATGTGCGCAACCTCGGTATAGCCCATCTTCTTATGGAATTCGCAGCTGTCATGCGTCAGGTATTCATCCTCTTCTTCGCAGTAAGCAGCTCCGGCCAGTAAGTTGATGATCCCCATCTCCTTGAGTCTCTTCTCGATCTCCTCGTATAGCTTTCGTCCGATGCCCATTCTTCTGTAATCCTTATCCAGATAGATCGATGTCGTCGCCGTCCAGTTATACGCGGAACGAGAACTGTACTCACCTGCATACACATATCCGACGACTTTCCCGTCGATCTCAAAGACCAGATACGGGTACTTCCCGATCGTCTTTTCAATCCTGGATTTAAACTCATCTTCCGTCGGCGCGTCGTACTCGAAAGAAACCGCCGTGTTTTCTACATAGTAGGAATAGATCTCGGAAAGCCTTTTGGCATCTTCGACCGTCACATCCCGAATCACCATATTATCCATTTTCCACCTCTGAAATGATCTCTTCTAAAATATCCACGGCATTGGCCACCATGTCCGGACAGAACTCCGTAAAGAGCTTCTGCTCCCTGGCATAAGCCACGCCTTCCGGTGTGGAAATATCACACTTCAGAAGGTCGTTACAGATATAAGATCCACAGACATTCGCAAAGCGCTCCATCATCTTAACGTTGACTTCATTGGCGCGGTTCCGGCTCTCGAGGTCTGTCTCATCGTATTGGCCGTAAAGCAATCCGAGCACCATCAGCGCGCCCGTGCAGGCACCGCAAACTTCGCCCTTTCTCATGCCGCCTCCGAAGCACGCGCCAAGCTTCAGCGCCTGCTCTTCCGTAAGCCCCACCTCCGGCGCGAATGCCGCCAGCACTGCCTGCGAACAGTGAAACTTTCTTCCGAAATAATCTAATGCTAATTCCTTATGTGTCATATCTTTACCTTTCCGCTTTTAGCGTGTACGTCGCGTCCCAGTTCTTTAGCACCTCTACCGATTTAAATCCTGCGGCAAGAAGCGCTTCTTTTTCATGTTCCACGGTCAGCGGCGTGTCATAGTGGTAGAACTCGTCATCTCCAAGTCCCTCTTCTTTCTTGATCTCACCCAGTCGCTGTCGGAAGAACTTCTCCTCGTCTTCGGATTTAGAAAAATAGTCCGTCAGAATGAAGTATCCGCCATCCTTGAGAGATGCGCAAAGTTTCGTATAAAGAGGGATCTTCTCTTCTTTCGTAAAGTGATGCAGTGACTCGACCGATACCGCCGCGTCAAAAGCACTTTCCCCGAACGGTTCATCGAAATACGAACCACAGATCAACTTCAGATCTTTCCCCAGAAACTTTTCTTTCAGCGTATCCAGCATCGCCTGCGTCAGGTCGATCCCCGTTACGGAGGCAGACGGATTTACCGCAAAATACGCCTCGAGTTCAAGTCCTGTACCGCAGCCGAGATCAAGCACAACTGCGCCTTCTTTTTTCGGCAGAAGCGAAGCCGTATAGTCATAAAACTCATCCGATCCCTCGATCGTATCTCTCATGTGCTCGTCGTATCCGTTTACGCGTGCACTGAAAAAGTCATCCATTCTTTCTAACATGTGTTTTTCCTTTCGGGTCCAAATGATCTCCTTGCCCTTATTGAACCGCTATGGAAAAGAGATCACAAGAACCTGCAAGTATAACCCGGGTCAAATCAGCGATTGTTCTCCAGGATCTTCAAACCCTCATCTACATCATCGCCGAGGACCTGCTGGACCTTCTCGAATTCCTGCTTCTTATGAAGATTCTCCAGAACCTTTTGAAGTTCTTTCTTGCCGTATTTGCCGATAAAGAGCGACATCGATTTGATCGCGTTAACTTCTTTCCCGAGTGAATAAAAACCATGTTTACAATCACGGATATTCTCGCATTCGTAGCAACCATCGAGTCCTTTTTCCTGGCAGCAGGAGGCACTCGGACACACTCCATCCGGAGAACATTTCGCAAATGAACATGTGTTATATGCTGTTCGACAGGAACCACAGGAATCTTTCAGAAAACAGTGCGCACAGGAAAGGCCACAGTACGCGATCTGATCGACACCTTTCTTTGCTTTCTCACACAGTTTATTCTTGATCCTTCCCATCGCCTCGATATGCATGATCCAGTGTCTTGAAAACGGCATCTTCACAAGGCCCTTGAGATCCTTGTCGCACCAGTAATCGATCAGCCAGACAGCGCTCTCATCGGTACTTACACACTTTGTATCGGCGATCCTCTTCTTATCGTCATCCGTGAACTTTCTCTTTAAGTCCTTGTACGTAAGGTTTCGCAAAAGTTCATTTGAAGAATCCATGACCGCCCGACAATAGTCTAAGACCGCCTGCACATCCAGGTTCTTAGAAAACTCCGCGATCGCACCACCGTGAAGTTCATTACCTGTCGTAATGATCGGGCTCTTCGTCTTCTTCAGCCAGCCGCCCGAAAACAGCACCTGTTCATCGTTTCGGATCAGGGTATGCGCCACGATATCTTCGATTCGGAAAGTATGCCACATGGAATAGATCAAGGTCTTGCTGTGGTACCCGTCCGCATTGGCAAACGGCATCTGATAAAAGGCCTCCGCGGGATAGTTATTCACGATCGAAGTAACCTCTTCAAACAAGCTGTTTCGAAGCTCGAAAAGCACC
>JAFZWA010000006.1 GCA_017617525.1 Clostridiales bacterium
CTCGAAGGAAGACTTACCGGATTTATCGATAATGTCACCGCGGCGACGCAGAAACTCAGCAGCTTGCAGGGTGAGCAGACAAAGCTCGAAAGCAAGCTCGAAAGATACGAACTCGAAGTTGACGATTGTAAGAATCGTCTGTGGGAGAACCACGAGCTTACATATGATAACGCATCCGAATACCGGATCGAGATCGAAAACCTCTCCGCGATGCAGAAGCGTATCAGTGAACTGCGCGGAAAGATCAAAGAGATCGGTTCCGTTAATGTTAACGCGGTCGAGGAATATCAGAAGATCAACGAGCGCTACGAATTCATGTGCGCGCAGAGAGATGATATTGAGAAGGCAAAGGCAGATCTTGCCAAAGTCATCGATGAACTCATTCGTGAGATGAAGCAGCAGTTCATGTCGCATTTCACGCAGATCAACGAGAACTTCAAGACTGTATTTGCCGATCTTTTCAACGGCGGTACTGCTGAGATACTTCTCGAAAATGAAGAAGATGTTCTCAACTGCGGTATCGAGATCAAGGCACAGCCTCCGGGAAAGAAACTGCAGAGCTTGTCGCTTCTTTCCGGTGGTGAGCGTTGTCTTACGGCCATCGCGCTTCTGTTTGCGATCCTGCAGCTTCGTCCGTCTCCGTTCTGCGTACTCGACGAGGTTGAGGCGGCTCTTGACGACGCGAACGTTAACCGTTTTACGGACTTTGTAAGAAGATACTGTGTGAAGTCGCAATTCATTCTCGTTACTCACAGAAAAGGTACGATGGAGGCCTGTGACCGTATGTACGGTGTCACGATGCAGGAACGCGGTATTTCGAAGATCCTTTCGATGAGACTATCTGACGTATAAAGGAGATTAGTATGGGTATATTCGATAAGTTCAAAAAAGGTCTGGCTAAGACAAGAAATTTCGTAGCTGAAGGTATTACGAAGATCTCGGCTTCCATGGGTCGCTTTGACGAGGATATGCTCGATGATCTCGAAGCGCTTCTCGTACAGGCTGACTGCGGTGTTGGCGCAAGTTTGGATATCATGGACGAAGTCCGTGATTCGATCAAAAAGACCGGCGATGACAGTAAAGAAGCCGTTATGCACGTTGTTTCCGAGCGTATGCTCTCGATCCTCGGTGAGAAGAAGACACTTCAGATCGAAGATAACAACCTGAACATCATCCTTATGGTCGGTGTAAATGGTACAGGTAAGACAACAACGGCTGGTAAGCTCTGCCTTCGTTATAAGAACCAGGGCAAGAAGGTCATGCTCGCGGCGGCAGATACTTTCCGCGCGGCAGCGATCGAACAGCTTGCTGCCTGGGGCGATATGACGGATACACATGTTATCTCTCATGAAGAAGGTTCCGACCCGGCGGCTGTATGCTATGACGCGGTTCATTCCGCGATCGCAAAGCGTGCTGACGTCCTGATCATCGATACGGCAGGAAGACTTCACAATAAGCAGAACCTGATGGATGAACTTAGCAAGATCTGCCGTGTTATCGAAAGAGAAGCTCCGTCCGCGAATACGCAGGCGCTTCTTATCATTGACGCGACAACCGGTCAGAACGCGGTCATCCAGGCGGAAGTATTCAGCAAAGCCGTTAAGATCTCCGGTATCGGTATCACGAAACTCGACGGCAGCGCGAAGGGCGGTGTCGCTATCGCGGTCGCTCATAATACAAAAGCACCGATCTTCCTCGCGGGCTTAGGTGAGAGCGCAGAAGACCTCGTAGACTTCGATCCGGAAGTCTTTGTAAAGTCGCTTCTCCCGCAGTAATCATTATTTATTCAAAGGTGTTAAGTAAAAACACTTGACAGCTCTCCGATTGTTTGTTATTCTTCATTATCGTGTGAAGGAGGGTACCTCTATGGACAGCGTTCAAGTGTGCATGTTGCTGGATTTTTACGGGCAGTTGCTGACTGATCGCACGAGAGAGATCCTTGAACTTCGTTTTCAGGAGGATATGTCCCTGGCGGAGATCGCCGAAGACCTCGGTATTTCCAGACAGGCGGCGCACGACGCGATCCATCGCGGAGTCGATTCTCTTACAGGTTACGAAGAGAAGTTGAAACTGGTGGAACGCTTCACACAGCAGAAAAAGACGATCAACAGTGCTTTTAAAGCATTGGAAGAACATAATGAAGAGAAGGCTAAAAAACTTCTTTCTACATTAGTTGAGGAATTATAAGAAGAATGTTTGAAAGTTTATCGACAAAACTTCAGAATATCACCGCGAAGATGCGCGGAAGTGCCCGTGTTACGGAGGCCGACATCAAGGCAATGATGAAGGAGATCCGTATGGCGCTTCTCGAGGCGGATGTTAACTATTCCGTCGTTAAGGAATTTGTCGCGGATATGTCCGAAAAGTGCAAGGGCGCTGACGTCATGAAGAGCCTGACTCCGGGTCAGCAGATCGTTAAGATCGTTCATGAGTCCTTGATCGAGCTCCTTGGTGAGACATCCAGCAAACTTGCGGTTTCTCCTTCGGGTTTCACTGTGATCATGCTCTATGGTCTTCAGGGTGCAGGTAAAACAACGACTGCCGCGAAACTCGGAAATATCCTGAAAAAGAACGGCAAGCGTCCGCTCCTTCTTTCTGTCGACGTTCACCGTCCGGCAGCTGCTAAGCAGTTGGAGGTCCTCGCGCAGAAGATCGACGTTCCGTCCTTTATCATGCCGGAAGAAAAAGATCCGATCGTTATCGCCAAAGCAGGTATCGAGCGCGCGAAGTATCTCCTTTGCGACACACTGATCGTCGATACCGCCGGTCGTATGACCGTTGATGAAGAACTCATGGACGAACTCATCAAGATCGGTGATTTCGTTAAGCCTCACGAGAAGCTCCTCGTAGTCGACGCCATGATCGGTCAGGAAGCTGTTGCCGTAGCTCAGAGCTTTGAAGAGAGAATCGGTCTTGACGGTTTCATCATGACAAAACTCGATGGTGACGCCAGAGGCGGTGCGGCACTTTCTATCCGTAAGATGACAGGTAAGCCGATCAAGTACATCTGCGTAGGTGAAAAGATCGAGAATATCGAAGAGTTCTATCCGGACCGTATGGCGGATCGAATCCTCGGCATGGGCGACGTTCTTTCCCTTATCGAGAAAGCTCAGCAGAACATCGACGAGGAAGAAGCCGCAAAGTCCGTTGAGAGAATGCTCAGCAATACATTTAACATGGATGACCTTCTTTCTCAGTTCGAGCAGATTAAGAAGATGGGTTCCATGAAGGATGTACTTAAAATGATTCCGGGTGCTGCCGGAAAGATCAAAGATGAAGACATCGACGATAAGGTTATCGATACCAATATGGCAATCATCCGTTCCATGACGAAGAAAGAACGTCGTGTTCCGAATATTCTGAACGCCAGCAGAAGAAAGAGAATCGCTCAGGGTTCAGGTACAACGGTACAGCAGGTAAATCAGCTGATCCGTCAGTATGAGCAGACATCCGAGATGATGAAGAAATTCTCCAAGATGTCGAAAGGTAAGAAAGGCTTCGGCAAAATGTCGGGCATGGGAGGCTTCCCGGGAATGGGTCCCGGCGGCTTCGGCGGGAAAGGTAAGTTCCCGTTTTAAGAATTGATGTTCACGCGAAACTTCTGAGCCCAAGTGCTTTTCCCAAAGAAAGCCGAGGGAAAGCGGGGGCTGAACGCGAGAATATATAGAAAAACAATATAAACGTTATTGCTAGGAGGAAATGAAAAATGGCAGTAAAAATTCGTCTGAGAAGAATGGGTGCAAAGAAGGCTCCTTTTTATCGTGTAGTAGTCGCTGACGGTCGTTATCCGCGTGACGGTCGCTTCATCGAGGAGATCGGTACTTACAATCCGCTGACAGATCCGGCTGAGATCAAGATCGATAACGAAGCCGCTAAGAAGTGGATCGCTAACGGTGCACAGCCGACTGATACAGTTCGCGCTCTGCTCAAGAAGTCTGGTGCTATCGAGAAGTAATATCGCTTCGAATACAATAAGGAGGCAAGCAGCACACCTACTTCTATCTACATGCTGCAAATTGTAGAAATGGAATTATTAACTACAATGGCCAAGTCTTTGGTCAACCATCCTGAGGATGTATCCGTAAAGAAATCCGAGAGAGGAAACACTGTTGTTCTCGAGCTCTCCGTTAACCCTGATGATATGGGTAAAGTAATCGGCAAGGGCGGCAGAAGAGCACAGGCGATCCGTTCCATCATGAAGGCTAAGTATCTTCGTGAAGGTAAGCGTGTCATCGTAGATATCGTCGGATGAAGGATTACCTGATCATAGGAAAATTAGGCGGCGCTCACGGCGTTCGGGGAGAGGTGAAAGTCATCCCTCTCACGGACGATGTGCGCCGTTTTTCTTCTTTGAAGGAGTGCATGATCCTCGATGAGAAGGAACATGTGAAAGAGACCCGCTGTGTCGAAAAGTCCCGTGTCGATGATACCCGTACGCTAATTAAGTTCAAGGGCATCGATGACAGAGACGAAGTCGCGAAACTTACGGGCTTTTATATCGGTGTATCCAGAGAAGACGCGGTCAAGCTTCCGGAAGGAAGATACTTTATCGCGGATCTGATCGGACTTACCGTTGTCGATGAGACAAGAGGAGAACTCGGTAGAATCAAGGACATCATCAATTCCGGTGCCAGCGACATCATCATCGTCGGAAGAAAGGGCAAGAATGAGCTTCTGATCCCTTATTTGAACGCGATCGTTAAGAATGTCGATATTGATGCTGGGAAGATGGATGTCGTTCTGCCGGAAGGCCTTTACGAGATCTACGAGTGAGGCGTTTATGAAGTTTTCGGTCCTGACGCTATTTCCAAAACAGGTGAAAGACTTTCTCAGTGAAAGCATCATCGGTCGCGCCGAAGATAAGGGGATCCTTTCGATCGAAACGATCGATATCCGTGATTTCTCCGGTAACCGTTACGGTAAGGTCGACGATACACTGTTTGGAGGCGGTACCGGTATGCTCATGCAGTGTGAGCCGGTTTATCAGGCTTTTTCGTCTCTTTATGACGCGGAAAAAGATCCGAAGCCTCACTGTATCTTCATGAGCCCGAAGGGTTCCGTTCTGACGCAGGAGAAGGCAAAAGAACTCAGTAAATACGATCATCTCGTCATCCTCTGTGGTCATTATGAAGGTATTGATCAGCGAGTTCTTGATGAGATCGTGGATGAAGATCTTTCGATCGGAGACTACGTTCTGACCGGCGGTGAAGTTGCCGCGTGTGTCGTGATCGACTGCGTTTCCAGAATGATCGAAGGCGTTCTTCCGAATTCCGAAGCCTACGAAGAAGAATCTCACATGAGCGGCTATCTTGAAGCGCCGCAGTATACAAAGCCGAATATCTGGCATGACAGGGAAGTTCCGGAAGTCATGCTTTCGGGAAACCATGCCAAGATCAAAGAATGGAAGCGTATCCACGGTCTTTACGATACATGGAAGCGTCGTCCGGATATGCTTTCGAAACTGGATATTTCTTCCGAGGACTGGAAGAAGATCCTTGACATTGAAAAAGAACAACAAGGTTAACATCAAGGGGGAGACAAAAAATGAGAATCGAAGTTGAGAACGAACAGATCGTTGCTCGTAAGAAACAGGAGTACGAAGATCTGGTAAAAGAAATGGAAGCAAAAGGCCTTGAAGCAAGGCTTGAGAGGATCAGCATCATAACGGCGAATGTTGTCAGCATACTCGTGATGTTGATCGCAGGCGCCATCGGATATGGTTTGTTTTTTCTGATCCACGGCAAAGACGCATTTGAATACTCAAAACTTTTCGGTTTTGAATTCCCGTGGGGATTCCTGTTTTTTGCGGTCGTGTATGTGATCACGATCTTTATTCATGAGTTCATACACGGATTCTTCTGGCATTTTGCCTGCGAAAAGAAGTGGGGCAGTATTGATTTCGGTTTTAATGCCAAACTCCTTACTCCATATTGCCACTGCCGTGAGGCACTTACCGTAAAACGCTATTTCTGGGGCTCGATAGCTCCGACGCTTTTTCTCGGAGTCCTTCCGATCATGTTCGGCCTCATTATCCCGAATCTGTTTCTGATCACGATCGGTGTGATCGGTGTTGTCGGAGGATCCGGCGACATGATGGTCATCTGGACACTGAGAAAACATAAAGATTGCATGCTTTTCGACCACCCGCATGAGGTCGGATACGCCTATTTTGTAGAGAAAACGGGCGAGTGAAGCGCAAAAGAAAGAAATATGAGTGCTTTTCGAAAGAAAACACTTGCATATGAAAATTCGTTATGTTATCATTTAACGGCTAAAAGGGATGGTCCGCTGCGTGATCCCGCATGAACATCTATCGGAAGAGGAGGAAACAAAGATGGATTTAGTTAAAGCAGTCGAGCAGGATAATCTGCGTAATAGCTATTCCGAGGTCGAGATCGGTGATCTTGTAAAAGCACACCTGAAGATCAAGGAAGGTTCCCGTGAGCGTATCCAGGTATTTGAAGGCTATGTGATTGCACGTAAGGGCGGCGGTCTTTCTGAGACCATGACAATTCGCCGTCTCTCCTATGGCGTAGGTGTTGAGCGTGTATTACCCGTTCATTCTCCTAACATTGATAAGATTGAGATCGTCCGTAAGGGCCGTGTAAGAAGAGCGAAGCTTTATTACCTGCGTGGTCGCGTTGGTAAAGCCGCTAGAATCACAGAGAAGCTTTCTTCCAAGAAGTGATTCTGATACGATTTATCGATTTCAAAGAGGCTGTCTCATTCGAGGCAGCCTTTTGTTATGCTATAATTATTTCTGCAGAAATAAGTATCGAGGAGTTCTTTCCGAATGGAGAATAAAGGCAATATCAACTGGTTTCCGGGTCATATGCGAAAAGCACTGAACGAGGTTTCAGATAAGCTGAAATATGTCGATATCGTGTTTGAAACGGTAGATGCTCGTATCCCGATCTCCAGCAGAAATCCCGAACTGGATAATCTCGTGGCAAAAAAACCGCGTATCGTCGTGCTGAATAAGGCCGACCTGGCGGATGAAAACATCACCAATTCCTGGCTTTCCTACTATAAGTCCAAAGGCATTTCTGCGATCGCGATTGATGCTTCCCATAAGAAGGGTCTCGATAAGCTTCGTTCCATGGCAGTGGATATGTGTAAAGATGTTCTTGCGAAAGCTGAGGCAAAAGGCCGTCTGGGCCGTCCCGTCCGTGCCATGGTCGTTGGTGTCCCGAACTCCGGAAAGTCCACGCTGATCAATGGCCTTTGCAACCGAAAGATCGCGATCACCGGTGATATGCCGGGTGTTACCCGTGACTTTAAGTGGGCAAGATCCGACGGACAGCTCGAACTGATGGATATGCCGGGTGTTCTGTGGCCGAGACTCGGCACCCCGAGAAATCAGCTCGTGCTGACGCTGACCGGTGCCGTAAAGGTCGAAGTTGTCGATGTCGTTGACGTTGCTTTTTCCGGAATGAAACTGATCGAAAAGCTCTATCCGGACGCTTTCTATGCGCGATATAAGCTTGATCCGATCGGTTCCGAGGATTATATCGAAGATGATTACGAAAGATTCGAAGAGGCGGCTCGCCATATGGGTTGCATCCTTTCCGGCGGAAGGATCAATGATGAGCGTTTCGCCAAACTTCTGCTGGATGACTTCAGAAACATCAGAATAGCAAGGATCTCGCTGGAAACGCCGGATCAACCGAAGGAGTAATACTATGACACGTGAAGAAAAGCTGATCGAAAAATATGAAGTCATGTCTGCATTCGAAAAGGAATGCATTGAAGAAGGTACTCCGATCGCCTGTGGTATCGACGAAGCGGGAAGAGGTCCTCTCGCTGGTCCTGTCGTAGCGGCAGCCTGTATCCTTGATCCTGAAAAGCCGATCTATGGACTGGATGACTCGAAGAAGCTTTCTCCTAAAAAGCGCGATCAGTTATATGACGAGATCATTGCGAAGGCAAAGTGCTTTTGCGTGATCAGAGTCGAGCCGAAAGAGATCGATGAGGTCAATATCTTAAACGCGACGAAGAACGCGATGCGTGCCTGTGTAAAAGGACTTGCTATCAAGCCGGATGTGCTTCTGATCGATGCTGTAAATCTTGAAGGAACAGGTATTCCGGTTAAACCGATCATTAAAGGCGACGCAAAGTCGAATTCCATCGCTGCGGCTTCGATCCTGGCAAAGGTTTCTCGAGACCGCATCATGGAAGAATACGATAAGGAATATCCGGGATACGGATTTGCCCAGCACAAGGGGTACGGAACCGCGGCTCACTATGCGGCGATCCATGAGCTTGGCATCTCTCCGATCCATCGTATGAGCTTCTTGAAAAAGATGCATTGATTTCGAAAACATTCTTTTCGAGCGGGTCCTCGGGCTTTGCCCTGCGGAGGCTTCTCAAAGAATGTTTTCATCTTAAAGGGATTTCTCAGTTTCAATGAGGTTCACAATATGACGAGAAACCAAGATATTGGAAAGAAATCTGAAGAGTATGTCGCTAATTATCTGGAACTGCGTGGTTCTAAGATCCTTGCGCGTAATTATTCCGTGCATAATGTCGGTGAGATCGACATTATCTGCGAGTATAAGAATAGAATTCTGGTCATTGAAGTGAAATCCCGAGACAGCAGAGAGCGTTACGGTACTCCTGAAGAAGCCGTCACGAGATCTAAGCAGCAGAAGATCATGCGAACGACCTTACAGTACTGTAAAGAGAATCATATTGATCTGGAACACGTTTCTTATTTTGTTGCAGGCGTGATCCATGATGTGTCCGGGAACATCATTGACGTGCAGTTTACACCGTTCTTCTGATATTCACTCGTTAAAATGTCATTGAAGAACCCGTGAAAACGGGTTCTTTTGTATATTTCAGCGAAAATGTCTTATTGTCTTGCAAGTTGCTTGTCAAATACTTTCATTTATAACATAATATACAAGGCTAAAAGCGCGAATGGTTTTGTGAAAATGCAAGACCGGAGAAATCAAATTTCTTTTCAAGTGCTTTTCGAGCAAAATATAAAGCAATGGCAAGGAGGCCAATCATGAAGACTTATCTTGAACTGAGCAAGGCAGAGTTGAAGGATACTCTCAAGATTTTGGAGATGCGTTATAACGAACTGAAATCCCGTAATCTCACTCTGGATATGACGAGAGGTAAGCCGAGTCCGGACCAGCTGGACATCGCAAATGAGATGCCGTCCCTGCTCGATACAAATAACCTTAAGGCAGAAGACGGTTCTGACTGCCGTAACTACGGTGTTCCGTTCGGTCTCAAGGAATCCAGAAATCTCTTCGGTGAGATCCTGGGCATTGATCCGGAACTCGTAACTGTAGGTAACAACTCCAGCCTTCAGCTGATGTACGATACACTTTCTCGTTCTTTGATCTTCGGAGAGATCGAGTCTGAAAAGCCGTGGGGTCAGATCGAAGGCCGTAAGTGGCTTTGCCCGGTTCCGGGTTATGACAGACACTTCCTCGTTACCGAGACTCTCGGTTTCGAACTGATCCCGATCCCGCTTGATGAGAACGGCCCGGATATGGATATGGTTGAAAAGCTCGTTGCTGAGGATGCTTCGATCCTCGGTATGTGGGCGATGCCGCTTTACAGCAATCCGGACGGTTACATCTATTCCGAAGAAGTCTGCAAGAGACTTGCTTCCATGAAGACAGCGGCTCCGGATTTCAGGATCCTGTGGGATAACGCTTATGTTGTTCATCACCTCTACGATGATGAGGCGAAGCAGGGAACACTCCCGGATATCTTAAAGCTCTGCCGTGAGGCCGGAAACCCGAACCGTGTATATGAGTTCGCTTCCACAAGTAAGATCTCTTTCGCAGGTGCAGGTATTGCTTGCATGGCCGCTAACGAAGAGAACACAACTCGCGCGAGAAAGTATCTCGGTGTTCAGTCCATCGGTCCGAACAAGATCATTCAACTGATGCACGCGAAGTACATCCCGAACCTCGAGGCTGTTAAGAAGGTCATGTCCAAGCAGGCAGAGATCCTTCGTCCGAAGTTCGAAATGGTTCTTAAGACACTTCAGGATGAGTTCATGGGCAGCGGTATCGCACATTGGAATTCTCCGCTGGGCGGTTACTTCGTATCTGTTTATCTTCTGAACGGAACTGCTAAAGAGACAGTTCGTCTTGCCAAGGAGTGCGGTGTTGCGTTTACACCTGCCGGCGCGACCTATCCTTACAAGAAGGATCCGAACGACAGCAACCTTCGTATTGCTCCAAGCTTCCCGAAGGTAGAAGATATCGAAACAGCCGTTACAGTTTTCGCCGTTTGTGCTAAACTAGCAGCTGTAAGAAAACTTTTGGAGGAGTAAGACATGAAGGATATCTACGAAAGCCCGCTGAATTCCCGTTATTCCAGTAAGGAAATGAAGGCGATCTTCTCGCCTGATCATAAGTTTAAGACATGGAGACAGCTTTGGATCTACTTAGCTTCCTGTGAAAAAGAACTTGGCTTGAACATCACTGATGAACAGATCGCTGAGCTCGAGGCTTCCAAGGACGATATCAACTACGATGTCGCTGCAAGAGAAGAAAAGCTTGTTCGTCATGACGTTATGGCACATGTACATGCTTACGGTGAGCAGTGCCCGAAGGCAAAGGGAATCATCCACCTCGGTGCTACATCCTGCTATGTAGGTGATAACACAGATATCCTTCTGATGCGTGAGGCTTTGATCCTGACAAGAAAGAGACTTCTTGCCGTTATCGAAAAGCTCGCTAAGTTCGCAGATGAGTACAAGGCGATGCCGACACTTGGTTTTACTCACTTCCAGCCGGCTCAGCTCGTAACTGTAGGTAAGCGTGCTACTTTGTGGCTCCAGGATCTCCTGATCGACCTCGATGAACTCGATTACACACTGTCCTGCCTCAAGCCTCTCGGCTGCAAGGGTACAACAGGTACACAGGCAAGCTTCCTCGATCTTTTCCAGGGTGACCACGAGAAGGTTGAAAAGCTCGACCAGATGATCGCTGAGAAGATGGGTTTTGAAGCTTCCATCTCCGTATCCGGTCAGACATATACAAGAAAACTCGACGCGAAGGTCCTCAATACTCTTTCCGGTATTGCGACATCCGCGCATAAGTTCAGCAACGACATCCGTCTCCTTCAGCACCTGAAAGAGATCGAAGAGCCTTTCGAGAAGACACAGATCGGTTCTTCCGCTATGGCGTATAAGAGAAACCCGATGAGATCCGAGCGTATCTGCTCGCTTTCACGTTATGTCATTGCTAACGCTCTGAACCCGGCTATGACAGCTTCCGAGCAGTGGTTCGAGAGAACACTGGATGACTCCGCGAATAAGCGTATTTCCGTACCGGAAGCTTTCCTCGCAGTAGACGCGATCCTGAGCATCTATCTCAACGTTGCCTCCGGTCTCGTTGTTTACCCGAAAATGATCCACAATCACATCATGAACGAATTGCCGTTTATGGCCACTGAGAACATCATGATGGAGGCTGTTAAGCGCGGTGGTGACCGTCAGGAACTTCACGAGAAGATCCGTGTTCACTCCATGGCTGCAGGTAAGGTCGTTAAGGAAGAAGGTCTTCCCAATGACCTCTTGACTCGTATCGCTGATGACCCGGCTTTCGGTCTTGATAAGGATTCCCTGGATACACTTCTGGATCCGAAGCTCTACATCGGCTGTTGCCCGGAGCAGGTTACTTCTTTCCTGAAGAACGACGTTGAGCCGATCCTCAAGATGTACGCTTGCGAGCTCGACATGGAAGAGCCTGAACTGAACGTTTGATCCTTTCTTAATCAACGAGGATATGTAAGGATAGAATATGAGCATTTATCTAGACAATAGTGCAACCACGAAGCCACTTCCCGAAGTGGCTCGTTTGGTTTATGAAACCTTGAGCGGAGAAGAGACTTTCGGTAATCCGGGATCTCTTCATCGTCTTGGCGTTCTGGCCGAAAAGGACCTAAATGAGAGCCTCGATAAGATCAGTATGCTCCTGTCCTGCAAAAAAGAAGAGCTCTATTTCACATCCTGTGGTTCCGAGTCTGTGAATACTTCCATCCTCGGTTATATGCATCAGAATCCGAGAGCAGGGAAGAAGGTCATCTCCACGAAGACCGAGCATAAGGCATCGCTGGAGTCTCTCGAAAAGCTCGCAAAAGAAGGCTACGAGATCTGCTATCTTCCTGTCGATAAGGACGGTAAGCCGGATCTTGAGGCACTTTCCGATGCGATCGATGAGAATACCGCGCTTCTTACTTTTACTCATGTAAACAATGAAACAGGATCGATACTGCCGCTTCAGGAGATCATCGAGATCCGAAATAAGAAGAACAGAAATACGAAGATCCATCTGGACTGCGTCCAGTCCCTTGGAAAACTCCCGATCTCTCTTTCTCGTATGGGCATCGATATGGCTTCTTTTTCCGGCCACAAGATCCATGCGCTTAAGGGCTTCGGACTTCTTTATATCAAGTCCGGCGTTCGTGTCGCGCCTTTGATCTTAGGCGGCGGCCAGCAGAGAGGTATGAGATCCGGAACGCAGAGTCCGTACCTGGCAAGTGCATTTGCATTAGCTTTGGAAAAAGCACTTGATAACATCGACGCCAATCTTTCGAAAATGACCGAGATTCGTGATCACTTCGCTTCCGATCTGAAAGCACTCGGTGCGGAGATCCTTTCTCCGTCTGATGCTCTTCCTTATGTTCTGAATGTGTCTTTTCCGTCTTTTCAGTCGGAAACCATGTTACACTGTTTAGAGGAAAAGGAGATCTTCGTATCGACGGTTTCCGCCTGCTCTTCGAAAACGAAGAAAGTCAGCTATGTTCTGACAGAGATGGGCATCCGCCGTGAGATCGCGTCAAATGCCGTAAGATTCAGCTTCAGTAGATTCAATACGAAAGAAGAACTGGATCAGACGATCACATCGATCAAAGAGATCTACGAGAGATATAAGGTCTAATCAATAAGGAGTCATATTCATGAGTAATTCTTACAGAACCATCATTCTGGCCAGAATGGGCGAGATCGCGCTCAAGGGTTTAAACCGCGGTAAGTTTGAAAGACAGCTGATCGATAACTTGAGATGGAGACTGAAGGAGTACGGTGCTTTTTCCATCGTACAGAGCCAGTCCCGTATCTGGATCGAGCCGAAAGATTCTAACCCGGATGTTCTTGAGGATAAAGAGAACGCCAATCAGGTGCTTCGTGCCGTAACTCAGGTATTCGGACTTGTTTCCGCGAGCCTTGTCTGGAAGTTCGACGGTGACATGGAATCCATTAAAGATCACGCGCTGATGCTCACAGATGAGATCCTTTCCGAGCATGACTATAAGACTTTTAAAGTTGAGAGCAAGCGCGGCGACAAGCGTTTCCCGCTGGCATCTCCAGAGATCTGCGCGGATGTCGGTGAAAAGATCCTGATCGCGCATCCGGAACTTACCGTTGACGTACATAATCCGGATTTCATTATCTATGTGGAAGTTCGTGAGAATCGTTTCGTATACAGCGAAAAACTTGAGGGCCACAGAGGTCTTCCGGTCGGAACGGCAGGGAAGGGCATGCTCCTTCTTTCCGGCGGTATCGACAGCCCGGTAGCCGGTTACATGATGGCTTCCCGTGGTATGCAGCTCGAAGCGATCTATTTTCATTCCTATCCGTACACCAGTGAGCGTGCGCTCGAGAAGGTCAAGGATCTGGCAAAGATCGTTTCCCAGTATTCCGGAACGATCCTTCTGCATGTATGTAACTTCACTGACATCCAGCTCGACCTTTATAAGAACAGCCCGCAGGATATGCTGACGATCACGATGCGTCGTATCATGTTCGAGATCGCCGAGGAACTCGCCAATAAGCAGGGATGTAAGTGCCTGATCACGGGTGAGTCCTTAGGTCAGGTCGCCAGCCAGACGATCGAGGCGATCCAGATCACGAACGAAGTCGTTAAGACCATGCCGGTATTCCGTCCGTTGATCGGACTCGACAAGGAAGAGACATGTAACATTTCCCGCCGTATCGGTGCTTTTGAAACATCGATCCTTCCTTATGAGGACTGCTGCACGGTTTTCGTTGCCAAGCATCCGAAGACACACCCGCAGAAAAAGCACATCATCGAGGCGGAAGAAAAGCTCGATATTCCCACACTTGTTCAGAAGGGTGTCGAGGGCATCACGACCTATAAGATCGAACGTACTTCGAAGTGAACATTCTTCATGATAAAACCTTGAAGTTTATGCAAGTTGCGACTTTACGGAAGCAGATAATTTGATTATCATATTAGAGTAATTTTGTATCACATTGTTGGAGGTATCCCATGTTTGAACATATTAAGGCAGAAGATCCTGAGGTATTTCAGGCGATTACGCAGGAAGTTGAGCGTCAGCGCAATAAGATCGAGCTGATCGCTTCTGAGAACTTCGTCACCGAGGCTGTTCTTGAGGCAGCAGGTTCCCCGCTTACAAACAAGTATGCTGAGGGTTATCCGGGAAAGAGATACTACGGCGGATGCGAATATGTTGACATCGTGGAGTCCCTGGCTATCGAAAGAGCTAAGAAGCTCTTCGGTGCTGAGCACGTAAACGTTCAGCCGCACTCCGGTGCTCAGGCGAACACAGCCGTTTACTTCGCAATCCTCGAGCCGGGCGATAAGATCCTCGGTATGGACCTTTCTCACGGTGGACACCTCACACACGGTATGAAACTCAACGTTTCCGGCCGCACATATCAGTCTGAGTTCTATCAGGTAGATCCTGAGACACAGACCATCAACTATGACAAGCTCCTCGAGCTTGCTAAGGAAGTTAAGCCGAAGGTCATCGTTGCAGGTGCTTCCGCTTATCCGAGAATCATCGACTTTAAGAAGTTCCGTGAGATCGCTGATGCTGTTGGCGCATACCTCTTCGTAGATATGGCTCACATCGCAGGTCTCGTTGCCGCAGGTCTTCACCCGAACCCGGTACCGTACGCTGACTTCGTTACTACAACAACACATAAGACACTTAGAGGACCGCGTGGCGGTATCATCATGTGCAAAGAAGAGTATGCGAAGAAGATCGACTCCGCAGTATTCCCGGGCCAGCAGGGTGGTCCTCTGATGCACATCATCGCTGCTAAGGCAGTTGCATTTAAGGAAGCTCTTTCCGATGAGTTCCGTGCTTATCAGGGTCAGATCGTTAAGAACGCTGCAGCTCTTGCTGACGGTCTTATGAAGAGAGGCGTTAACCTCGTTTCCGGCGGCACTGAGAACCACCTCATGCTGATCGACCTTCGTGGTACAGGCGTTACAGGTAAGGAACTCCAGCTTCGTCTTGATGACGTAAACATCACAGCAAACAAGAACACCATTCCTTTCGATCCGGAAAAGCCGTTCGTAACATCCGGTGTTCGTGTTGGTACAGCTGCTGTTTCCGCTCGTGGAATGAAGGAAGCTGACATGGATGTTATCGCTGACTGCATCGCTAAGGCGATCTTCTCCTTTGAAGAATCCAAGGAAGACATCAAGGCTGCTGTTGCAGGTCTGACAGCTAAGTATCCGCTCTATCCGGATATGAAGTACTAATAAATCTTTCCGAAAAAGCGGAGACCCGCTTGGAAAGAAATTGAGGAACGATAATATGGGCGTCAATGAGGAATACAAAAAGAGAGAACCTTTGGCATTCCGCATGGCGCCTCGTTCTTTGTCCGAATACATTGGCCAGGAGCATATCCTCGGTGAAGGTAAGATGTTAAGAAGGATGATCGAGGCAGACCGTCTGTCCTCAATCATCCTTTTTGGCCCTCCGGGCACCGGTAAAACGGCTCTGGCTCGTTTGATCGCTCATACCACCTCCGCGAAATTCGAGCGCATTAACGCGGTCACAGCGGGCGTAGGAGACATCAAGCGTATCGTGGAAGACGCGAAGAACCCGATATTGACCCCAAACGGTAGGGTAGTGCTTTTCGTAGATGAGATCCATCGATTCAATAAGATGCAGCAGGACGCGCTCCTTCCGCACGTTGAAGACGGAACGGTCATCCTGATCGGAGCTACGACTGAAAACCCGTTCTTTGAAGTGAATAAGGCTCTGATCTCAAGATCAACCGTCCTTTCTTTAAAACCGCTTACCGATGAGAATATCATCGCGATCTTAAAACAGGCCTTAAACGATAAGGAGAGAGGACTCGGTAACGAGCCGATCGATATCTCCGACCGTACTCTTGCATATATTGCCGATCTTTGTAACGGGGACGCGCGTATCGCGCTTCGCTCGCTTGAACTTGCCTATATCACGACGCCTCCGGATGATAAGGGGACCATCAAGATCGATGAAGAGATCATGCAGGACTGCATGCAGAAGAGATCCCTGGCCTTTGACACAGACGGGGAGAGTCATTATGACAATATCTCCGCCATGATCAAATCCATGCGTGGAAGTGATCCGGATGCCGCGATCTTTTATCTTGCCCGTGCGCTTCACAGTGGAGAAGACATCGAATTTCTCGCTAGACGTATCCTGATCTGTTCTTCGGAAGATGTCGGTATGGCGAACCCAAACGCGATCCTTGTCGCCATGGCCGCCTATCAGGGCGTTATGGCTGTCGGTATGCCTGAAGCGCGTATCCTTCTTGCCGAAGCTGCCGTTACCGTAGCGACCAGTCCCAAATCGAACAGCGCTTATATGGCGATCGATAAAGCACTTGCCGACGTCGCAAATAAGCGTACCGGTGAAGTTCCCATGCATCTTCGTAACGCGCCCGCAAAGGGAATGCTGGATATGGGATATTCTGTCGGCTATAAGTACGCACATGATTTCCCGGAGCACTATGTGGACATGCAGTTCCTGCCGGATGAAATGGTCGGAACGAAGTACTATGAGCCCGGAACTTTAGGCTATGAGAATCAGATCCGTAAGTGGATGGATCACCTGAAAAACGGCACTCCGCTCAAAAAACCGGATAACACATCTGACAATCCTTCTGACAAGAAGTAACAAATTATTCACGAAACATAAACAGATTTCTGTGTAATTGTGCATTGACACTTTCTGCTTCAAAATCATATAATCTAACCCAGTTAGCAAATTGGGAGGATAATATGGCTTCAGAAAAAGAAGTGCTCGATCTACTCGCGAAATTCAACAGCATAAAGCCTTGGGCATTCGTGCAGCACATGGATATGTCTTCCATGGGTATCGGAAATGTTTTGCTGTTTCTTATATCTTCCGGAAGAGAAGTTTCCGCAGGTGAGATCAGCGAGTACATGAATGTCAGTACGGCGCGTGTGGCAGTGCTTTTGAAGAAGATGTCGGAAAAAGGACTGATCGATAAGCGCTCCGATCCGGAAGATAAGAGAAAAGTCATGGTATCTATAACTCCCAAAGGAATCGAAGCATTTGAAGAGAGAAAGAGAGAAGTTCTTCTTTATGCCGGGCCGATCGTGGAACACTTCGGTGTGGAGAAGGTCGATGATTTCATTAATTCATGCAGAGATATCACGAACATCGTTGATCAAATAGAACAAGAACAGCAGAAGAAAGCTTACTGGCGCAATAAGAAATAAACACAAAAGAATGGAGACAGAAAAACATGCTTGAACTTAAAGACATCGTGAAGATCTATCCTGCGGGTGGGAATCCGGTCGAGGCACTAAAGGGCATAAACCTTTCTTTCAGAGACAGCGAGTTCGTATCGATCCTTGGTCAGTCCGGATGCGGTAAGACCACAATGCTGAACATCATCGGCGGTCTTGACCAGTACACATCCGGTGACCTGATCATCAACGGAAGATCGACAAAAGAGTACAAGGACAGAGACTGGGATACCTACCGTAACCACACGATCGGATTTGTTTTCCAGACATATAACCTGATCCCTCATCAGAACGTTCTCGCCAATGTTGAGATCGCGCTTTCTCTTTCCGGTGTCAGCAAGAAAGAACGTCGTGAGCGCGCGACGGAAGCTCTTAAGAAGGTAGGTCTCGGCGATCAGCTTAAAAAGAGACCTTCAGAAATGTCCGGTGGTCAGATGCAGCGTGTTGCTATTGCCCGTGCTCTCGTTAATAACCCGGATATCATCCTCGCCGATGAGCCGACAGGTGCTCTTGATACAGAGACCAGTGTTCAGGTCATGGATATCTTAAAAGAGATCTCCAAAGATAAGCTCGTTATCATGGTTACACATAACCCGGAACTTGCCGAAAAGTATTCCACACGTATCGTAAGAATGCTCGATGGTAAGATCACAGGTGATTCCGCTCCGTTTACTGAAGAAGAACAGAAGGAAGCAGATAAGATCGCTGCAGATGTTGCGGCTATGGATAAAAAGGCTAAGAAAGAGGCAGCTGAGAAGAAGCCTTCCATGTCTTTCTTCACATCTTTCTCTCTTTCTCTGAAGAACCTTTTCACCAAGAAGGGAAGAACGATCCTTACTTCATTTGCCGGATCGATCGGTATCATCGGTATCGCATTGATCTACTCTGTATCTCAAGGTACTCACAACTTTATCGATGACGTACAGGAAGATACGATCTCCGCGTATCCTTTGGAGATCCAGGCGCAGACAGTTGACCTCAGTACTCTTCTGAACGCTTTTGTCGGAAACGAAGAGCAGGCGACTGTTCATGAAAAAGATGCTGTTTATCAGAAGTATAAGATCTACGATATGATGAACTCTCTTATCGCTGTCGAGACACAGGAAAATGACCTTTCTTCCTTCAAGAAGTACATTGAAGATGAAAAGGCAAAGGGTGACAGCAAATTCGCGAATGCTCTTTCCGGTGTTCAGTACGGTTATGATATGAACCTTGCGATCTATACAAAGAATATCGAGGGCAAGATCATTCATTCCGATACTAATGAACTTATGTCCGCGCTCCTCGGTGAGTATACTAAGACAATGTTCAACATCGACATGTCCAGCATGTCTTCAGAGAGCTCTCAGTCTTCCCAGCTGATGGGAAGTTCAATGACTCTTTGGAGTGAACTTCTCCCGGGTAAAAACGGTGAGGCGACAAACCCGGTTACACATAAGCAGTATGATGTCATCTATGGCCGCTGGCCGGAACAGTATAATGAGATCGTTCTTTTCCTTGACGAGAACAACGAGCTTAATGACTATACTCTCTATGCTCTTGGTCTGAAGACAGAAGAAGATATCACGGAAATGATGAAGTGCGCTATGAATAAGCAGCCTCTGAATTATTCCGATCAGCACTGGTCCTACCAGGAGATCTGCGATCTCGAGTTCCGTATGGTCCTCCCGTGTGATTGCTGGAATTATGATCCGACAACAGGTCTTTATGTTGACCTTCGTCAGTCTGACGCCGGACTTCAGTACCTCTACGATAACGGCATGACACTTAAGGTCGTCGGTATCGTTCGCCCGAATGAGGATGCTGTTTCTACATCCCATCACGGTACGATCGGCTATACACATATGCTGACCGAATACATCATCAACGAGAGCCAGAATTCCGAAGCGATCGCGGCTCAGCTGGAAAGCCCGAACATTGACGTTACATGCGGACTTCCTTTCAAAGAGGAGACAGCTGCCGTAACTGAGGAAGATAAGGCTGCATACTTCAGAGAATTCGTTGGTAAACTCGACGATCAGGGTAAAGCTGATCTCTATGTTAAAGTCATGAGCATCCCGACAGAAAAGAGCATCCAGGATTATGTTGATCTGGCGCTTTCTCAGCTTGACCGTCCGACCATGGAAGCCATGATGATGGAACAGATGACAACGGAAATGGGCATGGATGAAGCTACCGTTAAGGGTTACATCGAGCAGATGTCCGACGATGATATGAAGCAGGCTTTCGCGAAGGGAATCCGTGAACAGTACCTTGCCGAGTATGCAGCGAAGATGGAGCAGGAACTTGCGACAAAGACACCTGCCGAGCTCGCAGCCGCACTTGATCAGAACATGGATAAGTTCTCTGATGCAGAGTGCGCCGGATTCTATGACAGTGCTCTTGAGTTCTCTCTGTTCACTTATGATTACACACTGATCCGTCTCGGCTGCCTCGATCTGGATAAGCCGTCCGCGATCCGTCTGTACGCGAACTCTTTCGAAAACAAAGATACAGTAGTTGACTGCATCGACGAGTATAACGAGAACGTTCCTGAGCTTCAGAAGATCAAGTACACAGACTACATCGGTATCCTGATGTCTTCCGTTACGACGATCATCGACGCGATCACATATGTACTTATCGCCTTTGTAGCGGTATCCCTCATCGTATCTTCGATCATGATCGGTGTTATCACTTTGATCTCTGTTCAGGAAAGAACAAAGGAGATCGGTATCCTCCGTTCTCTCGGTGCTTCGAAGAAGAATGTCTCCAGAATGTTTAATGCGGAGACGATCATCATCGGATTTACATCGGGCTTGCTGGGTGTATTGATCACGTATCTGTTATTGATCCCGATCAACATCATCGTTCACAGCCTGACAGGTCTTAACAACCTGACCGGTGTTCTGCCGATCCCGACAGCGATCATCCTGATCATCATCAGTATGCTTCTGACATTGATCGCAGGTATCATCCCGTCTCGCTCCGCAGCGAAGAAGGATCCGGTAGTTGCCCTCAGAACTGAGTAAGTAATTAAACGCCTGCTTTAAGAAGGTTCAAAGAGTATTCCGTGTTGTCCTTTAAGATGACGCGGAATACTTTTTTAGTGCCGCTTTATTGGGCTATAATGAGAGTAATCTTTTGATGATTGGAGATCACATGGATCGCATTTATCTGGACAATGCCGCTACAACCAAGATCCGACCGGAAGTGCTGGATGCGATGACGAATGCTTATTCCGAGTACGGGAATCCTTCGTCCGTTCATCGTGAAGGCCAGCACGCTAAGAAGGTCTTGGAAGAGGCGCGTGAAACTATCGCTTCATGTTTGAATTGTGATCCCACCGAGATCATCTTTACCTCCGGCGGGACCGAATCAGATAACTGGGCCGTTAAGTGTGCTTGTGATTCTCATGTCATCACCTCATCGATCGAACATCCTGCAGTTTTGAAGTCTTGTGAGATGCTCGAAAAGCACGGTTTAAAGGTCACTTATCTTCCTGTTGATAAGGATGGTGTAGTCTTGCCCGATTCATTGCGAAAAGCACTTGTCGCTGATACTTCTCTGGTATCGATCATGATGGCGAATAACGAGATCGGAACGATCGAACCGATCCGTGATCTTTGTAGTATAGCGCATGATCATGGCGCTTTATTTCATACAGATGCCGTGCAGGCTGTAGGTTCTTTTGCTGTGGATGTAAAAGAGCTCGGAGTGGATCTGCTATCTTTTTCCGCGCATAAGTTCTATGGCCCGAAAGGAATAGGCGGACTTTATGTAAAGAAGGGGACAACTTTGTCTTCGCTTATAAACGGCGGATCCCAGGAGTTTCATAAAAGAGCGGGAACGGAGAATGTTCCCGCGATCATCGGTATGGCGGAGGCTCTTAAGCTTTCCGTTAATGCAATGAATGAGACTTCTGTGCGCATCCGTAGTTTAAGAGATCTACTTACGAGTGTCATGAAAGAGAAGTTCCCTCGGGTGCTTTTCCACGGGAATGATTCATCGACTCATCCCGGAATCGTCAACTTTTATGTTCCCGGAATGGATGGGGAGAAGACCTTGCTTCTTTTAGATGTAAAAGGGTTTGCCTGCTCCGGCGGTGCGGCATGCTCTTCCAAAGACAATGCCGAATCTCATGTTCTGACCGAGATCGGTGCGACAAAAGAAGAAGCGAAGAATTCGCTTCGTGTCAGTATCGGTGCGTATAACACTGAAGATGAAATATTGGCGTTTGCTGATGCGCTAAAAAGCATCCTGAACTAATTAAATCAGCGGCTCACCGTGGCGTTTTCTCGCGACGTAGTAGGAGTTTTCCGTAAATCCGAACGTGCTCAGATATTCCGCGACTTCCTTAAAGTGTACGCAGAGCGTATCACTTGTGTGTGAATCCGATCCCAAAGAGATGTTTCTTCCGCCAAGTTCATAGTAACGCTTCAGGATCTCCGGATCCGGAAGCGCGTCCGCGAGGCCCTTTTTACGCATCTTATCGACAGATCTCGTATTGATCTCAAGACACTTATCCTTAGAGATGATCGCGGAAAGGAAACGATCGAAGCTTTCCGGGCACTGCGCGTATTTGATCTGCGGATTCTCATAAGGCGCGTAACGGTTGATGTAGTCGTAGTGTCCGACGATATCAAAGTTATTGCAGCCTTCGACCAGATCGGCCATTTCTTCGATATAACGCGTATATACGTCGATCATCGGCTCTTCGTATCCGTCACGGAAGAAGTACGGGTCTTTTCCTTTATAGAGGTGATTGGACATGATGACGCTGTCAAAAGGATATTTGGCGATCATGTCGTCATAGAACGCACACAGATGCTTCTGGTAGCCGAGTTCGATACCTCGATAAAGCGGAAGATCACCCGCGTATTCGATCCAGGACTTGGATTCTTCAAAGAATGAAGGAATGTCGAAGATCTGGGATTCACCGATATCGTGCGGGTAGTCACCCTCATAATGTTCGGTGACCGCAACACCGTTCATACCAAGTGCTTTACAAGAATCGATAAGCTCTTTGGCAGACATTTTCGCGTCTGAACTGAAGTGTTTCGTGTGATTGTGATTATCTGTGTACATAAATGCCTCAATTTCTAAGTGGTCAGTCGAGTTTACCACGACATTATGGTATCATATATTCGTATTTTTTGTTTAATTTCTTTCTTAGAAGGAGTGATTATATGGCTAAAGAGAAAAAGTCCGAAAAAGAACTGAAAGAGAAGAAGACCAAGGTCTCCAAAAAAGAGAAAAAGGAGCTTTTTGCCGAGTATCCGAACCTCTGGGAAGTGCGTTCTCAGGACGATATCGATCACATGATGGCATTTGCCGAGGAGTATATGGCTTTCCTCGACATCTCCAAGACTGAGCGCGAGTTCGTTAATAACGCCGTTGAGGCTCTGACGGACAAGGGTTTCGTTGATATCGATACGAAAAAAGCACTGAAGGCCGGCGATAAGGTCTACGCTTCCATCAAGGGCAAGGGTCTGATGTTCGCTGTTGTCGGTAAGGAGGACATCGTTAAGGGTATGAATATCCTCGGTGCGCATATCGACTCTCCGCGTCTGGATCTTAAGCCGAATCCGATTTATGAAGAGGATGAGCTCGTATTCTTTAAGACCCACTATTATGGCGGTATCAAGAAGTATCAGTGGACAACGATCCCGCTGGCGATCCACGGTGTCATCATGAAGAAAGACGGCACAAAGCTTGAGCTTTGCGTCGGTGAAAAGGATGACGATCCGATCTTCTACATCTCCGATCTGCTTCCGCACCTGGGTTCCGAGCAGATGAGCCAGAAGGCAAATGAATTCATTAAGGGTGAAGACTTAAACGTCATGATCGGCGCAAGCAAGCTTCCGGATGATGATTCTTCAAATGCCTGCAAGTACGCGATCCTGAAGCTTCTCAATAACGAGTATGGTATCGATGAAAAGGATTTCGTCTCTGCCGAGATCGAGATCGTTCCTGCCATGAAGGCTCGTGATGTTGGATTTGACCGCGCGCTCATTGCGGCTTACGGTCACGACGATAAGGTCTGCGCTTATCCGGCTCTGATGGCGCTTATGGCTCAGGAAGTTCCGGCAAGAACATGCGTATGCATGCTTTCCGATAAGGAAGAGATCGGTTCTTACGGTAACTCCGGCGCTCAGTCCCGCCTTTATGAGAACTTCCTCGTAGAAGTATTCGCTAAAGCAAACGGCGGCTACGACGAGCTCGGTTACAGAAAGTGCATCGCTAACACCAAGATGCTCTCTACCGACGTTTCCAACGCTTTCGATCCGAAGTACGCGAATGTTTCCGATAAGAGAAACACTGCTTACCTCAACAAGGGCGTAAAGATGGAAAAATACACAGGCGCTAGAGGCAAGTCCGGCGCAAGTGACGCAAACAGTGAATTCTTCGCATCCATCCTTCGAATCTTTGCCGAGAACGATATTCCGTGGCAGACCGGAGAGCTCGGTAAGGTCGACGCAGGCGGCGGCGGAACGATCTCCGCTTATCTCGCGAAGCTCGGTATGGAAGTTATCGACTGCGGTGTTCCGGTACTCTCGATGCACGCTCCGTATGAAGTCATCAGCAAGATGGATCTGTATTTCACATATCTTGCCTATAAGTGCTTTATTGAAAACATAAAATAAGGTATAATGCCTTTTCGTAGTATGGTAGGTGTGGTGCATGGAGCATCACAAGAAAGAAGGTAAAACATGATTATTGTAGTAAAGCCGGGCGCCAGTGATACCCAAGTACATGAGATCATTGACGTTTTGGAAAGAAACGAACTGAAGGCACACGTTTCCGAAGGTGCCGAGCGTTTGATCATTGGTGTTATCGGTGATAAATCCCGTCTGACACCGGGCTCTCTCGAGGTCTTAACAGGCGTTGAGAAGATCGTTCCGATCATGGAGTCCTATAAGCTCGCGTCCCGTCAGTTCCGTCCGGAAGGCACTTCCTTTAATGTAAAAGATGTTGTCATCGGTGGTGATGAACTTGTCATGATGGCAGGTCCGTGTGCCGTTGAGAGCGAAGAACAGGTCGAGGCAGTTGCTTCCAAGATGGTTGCCTGTGGCGTAAAAGTCCTTCGTGGCGGCGCTTATAAGCCGAGAACTTCTCCGTATGCTTTCCAGGGCCTTGAAAAAGAAGGTCTTAAGATCCTTCGTCGTGTCGCTGACCGTTATGGCCTTCTGGTCATCAGTGAAGTTACATCCGAGAACGATATCGAATACGCTTCGAATTACCTGGATATCATCCAGATCGGCGCCAGAAATGCCCAGAACTTCCGCCTTTTGTCCGCTGTCGGCAAGTCCGGTATTCCGGTCATGCTCAAGCGTGGTATCGCGGAAACGATCGATGAGTGGCTGGGTTCTGCCGAGTATATCATGAGTGAGGGTAACTACCACATCATGATGTGCGAGCGTGGTATCAGAACGTTCGAGACAGCAACCAGAAGTACGCTGGATATCAGCGCGGTTCCGGTCCTTAAGGGTAAGACACATCTTCCGATCATCGTTGATCCGAGTCATGCCGCGGGAAAAGCACCTTACGTGCAGCCTCTGGCTCTCGCCGCTATCGCAGCCGGCGCAGACGGACTCATCATCGAGGTTCACCCGGATCCGAAGCACGCTCTTTCCGATGCCGCTCAGCAGCTGACACCGGAAGCTTACGCAGAGCTTGCACAGCGTGTTAAGGAAATGGCTGCGATCGTTAAGAGATCCTATCCTAAGTGTGTCTAAACACGAATAATTCATAAGCAAGAAAAATCCTTTCTGGCGTCGACCTTGAACTTGCTTCTTCGGAGACTCGGAAAGGATTTTATTTTATTCTTGTCAACGAGATCTATTTGTGTTAAGTTAAGAAAGTAATAACACGTTGAAGGGGATCAGTAGAGATCTTCCACTTCTTATAGAGAGCCCGGGACGGTGGAAGCCGGGTAGAAGAGAGGTTTTGAACTCGCCCTGGAGTGCGCTTCGTTGAAAGCTTAAGTAGATGAAGTCGGAGGCTCACCGTTATCAGAGAGCAGGATATCGGAATTGTTCCTGTATCCGATGAGTGCATCACAAGAAGTGATGAACAAGAGTGGTACCGCGGAAGTCAGGCTTTCGTCTCTTATTTGAGACGGAAGCCTTTTTGTTTTGACATTTTTTCTGCAAGTAGCAGAAGAAGAGGAGGGAAGAAGATGAATACAGGTAAGTATCGTATGCCGGTGATGATTGATTTTCCGGAACGCACATGGCCGAACAACAAGATCACAAAAGCTCCGATCTGGTGCAGTGTAGATCTTCGTGACGGTAATCAGGCTTTGGAGGTTCCGATGGATCTAAATCAGAAAGTCCAGTTTTTCGATTACCTTGTAAAGCTCGGTTTCAAAGAGATCGAGATCGGCTATCCGGCCGCGTCTGACACCGAATATGAGTTTACCCGTTATCTGATCGATAATGATCTAATCCCAAAGGATGTCACGGTCCAGGTTTTGACCATGGCTCGTGAGGACGTCATCAAGAAGACTTTTGATGCCGCAAAGGGCGCAAGATCAGCGATCGTGCACCTTTATAACTCGACGTCAAAACTTCAGCGCGAGGTCGTTTTCGGCTTTGATAAGGATCAGTGTAAAGCACTGGCAATTAAGGGCGCGCAGATGATCCAGGCAGAGATCGATTCCGATGAAAGTAACACGAACTGGCATCTGGAATATTCTCCGGAAAACTTCTCCGAGACAGAGCCGGAGTTTGCCGTGGAGATCATTGATGCCGTACTGGATGTCTGGAAACCGACACCGGATAACAAGGTCATCATCAATCTCCCTGAAACCGTTGAAATGACGTATCCGAACGTGTTTGCGGACCAGGTTGAATACTTTGCGACACATACAAAATACAGAGATTCTATCATCATTTCCGTGCATACACATAATGATCGTGGAACCGGTGTAGCTTCGTCTGAAATGGCGTTGCTGGCAGGTGCGGATCGTGTTGAAGGAACGCTTTTCGGAAACGGTGAAAGAACCGGAAACGCCGATATTGTAACGATTGCGATGAATATGTTCATGCAGGGCGTAGACCCGAATCTGGACTTTTCGAACATTGATGAAGTCATTGATATGTATGAAGGATGCACAGGAATGCGTATCGGAGACCGTCAGCCATGGGCTGGAAGGCTTGTATTTACGGCGTTTTCAGGCACTCATCAGAATGCGATCCAGAAAGGCATGGAAAATGTCAAAAAAATAAATAATTGGTATGTACCGTATCTGCCGATCGATCCGAAGGATGTAGGCCGAAACTACGATCCGATCATCCGTATCAACAGTCAGTCCGGCAAAAACGGCCTGGCATACATCATGGAACGCAATTATGGCTTGCATCTGCCGAAATCGTTCCAGAAAGACTTTATGCAGATCGTTACGGCCGAATCTGAGAATCGTCACAGTGAGCTGATGCCACAGGAGCTTTTCGAACTGTTCGACGAGGTTTATGTAAATGTTATGACACCATATCATATGGTTGGTTATCGTGAAGAATCTCTCGGAGATAAAAAAGCTCACGTTACTGTGAATCTGAAATTCGGTGACCAAACGATTCAAGTTAACGGAGATGGTATCGGTTTGTTGGATGCGTTCTGTAATGGTATCGAAAAAACACTCGACATCAAATTGTCGATCCGAATGTATAACGAGCATGCTATTAAGAGCGGATCTGACTCGGCAGCTATCACATACGTACAGATCGCTGACAAAGATGGAAACCTGCATCTCGGAGCCGGCATTTCAAGTTCCGTAACCAAATCATCACTGAGAGCTGTTGTATGCGCGTTAAATAGAATGATTCGCTGAGTACAATTCATCGTTCAGAAGAAAATAAAACGCTCCTGAGCGGTCATCGCTTAAAAAGTAAAATCATCGTTCGCTGAATCCTTACGGAAAGGCTCCGATGATTTTTCTTTTTAAATATGTGAAGTAGTTGTGGGAATACTTAGTATATGATTTGTGGAATAACTGTAAGGAAAGGCTCCGAAGATTATACTTTTTATTTTGTTATCGTTTTGCGCTAAGGTTCGATGATTAGGATTTTTCCTTTTAATTGATTGAGAGAGGTCTGTTATATGTTGGATTCTCATATTATTTGATCGGAGAGGGCCCTTTTCTGTGTTTTTCCTCTTCCCAATTAAACAAAACTGTGATTTTGTTTAATTGCATATATATTTTTCCGGGGTTCTCTTTTTCAAAATTGGAATTCTTCTTCCGCTTCTTCTTCCAAAAAAATAATGGACCAATGATTGATCCATTATGTTGCAGGCTGTGTTGCTGATGATTCCGATGCACTTGTATTGGATGGAATCGGTGTGACGTTTTGAACGTCCGGAGCGATCGCGTTGTTTGTTGTTTCTGTCGCGAACGGATCACTCTGTGTTAATTCATCCAGTTCATTGACGCCGATCATCTGTTTGTACTCTGTGTAATCGACCTTCGGTTTGAACCAGCGGTATGTCATGACAAGTACCAGAAAGATAATGCAAGCGATCAGGATCTTTCTGATGATCAATAACGCTCGCTCTTTTCTGTACTTCCTATCTACATATTCTTTTGTTGTATATCCTACAAGCACATATACCTTTGAAATGGACTTTCTCTTAGGCATACGTCTGTGTTCGGCGATCTTTGCTTTTACGCGGTTTCTGATCGCGTCCGGAAGGTTTTTGAAGAACTGAACGGTCGTACGGCCCAGGAACGCAAAGAATCCGCCGATAGTATCTAAACTATCGACAGAAACGTCCTCTTCTTCCATCAGGTCCTCTTCTTCAAAGATTTCCTCTTCCTCTGGAATTGTGTTTTCATTAAGCTTTTCTTCTTCCATGTGTTAGATTATAGCACACTTATGTTATTCCTTTAGGAAGTTTTCTGTCACAACATGTATTTTTCCAAGCTCTCTATCTTTGATTTCCGCGTCATTTCGGGCATCTGCTTGATGTTTTAGTACCGTTGCTCCAAGTATGACCATGATCACCAAAGATAAGATCATGAACCATTTGATTATGAGTATCATTTTGTCATAGTATTTCATCTTTTCACCTTTCTTCGTGATCGCCTGAAACAGCGTGATTTCAAGTCGAACGGAATGCGAACAATCGTTTGACAACGGATTGTGGTAATGATAAGATAACTATAAATATACTTACGGAGGCAGGAATATGAGCACTTACAAGTTTACTAAGAGCAATTTGAAAGAGACTCTCGAGATTATTTACGCTTTTATTGTTAATTTCGTAAAGACCGAAGGTTATCCGCCGTCCGTTCGTGAGATCTGCCAGGGCGTTGGTATTCGCTCCACTTCTACTGTTCATGCGCATCTTCACCGCCTCATGGAAGAAGGAAAGATCGAGTATATTCCCGGAAAACGTCGCGCGATCATGATCAAAGAGACAAATACAGATATGAACTCTTCCGCTGCGAAGAGAATTCCTCTCGTAGGTACCGTTACCGCGGGTGTTCCGATCCTTGCCGAAGAGAATATCGATCACTATATGCCCTTCCCTTCCGAGTATTTCAATACTTCCGAGTATTATCTCCTGAAGGTTCGTGGCGACAGCATGATCAATGCGCATATCTGTGACGGCGACTATGTGATCGTTCGTCGTAAGAATATGGCAAACATCAATCAGATCGTTGTTGCTTTGATCGGTAACGAAGCTACCGTTAAGCGTCTCGTTTATAAAAAAGGCCACGCGGCTCTTCATCCGGAAAATCCGGCATATAACGATATTCCTTTTGAAGATGATGACTGTAAGATCATCGGTATCGTTGACGGTGTTTTCAGAACAAAAGTAAACTAAACAGCGTTTGCTGAAATAAATACCGCGGTTCTTCTTTGCGTGTCACTTCTCTGTTTCGGAATTTCAGGAAGTAAGACACGCATTCCGTTTCTTGGAGCGATATAACAGATAGAATGCTGAAAGAGCATGATCTGCGTCATTTCGTTATGGACGATGATCGTGTCCTTATCGTAGCAGTCGATGATCCCTTCGATGACCTCACCTGTGCGGGTCAGAATCTCTACGGTGATGTAGTCTTTGCGGCATTTGTTTAAGAAGTAATCGTGTGCTTTAATCGGGTTTCTTTTCTGAGCTGAGATTGTGTCAGGGACCATTAGTTTGTACCTCCTTAGAATATTGGTGTACAAACTATACCATTTTCAAATCAGGATATCTGTATGTTATATGCCAAGTTTTATACCCGTTTCTTATATTCTGATTTACAGATATGAAGTGATCTTATAATCCGACAGTTCTTCCGATGAGATCCAGTTTACATCGTCCATGTGACGGAACCAGGTAAGCTGTCTTTTTGCGTAGTTTCTGGAGTGCTGTTTAAGGAGCTCGACGCAGCTTTCAAGAGAGGATTCACCCTTTAGATAAGGGAAAAACTCCTTATATCCGATCGCCTGCATCGCCGTGCAGTCCGAAGGAAGATCCTGTTTGAAAAGCCATTCTGCTTCTTCTAAGATTCCTTCTTTCATCATGATGTCTACTCGAAGATCGATCCTTCTATAAAGCTCATCTCTCGGCCAGTCGATCGCGAATAAAACGAAAGGATATCTCGGTCCGTTTTGGGTCGACGCTTCGCGGATCTCTTTAGTGGTTCCGGATACCGTTTCCAGAAGCGCCAGCGTGTGGATTACGCGCTTTGTATTGTTCGGATGGATCTTCTCCTTACATTCGGGATCAAGTGCGATAAGACGCGAATAGATGCCATCGATACCGTCTCTTTCAAATTCGGTTCGCAGCGCTTCTTCTTTCTCACGATCGATCGGAGCACCTGAAAAATCGAATCCTTTCTGAAGTGCCTGCACATATTGGCCCGTTCCTCCGCAAAAAACGGGAAGAACATTTCGAGAAAGGAGTTCTTCGATCTTTGCGTATGCGTGATCGAGAAAAGTAGCGACATTAAATGGCTGATCCGGATCTACAAGATCGATCAGGTGATGAGGTACTTCCCTCTTCTCTTCTTCTGTCGGCTTTGCCGTTCCAACGGTGAGATGGCGATAGATCTGCATGGAGTCACAGCAGCAGATCTCACCATTTACTTCTTTCGCCGCGCGTATGGAAAGCGATGTCTTTCCGCTTGCCGTCGGGCCGCAGATGATCGGGATCGCTTTGTATCCGGTCTTTTCAAGTTTTTGGGTTACGATCGGATCCATTTATCTCACCATTACACGATTCGCTTAAACTCTTTTTCGATCTCTTTTTCGGAAAGACGGATCACGATCGGACGTCCATGCGGACAGTGATACGGATCCTTGAGCTTGGAAAGATCTTCAAGTAGTCCTTTGATCTCGATATCGTGAAGCTTATCATGTCCTTTGACAGCGGCTTTGCAGGCGCTTGTCGCAAGAGAAAGGATCAGCGCGTCATTTCTTGTTTTACTTGCGTTCATCCATTCATCGATCATATCAATAAACGCGCTGGAAACGTTCTGCGGATCGATCTCCGCGGGAACGGATCTGATCGCGAGTTCATTGTCGCCGAGAGAAGAGATCTCGAATCCGATATCACTTAATTCCTGCTCATGTTCTTCAATGAAGTTGATATCAGATCTGGAAAGAGAAACAACGGCCGGTGCCAGAAGCGGCTGAGATACGACCTTCTTTTCCATTTCCATGGCGACGAGCTTCTCGTAAAGCACTTTCTCATGCGCTGCGTGCTGGTCGACCATGATGAGCGTTCTGTCGGTGCTTTCCATAAGAATATATGTGTCAAACAGAGTTCCGATCACACGGGAAGAAACCAGCTCATGCAGGCTCTCTTCCCTAGTCTGAGGAACGAGTTCCTGAACTTCCGGTAACTCTTGTTGCGTAACTTCCTGGACCGCCTCCTGTTTTACTTCGGAAACATCCGATGGTGCCGGGCTTTCCGTTACATCCGGAAGTTCAGGCATGACAGGTTCTTTTACCGTAGGAGCGAAGGTAACAGGTGCTTTTGGAGCGGTATCAGATACGGAATACTCTTTCCTAGGCTCAGTAAAATAGAGATTCTGAAATCCGATATTCTTGGAATAATCAGCCTTGGGAGTTTCCGCTTTTGGAGCCGGAGCAACGTGATTGGAAACAACGGGAGCAGAAACTGCAGGTGTCGCAGGAGCATCGCCGGCAGGTGCTTTTTCCGAAGAATCCTTACCGAAGGAATAATCCACGCTCATCGCTTCCTGGGAAAGCGTATTTACGAGCGCGTGATAAACGGCTCTGTAGATCATGGACTCGTTGCTGAAACGGACTTCGGCCTTCTGAGGATGGACGTTGACGTCGAGATCCTGGGACGGAATATAGATGTCCAGGATGACGAAAGCGTACTTGCCTTTCATCAGCATATTCGTGTATGCCGCGTCGATCGCGGATGTGATCGTCTTGCTTCTGATCAGGCGCTGATTAACGAAGATGATCTGCTCGGAACGAGACGCTCTGGAGATCTTCGGAAGTCCGGCAAAGCCTTTCACGGTGATGCCGTCGATATTGCTGTCGATCGGACGGCAGGCACTGACGATATCCTTGCCGTAAACGCTGTATAAAGCGGACTGTTCGTCACAGTTACCCGGGCTCTGAAGGACAGTCTTTCCGTTCTTGATGAACTTGAAAGAAACATCGGTATGGCAGAGGATAAAACGTTCTACCAGGACCTGAATGTAATTGGCTTCCGTCTGGTCCTTCTTCAGGAACTTAAATCTTGCGGGAAGATTGTAGAACAGATCACGTACTTCAACGGTCGTTCCGGAGGGCATACCGATCGGCTCACAGGAAATAAACTGACCGCCTTCATACTTCACACATGTGCCCTTTTCGGCAAGAGGTTCTTTCGTAGAAAGAGTAACACGTGAAGCTGCCGCGATACTTGCGAGAGCCTCGCCTCGAAATCCCATGGAATGAAGTGAAAAGAGTTCATCCAGGGTCCTGATCTTACTTGTGGCGTGACAGATAAAAGCGGTCTTAGCGTCCTCTTCGTCCATTCCGCATCCGTTATCGCGAACACGGATCAGACGGATACCTCCGTCCTGGATCTCCACGGTGATCTGGGTAGCTCCCGCGTCGAGAGAGTTCTCCATCAGTTCTTTTACGATAGACATCGGCCTTTCAATGACTTCACCGGCGGCAATGGCATTGGAGGTAGCGGCATCTAAGATATGAATTCTTGACATAACTATTCGTCTCCTTTTGCTTTCTCAATAAGTGAATAAAGTATATTCATCGCCTCCAGTGGCGTAATTCTGGAAATGTCCAAATTGACCAGTTCGGTTCTCAGAGAATGAGAATCGGCCGGCTCTGTCCGGTTCGGGGCAAACAACGGGATCTGACCTGAGATCGGTCCTTCAAACGTCTCCCCTTCCCCATCGGTATAGTTGATCTGCATCTTTTTCTTATCCAGCTCGGAAAGAATCACATTCGCTCTTTCAACGACCTCGGTCGGAACGCCTGCAAGACGGGCTACTTCAATACCGTAACTGTCAGAGGTACCGCCGGTTGAGATCTTATGGAGGAAGGATACTTCCTTGTTCTTCTCTTCTACTTCAACGTGCGCATTGTATACACCGGTCAAAGTCTTTTCGAGCTGATTGAGTTCGTGATAGTGCGTCGCGAAGATCGTTCTCGCGAACATGATCGATCTGTTTGCGATGAACTCTATGATGGCCCACGCGATCGCTAAGCCGTCGTATGTACTTGTTCCGCGTCCTACTTCATCCAGGAGCAGCAGGCTCTTATAGGTACCGTTTCGAAGGATTCCGGATACCTCGTTCATTTCGACCATGAATGTCGATTGACCAAGAGAGATATCATCCGAAGCGCCGATCCTCGTAAAGATACGGTCGACGATACCGATATGCGCAAATGATGCCGGTACGAAAGAACCGATCTGCGCGAGAAGCACGATCAGAGCGGTCTGACGCATGTATGTAGACTTACCGGCCATGTTCGGACCTGTAAGGATCATGATGCGGTGGTTCTCTTCATCCATAGAGATTCCGTTAGGTACGAACTCTCCTTCTTTGAGCATCTTCTCAACGACCGGATGACGTCCGTCTTCGATGACAAGTGCTGTAGTATCGTCTACCTTCGGTCTGCAGTAGTTGTTTCTTTCCGCGAGTTCGCCAAGGGACATGATGACATCGAGAACAGCCAATGCTGACGCGACACGGTACAGACGATGCACCTGCGACGCGATCTTTTCTCGCAGTTCACAGAAGAGATCATATTCGAGTGAAACTAGTTTCGCTGTCGATCCAACGATCGTATCCTCGATGCTCTTGAGTTCCTCGGTGATATAGCGCTCACCGGTCGTAAGCGTTTGTTTTCTGATATATCTTTCAGGAACCAGCGGAACGTTGCCTTTGGAAACTTCAATATAGTAACCGAAGACCTTGTTATAGCTGATCCTCAGATTCTTGATACCGGTCTCTTCTTTCTCTTTTGCTTCCATCTCGAGGATGATGGACTTACCATCTTTGCTCGCGCGACGGAGCCTGTCTGCCTCTTCGTTATATCCGTCTTTGAACATGCCGCCTTCTTTTACGGAGATCGGCGGATCCTCGCAAAGCGCTGCTTCCAGAAGTTCATATATATCTGACAGGTCTTCAAGGTCGGAAACCGTATCTTTAAGAACACCAGCCTGGAAATGCGCGGCACATTCTCTGATATAAGGAAGCTTTGAAAGTGTGTTTCTTAGGTTCAGAAGGTCTCTGGCGTTAACTGATGAAAGTGCGATACGAGATGCCAGTCTTTCCATATCGTGCACACCGAGAAGGGCTTCACGAAGCTCCTGGCGGTGGATAAAGTCATTCTTCGCTTGTTCAACGGCGTCAAGTCTTGCTGTGATCGAAGACACGTCGATCAGAGGCTCTTCGATATATTCACGAAGTCTTCTTCCGCCCATGGATGTCTGCGTCATATCGATCGCCCAGAGAAGACTTCCCTTCTTTTGTTTCGAGCGGATCGTCGACGTGATCTCGAGATTCGTTCTCGTCGCGACATCAAGTTCCATCGTGTCAGAGACTTCATAGATCCTGGCGGTAGAAAAATGCGTGACCTGTGCCTGCTGTGTCTCATCGAGATAAGCCAGGATCGCGTCGATCGCGGAGGTCAGAAGGATGTTCTTGGTTTCTTCGGCAAAAGAACTCTTCCCCTTTTTCTTTCCCGTGCTTTCTTTCTTATAACTATCCGGAAGGACGCGATCGGAAAGTCCCGCTGAGAAATCGGCGTTCGGACGCAATGTCACAGATCCTACGAGATTGTCGCATACATAGTTAAATAGTTCGTCTTTGCTGAAATCTTCGTTGAAGATCAGCTCGGACGCTCTGTATTTCGAAAGCATGTTGACCAGGTGCTGCGCGGTATTTCCCGTGATCAGCTGTGTCGCTTCCATGGTTCCGGTCGTAATGTCCGCGGCGGCAAGGCCGTACTGCATGCCGACCTTATAGACACACACGAGGAAGTTGTTTTTCTTTTCATCCAGACCGTTTGTGTCAATGACAGTACCCGGCGTCAAAACACGAGTGATCGAACGCTTGACAAGTCCTTTTGCCAAGGCCGGATCTTCCATCTGTTCACAGATAGCGACCTTATAGCCCTGTGTGATCAGACGCTGCATATACGAAGACGCGGAGTGATGCGGAACACCGCACATCGGAGCGCGCTTTTCGAGCCCGCAGTCTCTGGATGTCAGAGTGAGTTCGAGGATACGTGAAACCAGGATGGCGTCGTCAAAGAACATCTCATAGAAGTCTCCGAGACGGAACATGAGGATCGCGTCACCGGCCAGTTTCTTCATCTCGAAATACTGGCGCATCATCGGAGAGAGCGTCGACACATCAACGGCTGCATATGTTAAAAGATCGTCGTTATTCATCGATAAAACTCTCCAATTCACCTTCTACTGAGTATGGCTTCGCGCGTGTGATGCGCACCATAGCAAGCATTCCTTCAAACTTATCCGCGTCAAAATCCTGTGCAGTACTGTCGATCTCCTTGCCATCCAGTTCGATGCCGGCAGGTATCCGGAAATTTACAAGACGGTTGGAATTTGTTCTTCCCGTAAGGACATCCGGAGCGGTCGCGCTCTTTCCTTCAATCAGGATCTCTTCAGTCTTTCCGACAACGGACTCATTCGACGCGAAAGTCAGCGCGTTCTGAAGATCAAGAAGTCTTCCGAAACGCTCGGTAACAACATCCTGCGGGATCTGATCCGGATAGTCGGCCGCTTTTGTTCCCGGACGTCGGCTGTACTGGAATGTAAAAGCACTGTCGAACTTGCACTTTTCGACGACATCCAAAGTCGCCTGGAAGTCCTCTTCTGTTTCTCCCGGGAAACCGACGATGATATCTGTCGTCAAAGTCGCGTCGGGAAGTTCTTTTCTAAAGAGCATCGCGGTCCTAAGATATTGTTCCTGATCGTAGTGACGGTTCATTCTTTTAAGAACGACACTGGATCCGGACTGCATCGGAAGATGCAGATGACGCTCTATATTCGGATATTTTTTCATTGTGTAGATGACTTCTTCCGAGATATCCTTCGGATGAGATGTCATAAAGCGGATACGTGAAAAGCCCGGGATCTTCGCAGCTTCTTCCAGAAGCTTGGCAAACGAGATCTCGTCTTCTTTATCGTTTCCATAGGAGTTCACGTTCTGACCTAAAAGCATGACTTCCTTATAACCTTGCGAAGCAAGATCACGAAGCTGGGAAAGGATCTGTTCGGAGGAACGGGATCTTTCACGTCCGCGAGTATATGGAACTACGCAATATGTGCAGAAGTTATTGCATCCGTACATGATCGGAACGAGCGCGCGGAACTTTCTTTTGTGAAGTACAGGAACATCCACATCGTCAACGAGATAATCCTCGTCAGATACTGCGAATACACGCTTTCTCTGGTTCAGCTTTTTATCCAGGATCGCCGGAAGCATATGGATATCGGCAGGACCGAAGCAAGCGTCTACATATGGAAAACTCTTCTTGATGCGGTCGATATTCTCCTGCTGCTTCATCATACATCCGCAGACAGCGATAAACATGTCGCGGTTCTGCTTCTTTTGAGCCTTATATGCGCCGAGATTGCCGAAAAGACGGATGTCTGCGTTTTCTCGGATCGTACATGTGTTAAAGATAAGAAAGTCCGGGGACTGATCTTCCGAAGCCTCAACAAGACCTATCTCCTGAAGGATGCCTTCGATCTTTTCGCTGTCGGATTCGTTGAGCTGGCATCCATAGGTCTTCACACGGTAAGTTAACGGTTGACCGCGGTCGATGCCCGCCTCGGTAATGCGCTTTTTCAGCGACGGAATAAGAGAGTTATAGCGCGATAACTCATCTTGCGATACAATAACAGTTGACACGTAAATGACCTCGATTTCTATTTCGATTTATTTCGTTGTTTTTGACTCTTTAATGATACATGAACAGCGTCGATTTGTGAACGAGATCGAGTAACATTTTTAATGATTCGGGGATATGGTTTTATGCGCAAAAAGCACTTGTTATGGAGAATGTGTTCGTTCCTTATTGCGTTTACCATTCTCTTTTCCGCTTTTTCCTCGTCTCTCCTTGCTGACGGGGAGGAACAAAAAGAGAGTAACAATCAGTCCTCTTCCCTTCAAAACCCCGTAGAAGGCCTTCTTGACCCGAATCCGTCAGGTCTTCCGATTCCCGGAGCGGAATCCTATCTTATCTATGACGCACTTTCCGATACGATGCTGATCGGTTATCAGTATGATATGAAACGAGCTCCGGCTGCGATCTCTCAGATCATGACCGTTCTTCTTGCTCTTGAAAACCTTGAGTTTTCCGATACGATCACGATCACGAAAGAGATGTATGAGACCATTCCGGAGGATTATGTCAGGATCGGCTTTTCCGAAGGCGAAGTCGTTACTGTTGAACAGTGTGTTTACGCGAGCCTTTTAAAATCCGCAAATGACGCATGTATCGCACTTGCCGTAAAGATCAGCGGCAGCGAAGATGCGTTTGTCGACAAAATGAATCAGAGAGCGGTCGAGCTTGGTTGCACAAATACGCATTTTACGAATTCCTACGGTCTTTCTGACGGGGAAAATAAAACGACGTGTCAGGATATGTCTCTGATCTTAAAGGAAGCACTTCGCCATCCGGATTTCTCCTCTATCAGTACCTGCACATCTTATACGATCGACCCGACGAATACCTTTAATGACAGACGTGTCCTGAATAACGCAAACCGCTTTATTTCCACGCCTTCAACTGCGTATGAGTATTATATCGGTGGCAAGACCGGTTATTCAGCCGAGTCCGGTTATACGATCATCGCTGGTGCCGAAAAGGACGGAAGGCGATTGATCGGTGTCTTTTTAGGAGCAAATGACGCGGAAAACAGATATCTGGCTTTAAGTGAGCTTTTCGAGTACTGTTTTACGAACTATACAACAACAATGATCGAAGAAACAGAATTGAGCGGTTCTGTAAAAAACGCCACATCTCAGATCGAAAACGCGATTATCGGAACAAATCTTAAGATCAGCAATTCTTCCCTTCGACTACTCGAGTATTACACGATCCACACTTCAGTAGCGAATGGTGGTTACGGAAACGAGATCGATTTTGACGGTGTCGTTATCGATCCGCAGGCGAAGACTCAGGAGCTGAATCTTCCAATCTACCGTACTTTCAGCAATAACGCATCTTATAAGATCGGCTATCTTAATGTAACGATCATCGATGAGTCGAGGATCAACGAGGAAGACGAAACTGTCGCTTCTAAATCAGACAAGAAAGATACGAAAGAGATCATCGTAACGATCCTTATCGTCGCAGGGCTGACACTCTTAGCAGGAGCAGCGATCTTCCTGTTCGTAAAGATGGTCAAAAAGAGAAGGTTCAATAAGACCCACAGAAATCCGAGGATCCTCTGATCACTCGCCGGCGATGGAAACGTTCGGGATCAAAAGACTCGGAGACTGCGTATGTGTCGCCTCAGGAGAAAGATATTCCACGTCATTTCCCAGAGCTTCTACTTTCATAAGAACATCATAGAAATTGTCCGCGATCGTGATCTGATTTACAGGCTCGGCCAGTTTTCCGTCACGGATCACGAAGCCTTCCGTCATCAGCGAGAACTCACCGGAAATACCGTTGATCCCGGCATGAAGGCCATGAAGCGCTGTGATGAAGATGCCGTTTCCGGCCTTCTCGATCAGCTGTTGCTGTGTATATTCTCCATTTTCAAAATGCAGATTCGTTGATGAAACACCGATAGAGGATTTCGCGCCACCGCGGAACCCGTTACCTGTGGTCTCAACGCCTGCTGCCAGAGCCGTTTTTCTGTTATGAAGCTCGGATTTGAAAACTCCTTTGTCGATCAGAACGGTTCTTTTCGAGCTGACACCTTCGCTATCGAAAGGAATGCTCAGCTGGCTTCCCTCGATCATGCCTTCATCGATCAATGTGATCTTCTCATCCGCGATCTTCTCTCCAAGCTTTCCGACAAGGCGGGACAGGCCTTTCTGGATCGCGTCCGCGGAAAAAGCACCGGCAAACGAAGCCAGGAGCGAATTTGCGGCGAAACGGTCGAGAACTACGTATGTCTTTTCAGAAGGCACCGGCTTGGCGCCGAGCTTGGAAATGATCTTTTTACCGACATAATCCGTGCATTTCTTAGCATCGAAATCAGAAAGATCGGAAAATACCCATCCCTTACCTGCTGTCTGAACATCGTCTCCGTCCTTGGCACGACATCCAAGATAAATGTCGAAACAGTTCTCGCGAGATTCGCAGAGCATGCCCTTACTGTTCTTGATATAGAGCTCACCCTCGGAATATGAGGTATAGCAGTCATCTACGGCCTCGATACGCTTGTCGTATGCAAGAAGGCCTTTCTCAAGTTCCAGAGCTGTCTTGGAAAGGAAATCATAGTCGATCTTGGCAAGGTCGTCGTTGTATCCGTTAAATTCAGGGTATTCCTTCTCACCTTCATAGACAGTGATCTTTTCCTTAACTTCGAGAACACCGCAGTTATCTTTTGCCTGAGACAGCAAAAACGGGATCATATCTTTCTGCAGATCTTCTGTATAGGCATAACCCATCTGTCCGTTCAGAAGTCCTCTGAAAGAAAGCCCGCATGAATCAGAACTCTCGAACTGGATGATCTGGCCTTCTCTTGCGGCGATCGTCATGGAAGAATCAGACTCATAATATACTTCGGACTCGAGGAAGCCTTCCTTCTCGGCTCTATTTAAAAGTTCATCGATCAATTTACGAATATTGCTGTCCATATCTGCTCCAAATTCTAATCAACTTTATGCCTGACCACCGACAGTGATCTCGGAAACGCGGATCGTCGGCTGACCGACATCGACTGCCACATTACCGCTAATAGAGCCACACATGCCCTGAGAAAGCTTCAGATCGTTTCCGACACGATCGATATTCATCAGGACCTCTCCGCCCTTACCAATGAGCGTAGCGCCCTTTACAGGCTCACAGACTTTACCGTTTCTGATGATATATGCTTCGTTAACGGCGAAGTTGAATTCACCCGTCGTGGTATCCACAGAGCCGCCGCCCATATTTGCCGCGTAGATTCCGTACTCTGTATCCGCGATGATCTCTTCCGGTGTGCTCGATCCGGCCGCGATAAAAGTATTCGACATACGGGATGTCGGAGCGAACGCGTAATTCTGCCTTCTCGCGCAGCCGGTGGAAGGTTCATTCATTCTTCTGCTGCCGATCTTATCGACCAAGTAACTATTCAGGATACCGTCTTTGATCAGAAGGTTCGTCGTAGAAGGTGTACCCTCGTCATCAACTTCGTAGCTGCCCCATTCTTTCGCGATCTTCGCGTCGTCATAAGCCGTAACGAGCGGGCTTGCGATCCTTTGGCCCTTCATATCGGTAAAGCACGAAGCTTTGATACCGACAGCGGTCGCTTCAAGAGAATGTCCGCAGGCCTCATGGAAAATAACACCGCCGAATCCGTTTCCGATAACAACAGGCATTTTACCTGACGGACACGGTTTCGCGCTGATCATGGTTACTGCTACCTGAGCAGCCTTTGTTGCGATCTCATCAATGTCGGTTCTTTCGAAGAATTCGTATCCTTCTCCGCTTCCCGGCGCGTAATAACCGGTCTGCTTGTCGTCTTCGGAACTGGCGACTGCCTGCACCATGATCCTTGTGCGGCAGCGATTGTCTTTGATGTAAAGACCGTCGGAATTCGCGATCCATACGTCTCTTTCGAGATCCGCGGTAGATGTACCGGTCTGAGTGATCAGTTCAGAATAAGCTTTAGCTGTTTCAGCCGCTTTCCTGAGCTTTTCGACCTTTAAAGACTTGGAAACATCCGTCGGCGAAGTCTCATACTTCTGTGAAAAGTATTCCATCATCGGTGAAAGCACTATGGTTTTCCCGGCCGGTGCGTCAGCCAGAGAAGCGGATGCGTTTTTCGCCATTCGGATGAGCTTATCCTCATGAAGAAGGTCGTTGGAATACACATAAACGCACTTGTCGCCTTCCAGGATGCGGATGCCGATACCAAGGTCCAGGCTGGATCCTGTGCTTTCGACAACACCATTCAAAAGCGAAACGGATGATACTTTGCTTCGCTCGATATAGACCTCGGAAAAATCACCACCGTGGGAAAGTGCCGCGGTGAGGATCCTTTCGATACTTGTTTTACTCAGCATTAGGAAATGCCTCCTGACTAATTACGTCTTATTTCTTGTACTGTCTTCTGATCTTCTTACTTGTCGTCTTATCGAATTCAGTATCACGGAGAACTACGCGTTTGATGTGCTTATAGTTCACAAGGTTCTTATTGACTTTGGCGACTTCGTCTTCCATGAGCTGCTGGACCGCGTCGTCATCCGGATTATTGCCGAGAAGCTTCTTCACTTCTTCCATGCACGGGAAGATCGTTACGGTGATGATAACGTCATCGTTTTCTTCTTCACCGGATACCAGGCATTCCTCAACATAATCGGACATGCAGAGCATGGTCTCGATCTCTTCAGGGAATACGTTTTTACCGTTCTTAGCGATAATAACGTTCTTCTTACGGCCTGTGATGATGCAGAATCCGTCTTTGTCGATGTATCCGAGGTCACCGGTGTGGTAATAACCATTCTCGTCGATCGCTTCTTTTGTAGCATCTTCGTTCTTGTAGTAACCCATCATGACGTTATCGCCCTTAGCGATGAATTCACCGATGCCGTTCTCATCTTTGTCGATGACCTGAACATCAACATCCGGAAGCGGAAGTCCTGCCGCGCGGTTATTAAAATCGCAGTCACGGTTCAGAGCTAGGATCGGAGCACATTCTGTAAGGCCATAACCCTGAATGCAGGCAAAGCCCATGTCCTGCATATCCTGAAGGATCTGAGGATCGATACCGGCACCGCCGCTGATGATCAAGCGGAGACTGCCGCCGAATGTCTCATGAACCTGCTTAAAGATCTTCTTTCTCTTATCGATACCGAAGAACAGAAGGAACTTACAGAGCTTACGGCCGAACTCGAACTTTCTGGCCATCTTCTTTGTCGCTTTTGCCTTTGACATGATGCTCTTATGGAACTTTTCAAGCATAAGCGGAACGACCAGGATGATAGTTACGTGGGACTGCTGCATGTTCGGCACGATATAGCGAAGTCCTTCACAGATCGCGATATGGGAACCACGATATACCTGGCAAAGGAAGCCACATGTGCACTCATATGTGTGATGCAAAGGAAGGACCGAAAGGAACATATCGTTCTGGTCGATATATGTCATCGAACACATACCTTCGAGGTTCTTGCAGATATTCTTCTGGCTGAGCATAACTGCCTTGGACTGCGCTGTTGTACCGCTGGTAAACAAAAGAACTGTCATCGCTTCTCTGTCGAGCGGAGCGTCGAGGAAAAGTCTGTCGCCTTCGTCCAGGAGCTTCTGACCGTTATTGAGAACGTCGTAGAAGTACTCGACGCCTTCACGGTCTGTCTTATCCATGCAGATAAAAGTCTTTACATTCGGGATCTGGTCTTTGATCTCGTCCAGTACTTTCTGTTTGGAAGAAGAATAGATCACGCAGTTAACTTCGGCGCGGATCAGGCAAGAAGCCACTTCGTCTGCCGGAAGTTCTTTATCCAGAGGAACAACTATACCTGTTCCGTTTGTAGTTGCCAAGTACGAAACGTACCACTCATATCTCGTTTCAGCCAGGATCGCGATTCGAGATCCCAGTCCGCAAAGATGCGAAAGGCCTGTACCCATGGCCTGAACAGCTTTGTTGTATTCGTTAAACGTATAATACTCGTAATCCCCGCCCTTTACCTTCTTGTAGTAAAAAAGCGGAAGATCTCCGTAAAGTTCGACACTCTGCTTGAGCATGTCGCGAAGATCTTCGATATGTCGTACGTCATAAAGAGGAATATTCTTCATACTACCGTCCCCGTGTTTCGTAAAATGCCGTCAAATCGATAAAATTCAACATTTTCATTTTATCGAAATGTGCTTATTTGTTCAACCGATAATACCTAATTTTATAGTTTTTTCGGAATCTCGTATTTCCTTAGAGCCGCACGCTTTTCCTTGTAGTCCGGACAGTATTTTGATACCTGTGCCCAGAACTTTGCGGAATGGTTCATGTAATAAAGGTGCGAAAGCTCGTGGATCAGTACATAATCGAAAAGCTCCGGCTCGACCTCCAGTAGATAAACATTGAGGGAAATGTTGCCCTTACTGCTGCACGAGCCCCATCTGCTCGACATATTCCGGACATAGATCTTTACCGGTTTTTTGCCGTCATATACCGCGAGAAAAGCACTTGCCCTGGCCTTTATGATCCTTGCCTTTCTTTTCTGCTCTACCGCATCGATATACGGAAGATATGTCTTACTGAGCTGTTTGATACGGTGCTTTTCGATCCAACTGACATTCTGTTCGACAAAACGATCTATATCCTTTAAAGGCATGCGTTTTGGGGCATGCGCGATGACATTGCCGTTCTCATCGATACTGATACGAAGTCTCTTTAAACGCGCATAACGAACTGTAACCGGGATCCGAAGAACCCCGGTTACATGTTCTTTTACTTCATATGTCTTTCGACCGCGCAAGATCAGGACCTTCCCGGAACGTATCCGCGAGAGATGGCCATCTCGGCGCGTTGCTTCGGCTTACCGCCGAGAGCGATCTGCTCATCGATGAAATCAGGATGAGCTGTAAGAAAAGCCTTCATGTAATCGATCGGATTCTCCATGAAGTGAGCGACCATGTCGCGCTGCGCTTTTGTAAGGATCCCCTTCTCAACGCCCTCATCAAAGAGAGAAAGCTCGATCTTAGCGAAGGTGTACATGTTTACGCCTTCCGCCTTAAGGTTAGCTTCACCGCCCTGAAGACGGTCGATAACGGCGATCGTATCTGTGATAGTAGCGCCTGTACCACGGATGGACGGAATCCAAGCGTTTGTGTAAGAAGATGCTTCTGTGATCAGGTCAGCGATATGAAGGGATACTTTACCGGAAAGGTCTCCCTTACCTACCTTAACAGCCTTCTCTTCTACATTCTCGGAATAGTATGTCTCACCATCCTTGAAGATGGAAAGGTGCGGCTTTCCAAGAAGATAAGCCGGCATCAGGGAGAAGAAATAATCGCGACGCTCACCACCGGAGATCACGTCGAAATCCAGTTCTTTTGCCTTAGCGACGATAAGATCGATAACGGCCTTATAGGATTCGGAAGTCTCATACTGCTTCTTTACAAAAGAGAGGATCGTTGTCAGAAAATCTGTACGATCGCCGGCAGCTGCCTCTTCGATCAGAGCCAGAAGCTCATTTGCTTTCTGCTCGGACTCGAGAAGAAAGTGTGTATTTACATAGAAAGGGCCGAGAGTTCCGGAAGCATACCAGAACGGCTTCTCCGGATCGCTGACACGTACGGCATTCGTCTCAAAAAGATAATCGGCAATTGATTTCATGTTTACCTCCACAATTCAAGCGTACCGGTTAAGGACGCCAGTTCTTCGATATTGTTTTCTTTGCAGTATTTCTCAAGATCTTCCACGATCTCGACAGGACGTGTCGGATGAACGAGCGTGATCGTACCAAGCTCGACTGCGGAAGCGCCTGCGATCATGAACTCGAGAACATCTTCGTAAGTGGAAACACCACCGCATCCGACCACAGGGATCTTTACCGCGTCGTAGATGTCGTGGACCATACGAAGAGCGACAGGTTTTACGCACGGACCGGAAAGTCCGCCGGTATTGTTATGAAGAAGCGGTCTTCTCGTTCTGATATCGATCGCCATACCGAGCATGGTATTGATCGCGACGATCGCGTCTGCACCGCCTGCTTCTGCTCCCTTAGCAGTCTCCGCAATAGATGTGACGTTCGGTGTCAGCTTGATCCAAAGCGGAAGATCAGTTCTTTTACGAAGGTCGGAAACGAGAGCTTCGATGGCTTTCGGAGAAGATCCGATAACCATGCATCCTTCTTTAACGTTCGGGCAGGAGAAATTCAGTTCCAGAGCGTTGATCTTTTCTTTGAAAGGATCGAGTTTTTCGACCATAGCGATATAGTCTTCATTCGAATGACCGGCGACATTGACGACAACGCCTGCTCCGCTATCTACCATAAAATCGAGCTCAGTTGCCAGGAAAGCGTCTACACCGGGGTTCTGAAGACCTACACAGTTCAGCATACCGGAAGGTGTTTCCGCTACACGAACACCCTGGTTTCCATCTCTCGGGAGAAGTGTCAGACCTTTGGATGACAGAGCACCAAGTTTACTGAGATCCATATATTCAGAAAGTTCTCTTCCGAAACCGCATGTTCCGGACGCAAGAATGATCGGATTTTTCAGGTCGACCTGACCAACTTTTACTGAAATACTCACCAGATCACCTCCTCAGCATTAAATACCGGGCCGTCTTTGCAACAACGCTTATGCACGAATTCTTTTTCTTCCTGTTCAGCCTTGATCTTGCAAACACATACCAGGCAGGCGCCGATTCCACAGGCCATGCGCTGCTCCAGGGAAACATAGCAGGTAAGTCCTTTAGACTTTGCCCACTCGGAAACTTTTCTCATCATGATTCCCGGGCCAACGACCATAACAGTCATATTGGCAAGTTCTTCATCGCTCATGGTCTCAAGATAAGCCATGACGTTACCCTTTACTCCGAGATCGCCGGCATCTGTTGTCGCGTGAAAATCACTGCACGCGCAGCTGAAACGGTCATACAGGAAAGCGTCGTTCTTGCAGCGGTATCCATTTACGACTTCACACGGGATTCCGTTTTCTTTTGCGTACTGTGTCGCAAAGAAGATCGGGAAGATTCCCGTTCCGCCACCGACGAGAAGCAGTTTCTTCACACCATCAAAATCAAAGCCGTTTCCGAGAGGACCGAGTACCGTGAAAGAATCTCCTTCACTTGACTTGATGATCTTATCTGTTCCCTTTCCTACTTTTCTGACGCCAATACTGAAAGTCTTTGCTTCCTTATCTACGGCCATGATGCCGAAAGGACGCTTCAGGAAATACTCGCAGGAAAGATTCACGAATTGTCCCGGTCTTGCGGACAAGGCAATCTCGGGGCACGAGAACGTAAGGACAGCGCATGTCTCTCCCAGAAGTTCTTTCTTTACCAGACGAATGCTGTATTCTTCTTTCATTTCAATAATTCCTCTTTGAATTAAGCTTTTGCGGATTCTTTGATCGCATTATTGAGGTCATCTCGCATACGAAGTGCCTCTTCTCTTGTTGCCTTCTGGAATCCGAGAAGCGAAGCGCCGGAAGGACCGTGCATTTCGGTAAGTTCCATCGGATCGATGTCTTCTCTCTTTTTCCATGCACACATCAGGCTTCTGGAAGCATTTACGATACCGCCCTTGCCGTTTACGAAAGAAGCGACAGCGTCTTTTCCCGAGCCACCTTGAGCACCGTAACCCGGTACCAGGATAAGTGCGTGCGGCATGATTCTACGTGCCTTTACAGCCTGTTCCGGCCATGTGGCACCGACAACGGCTCCGACAGAGGAGAAACCGCTCTCGCCGATAAGATCCTGCCCCCATTTTTCAACATTCTCAGCCATTGCCTCAAATACCTGACGTCCGTCTTCCAGCTTCAGGTCCTGAAGATCGCCGGCAGAAGGATTCGATGTTCTTACGAGAACATAAAGGCCTTTGCCCTTCTCTTTTGCGACATCCATGAAAGGCTTGATGCCATCGATACCGAGATAACCGTTTACTGTGATACAGTCACAGTCGAACATAGCCGCTGTTGTATCATCGATGATCTTTGTTTCGCCGATGATCGCGTTCGCGTAAGCGGTCGCTGTTGTGCCGATATCGTTTCTCTTTGCGTCTGCGATAACGAGCATGCCTTTATCGTGAGCGTACTGGATCGTCTTTCTAAGAGCCATGATGCCGTGGATACCGTACATCTCATAATATGCGAACTGCGGCTTGATCGCCGGGACTATGTCATATACCGCGTCGATCAGAAGACGGTTATAATCGAAGATCGCCATACCTGTGGCCATCTGCATATTTGCGTGCTCTCCGCTCTTCTCTTCGTGCTTCTTTGCTTCATCCAGCCACTCATTTACCATAGCGGACGGAAGATAGTCGAGTTTCGGGTCAAGACCCATAACTGTCGGGTTATTGCACTCTTCAATTCTCTTTGTAAGTCTGTCAGCGAAGTTCGTCATATGTGATACTTCCTCCTGCGATCGTAAGTTTTACTCGGCCGGTAAGTTCCTCACCGATATAAGGCGAGTTTTCAGCTTTACTGAGGATCTCTTCTTTCGTATATACGAAGGTTTCATTAAGATCCGCGAGCATGACATCCGCAGGCATACCCTTATCCATGGTGCCTCTTCCGAGCTTCAGGATATTCGAAGGATTCGTTGTCATGGTCTTGATCATGTCAGCAAGAGAGATCGAACCGGTCTTTACCAGATAAGTATATCCGACTGCGAAGGCAGTTTCAAAGCCGATGATACCATTATTCGCCAGAGAGAATTCAAGATCCTTCTCATCGATGTGATGCGGCGCATGATCTGTTACGATACAGTCGATCGTACCGTCCTTAAGACCCTCGATAACGGCAAGGCGGTCGTCTTCCGTACGGAGCGGCGGATTCATCTTGAAGTTCGTATCATAAGTCTGGCAGCATTCTTCTGTCAGTGAGAAATAGTGCGGGCATGTTTCGCAAGTTACCTTAACTCCGCGTTTTTTCGCCTGTCTGATGATCTCGATGCCTTTTCTTGTGCTGACGTGGCAGATGTGGATCGGCATATCGAGGTATTCAGCTGTCTGGATATCTCTGGAGATCATGATCTCTTCTGCGATCGCCGGGATTCCGCGAAGTCCGAGTGCTGTGGAGATAGCGCCTTCGTTCATGGCACCTTCAGAAAGTGACATTACTTCGCAGTGATTCAATACCGGGATATCAAAGTCAGAAGCGTATTCAAGAACTTTCTTAAGAAGGTTTGCCGAAGCGATCGGCTTTCCGTCATCTGAGACAGCGACGATGCCGGCTTCCTTCATGAGCCCCATCTCTGAGATCTCTTTTCCTTCAAGACCTTTACTTGCGGCACCGATCGGGAAAACATTGCAGGATCCGACCTGCTCTGCTTTTCTCAGGATGCCTTCAACAACTGCCGCGTTATCGCAGACCGGCTTGGTGTTCGGCATGCAGCATACGCTGGTAAAACCGCCCTTAGCGGCGCTTTTTGTACCTGTCTTGATGTCTTCTCTGTACTCAAAGCCTGGTTCACGAAGATGACAGTGCATGTCGACCAGTCCAGGGAACACCGTAAGGCCTTCCGCGTCGATCACTTCATCAGCGTCACCCGAAAGAGAATCGGTAAATACACCGTTCTCGATGTATACCGTAACTTTTTCACCGGAAGCATAGTGCTTCGCGTTTTTGATCTCAATTCTTTTCATTCTGGTTTCTCCTTGCCATCAGTAAGTATAAGACTGCCATTCGAACCGCGACACCGTTGGTGACCTGTTCATTGATCACTGACTGATCGCAGTCATATACGCATGTCGGAAGCTCTACACCGTGGTTGCACGGACCCGGGTGAAGCAGATATGCACCCGGTTTCGCGAGCTTCAGAATGTCCTCGGAGATAGAGTAGAATCTCGAATATTCTGCTACCGAGGGGAACAGAGACTTCTGCTGACGCTCCAGCTGTACACGAAGACCCATGACAGCGTCTGCATCCTTCACGGCTTCAGCTACCGACTTGCAGACCGTGCATCCCATCTTATCCAGTCCGACAGGAACCATTGTTCTCGGTCCTGCTACACTTACTGTAGCGCCGAGCTTCGTGAGACCGATGACGTTGCTTCGTACGACACGGCTGTGATAAAGATCGCCACAGATGGCGACTTTCAGTCCGTCGATGTGGCCGTATTTTTCATAGAGAGTAAACATGTCCAGGAGAGCCTGTGTCGGGTGTTCATTCATACCGTCACCGGCGTTTACGATGGAAGCCTTAACTCTGGGCGCCAGATAGTGTGGAGCACCGGACTGGCTGTGGCGCATGATGATGATATCCGTCGCCATCATGTCGATCGTTCTGGCAGTATCCAGAAGCGATTCGCCTTTGTTTACAGAGCTTCCGGAAGTCGTGATGTTCGCGCTTGCGGAACCCATGTACTTCGAAGCAAGTTCGAAGGAGAGTCTGGTTCTCGTACTGTTTTCATAAAAGAGAGTTACTACTGATTTACCCTGAAGATGCGATGTCTTCTTATTTCCGGAAGTCAGCACCATTTTCATCATTTTGGCAGTGTCCAGGATCTCCATGATCTCTTCTGCCGTCAACTGCTTTAATCCAAGCAGGTCTTTACTTCTAAGTCCCATTATTTCACCTCTTCACAGAGAACGACTTTATCTTGTCCATCGATCTCACTTAACTGTACGGAAATCATCTCCGAGAGTGATGTCGGTACATTCTTGCCCACATAATCCGAACGGATCGGGAGCTGTCTGTGACCTCTGTCAACCAGTGTTGCCAGCTGAATGCAGGCAGGTCTTCCCATATCAAAAATCGCCTCGATCGCGGCCCTTACCGTTCTACCGGTGAAAAGGACATCGTCGATCAGGACGATCTTCTTATCATTGATGTTGAAATGAATTGCGGTTCCGTTAACTACCGGGTGAGCTGCCAGAGTCGATAAATCGTCACGGTAGAATGTGATGTCCAAAACACCTACATCCGGTTTTACACCTTCTACTTCTTCCATGACCTTGGCGATCCTGTCTGCCATCGGCACGCCTCTTCTCTGGATGCCGACGAGAGCGACATTGTCGAGGCCCTTGTTCTTTTCGATGATCTCGTGTGCGATACGAATCAACGCGCGGTGCACAGCCTGGTCATCCATAAGGACTGTTTTCTCAAGATACTCTTTCAAAAATACCACTCCTTCCTTAATTACAGGGTACAAAAAACCGACCCTGAAAATACCATCTGGTACCCTTCAAAAGCCGGTCTTACATATATAAGCCTCCCTAAAGGAAGCGGTATAACACTTTCGACATACGACCTTTCTGTTCTCTCTTGGAACAGACTTAAAGGATACGTTGTTAAGATAATAATCCAACTGTTGTCATTACGCAACAGTCAAAATGCCGAATCGTGAAATTTGTGTATTTAAAGATGATCACCAAACCGGTGTATCGTCATAATACCAGTTCCAGTCTTCCATATTCTCCTGGTTTTGTCTTCTTTCCTGCTGACGCTGACCATTCGCGGAATCCATCTTGCTTTGAAGCTCATCCTCGATCTCCTGCTGTCTTTGTTCTTGAGATTCAGACTGGCTCTGTGACTCTTCAGGACTCATTGTCGGTTGATTTACAGACTGACCGCCGCTCCCGTCAGTGTCAGACTGGTTGGAATCCGACTGCTGTTGCCTGCTTTCCTGCTCTGATTCCTGTTTTTCCTTTTCGTCTTCGAGGTGATCGAGCATATCCTTGATCTCATCATAAAGTCTCTGGGCACGGTTATTGTGACCGTCTCCGTTTTTATTTGCGCAGCCATCTTCAGAAAGGATCTTGAGACAGTCATTGAGAATCTTCATAGACTCATCGATCTTCTCTGGATTTGTATAATCTTCAGCTAAAAACTTCAGTTTAGTAAGCGCCATGTTGATGCGGATCGCGCATTCCTTGCCTTCCGGTGGATTGTGCTCAAGTGCCTGCTCATAGTAGTCGAGGGCAGCTTCATAATCCATTCTCTGGTACATTACGTTACCGTTGTTATAGTAGACGATATAAGGTTCCGATACGTTCATGACCTCAAGAAGAGCGAAATTCTCGGAATAATCCTCATCTTCATATTTGGAGATGACCCACTCGTTATAACCATACGTAAAGGCAAACTTAAACAGCAGAAGGCCAAGAACCACATATGCCACGATAATGATTGTTTTTCTCATTCTCTCACCTTCCTCTTATAATAGATCAGATCGTAAAGCAGAAGTGCTACAAGCGGAATCGCAAACCAGTAATAGATATCCGCATATCCTTCCGTTCCTGTCGATCCTTCTGTCGCATAAACATCGACATCTTCATAAACATCGTCTACGACTTCACGAAGATCCGTCGGATCCTCAATATGGTAATATCCGACACGAAGATCATCCGCGATCGACTGAAGGTTGTCCTCGTCGATCTTGGAGATGGCATCTACCATTCTTCCGCTCTTGTCTCTGGTCTGCATGTAGAACGGAGAAGAAAGATCGCCGGCAAAAGACTGAACGAGCATCTTTCCGCCTTTTTCCGTGCCGTATCCGAGAACGGCACCGCTTCCGATATACCACATGGCTTCTTCGTATGAGCCGAGTTTTTCCTTTTTACTTGTGATCTCACCATCACTGAAAAAGAAAACGACCTGCATACGGTCACCGTCTTCATCGTAGTTTTTCTCCAGAGTCTCGAGCATCGGCTGGTACGGGAGATTCAGAGATGTTCCCTGAGCTACGTACTTAGTCGTGCCTTCGAGATTATTGACCGCCGTCATAACAATACTTGTATCGTCAGTATACGGAACGAGTCTGGTGGCGACGTTACCGAAAGAGATGACCGAAAAGCGGCAGCCTTCCATCTTATCGACGATGTACTGACAGCTATCCTTGACAGCATCCAGACGGCGTGTATTTCCGTCGAAATCCTCAGCAAGCATACTCATGGTATCGTCAATAACAAACAAAACATCTACATTAAGATCTTTCTTCTGGACATCATGAGAGAATACCATGATGCGCAGGTTCATCGTAAAGAGAAGGCAGACGATCAGGATCTGACGTATGAAATTCCATACGCCTCTTCTCTTCATCACCAACATGCCGATACATAAGATCGCCATGATCCAGATTGGAATGATCGGATTGATCTTCATAGCCTTACCCTTCTTGTCGCGACAAAATGCACACAAAGTGCGATCGTCAAAAATCCCACAAGTGCTTCCGGATACTCAGTTGTCGTCTTTTCACTCTTGTAAATTACTGAGGTATCGGTCTTTTCTACTTCGTTGATCAGATCTTTTGCCATATCGTCGTCGGCAAGCGTGAAAAGCATTCCGCCCGTAGACTTGATACAACGTTCGTATTCGTTGTAATCAACAACGTATTCAGGAGCAGCCGCAAATACAGTAACACCGTACTTAGTACAAAGCTCCGCGGCTTCGCTGAGTTCGACGAAAGGTTCACCATACAGTTCGTTATCGGTCGCCAGAATGATGACTCTTGTACGATCTACGTCCTCATTCTTCAGATCCGGGAACTGGAAGAGCGTGGAAGTAAGACCATCACCGATAAGCGAAGAACCCTGATCGTAGTTGTCATTTAACGTGCCATCGACGATGAAACGGTACTGATTCGCTTTCTCTGCGTCATAATATTCACCGTAATCATTCACGCCGATCGCGATCTTGCAGGCGGTCTCGATATCTTCGAGACACTGAATGATGTAATCATAGTCATCCGTAAGCGGAACCATCGTTACAGTCTGCATGTTAAAGATCGTAATGCCGAATCTTTCACCGTGAAGTCCGGAAACGAATTCCTTAAGTTTTTCACAGACCTCAAGGTCAACCTCATACATCGACATGGAAGTATCCAGACAAAGGTAAATATCTCGGTTATGGATCTCGGTGATCGTCTGTTTTGTTCTAAACGGGCGTGCGATAAGGCCCATCAGGATACAAAGCGCGAGGATCAAGCTGATGATCATAATGATCGAAAAGCACTTGTACTCAATGAGCTTGTTCTTAAAGTATCTGGTTTTCTCGACATACTCAGTATTGGCGACTTTACGTCCGTTTTTAAACTTTTTGCTGTATCCATATGTAATCAGACCAAGAACGATGATCACCGGTACACCGACCGCAATGGCTAATGGGTACATTAATTCCATTTGTAGATCACCTCCCTCGCGTCACGGATAGAGTCCTCTGTCTGTTTATCGGTTCTTTCCGCGAATTCAGGCGCGTAGAACTCTTCGATCAGTTGACTGATCTGATTGATATTGTAGGCTTTAAGTTCATTCAGGGAGAAATTCTGCGCCTGAACGCCGGTAACGTCATAAACAAACATACGGACGATCGCGGAAAGCTCCTGGTGAACTGTTCTTACATCCATCTGGCCGTCTCTGTACTGCTGCTCTACATATGCGATCTTGCCGAGATATTCTCTCTGAGCGTCGGCAAGAGTCTTCGGCTTGAAGATCTGAGTGACCGGAGCCTTCGGCTTAGCTGGTTTTCTGAGCCTGATAAGAATAGACAAAAGTACGATCGCGACAAGGGACGCGACGATAACGATCACGATGAGAACGATCGGCCAGATGCTGTAGGAGTATGGATCTTGTAATTCAACGGATACCGGCATATCTGTGTCTCTCCAATAGTTCTGTGATCTTCATAGTGATATTTTCTTTGCTGTCAACATCCGTGCTGATGATCGCGTGATGTTTCAGCTTCTTCTCATTCTCCTGAGAGATCTTGGTCTTGATATCCTGCTCCATCTTGATCAACTTCTTGTCCATAGTAACAAAACGGGGCAGATATCTGTTCTTTTCGATCTTATATGCACGATCGCCTGTAAGATCTGCGTCTTTAATATTGATAAAGAGCATATCGTGCTGGCAGATCAGTTTTTTCAGGACCTGTTCGGAAACGGATGAAATTCCGTTCATGTCAGTGACGACAAAGACGACCATCTTTCTTCTGAAGTTCTTCAAAAGATATTCAAGTGTCTTATTCAGGTCGGATTTCTTCGAGTTCTTGATGTCCTTGTCATACTTTGAAAGGAAGTTCTCAATGTCATAAAGACGTGTGCGAAGCGGGAAAAAGCGCATCTTTCCGTCGATATTGTAAAGAGAACCGACAAAATCGCCATTCGAATATGCCAGGTAAGCAAGAGTGCCGGCCGCATAGATCGCTACATCCTTCTTCGTCTCACCGGTATCCGTGTCCGCAAGCATCTTTACGCCGGTATCAAACACGATCATGATGTTGTGCTTCTTTTCGGCAATGTAGCGCTTTACGAGCAGCATACGGCTTCTGGAAGATGCCTTCCAGTCAATATCACGAATGTTATCGCCGGGAATATACTCACGGAGATCCTCGAAATTAAGGCTTTTACCCATGAAGACAGACTTATAGGAGCCATCAAGGATACTTGTCGCCTTGATATGCGTGTGGATCGCCATATTCGACTTTATTTTCGTAATATAGTCAAGGATCATGGTGTCTGAATAGCTCCTACGATCTTATCGATGATGTGCTCGGATGTAACTCCATCCGCTACAGCTGCGAAGTTCAGGGATACACGGTGTCTGAGAACACTGTGGATCAGTGTCTTTACATCATCCGGGGTAACATAGCTTCTTCCGTTGATCAGGGCAACAGCCTTGGCAACTTCCATCAAAGCGATACAACCACGGGTACTGGAACCGAGAGTTACGTATTCGGCGAGTTCTTTTCCGATAACACCTGCCGGATTTCTTGTCGCGCTTACGATATTGATGATGTATCTCTTGATCGCGTCGTCAAGATAAACCTTTCTGGCCATCTGCTGGAGGAAATAAACATCCTCGAGCTCTACAACGGCTTCGGAATGGGAGAATACATCCTTCTCGATACGGTTCAGGATCTCAAACTCTTCATCCTTTGTCGGATAATCGATCTTCTCTTTCAGAAGGAAACGGTCGAGCTGTGCTTCGGAGAGGAGATATGTACCTTCCTGCTCGATCGGGTTCTGTGTTGCGATAACGGTGAAGATCTTCGGCATCGCGTAGTTATAACCACCGATCGTCGTCTGATGCTCCTGCATGACTTCGAGCATGGCGCTCTGTGTCTTCGCGGAGCTTCTGTTGATCTCGTCGAGGAGAACGAAGTTCGCATATACTGGGCCGAGCTTTGTTTCAAACGTGTTCGTTGTATAGTTGAAGATCTGTGTACCGATGATATCACTCGGCAGAAGGTCCGGTGTACACTGGATACGGGAGAACTTACCATTTACGGCGTCCGTAAGAGTTTTTGCCGCTGTTGTCTTGGCAAGACCCGGAACAGACTCCAAAAGGATATGTCCGTTGGAAATAATGGCGATCAGCAAAGACCATCCGAGTCGGGTCTGACCAACCATCTTTTTGTAGTAGCATTCCGTGATCTTGGAAATGATCATTTTGCTCTTTTCAAGCTCTACGTTCGTGATTTCTGAGCGATTTTCCATCCTTCTTCTCCTCTCAATAAATCTCAAGATTCATTGTTTATTTATTTAATAACCTAATTATACTATTCCATAAACTTGCAGAATGCAAATGACGGATTATTCACTTTTATTCTACGTTTAATAGACGACATTAAAATGTTTTCTGTTGCAAAATAGGACAACAAAATCCAAAAACTCAACAGAAAAGAAAAAAGCCTGGACTTCAGGCTTAAATCTTCTGTGTCATACGCCGTCTTCCCCGGTCAACAGCGACAAAAAGACCCGGTGACATACGGAATATTAAAGACGCGAGTTTCACCTTCAGACTGGAAAACGGAACCAGACGATGATCACGACGAATATCCTCGCGTGCTTTTGACCTGAATGACTTTCCATCTTCGGAATCATCCTTATAGAAAACAGTATACGAACCGAGAAGCCAACGGATCCTCTGGATCTTTAAACGGCGGATATCCGAATCAAGCATTCCATTCTCGTTGATTCGTTCCGCATACTCATACATCATTTTGCACTGTTCGATCTGATCGTAAATGTTTCTCGCGTTTTTAGAGGTGCAAATACTGTTGGGATGTCTTCTGTATCTGACCAAACTGTCCGGAATAACGTAAACAGACCCGCATTTATCCATTGCTTCGAAAAAGAAGATAAAGTCGACATAATTGTGATCCAGGATAAAACGGATGTCTTTGACAAGCTTGGCATCAAACAACTTGGCCCAGACGGCAGGAACAATACCTTTCTTCGTCATGCAGCTGTGAAAAGCCTCAACCCGCGTGTAAGAACCTTCTTTCGGACAACTGATGATCTCGCCGTTATGATACCTTTCAGTTCCGAAAACAACGATTCCGGCATCTTCGCGTTCCATAACGGCGACAGTTCGTTCGATCAATTCAGGAACCATGTAATCATCCGAATCAAAAAACAGGATACAATCACCTTTCGCCATTTCCAGTCCGCAGTTTCTGGCCGCACTCGCACCTTCGTGGGGACGGTCAACTACTTTGATGCGGTCATCTGACTTGGCGTGTTCGTTACAGATCTTAAGGCAGTTATCGGTAGAACCGTCATTGATCAAAAGGATCTCTATATTGGAATACTTCTGGTCTTGTACGCTTTGAATACATTCGTCCAACCATGGATCGACATTGTAAACAGGAATGATCACACTAACGAGTTTATTTGGCATGAAAAAGCTCCTAAGTATTAAAGATTCAGAACGTTATGACTCAGACGGCCTTAATGATCTCCTTCATACGTTCTCTTCTGAATATCAGCATCAGTACGAAGAACAATACGAGGAAAGCAACGCCTTTGATCATAAGCTCTATAAACAGGTTATTTACTTCGATGAACCTGTAGAACACCGCGTTTACCAGCAATGCCGGAATTATGCTCAGAACCAGGGATATGGTGCCTTCAAAAGTGATCTTGTTAATGTTGGCAACTCCGTGTTTCTTCTTAAGACTATGCGTCAACATAAAATATGCGATGAGATACGAAATACTTGTTGAGAGCGCAATACCCTTATGTTGCAGGAAATGAACTGACGCGAGGTTTAAAGCGATGTTGCAGATCAAAGCAAATACTTTGATCTTAACCGGAGTTTTTGTATCCTGCATCGCGTAGAATCCACGGATAAGATAGGACTGAAGACCCATAGGAAGAACACCGACGGCATAGCAGATCATGCTTTCAGATACGATCCTGGTGGATGTGCTGTCAAAGGAACCATGTTCGAAGATGAAAGATACGATCGGCGTCGCGTTCAATATCATAAAGATGGAGATCGGACCGAGCAAGTAACTGATTACGGAAGCATACTTTTCAAAGGATTTCGAAAACTGATCCTTATCTCCGTTTGCAAGCAGTTTTGAAAATGTCGGGAAAGTCGCCGTAATGATGGCCGTTGCGATCATTGTAGATGCGATGTTACCGATATTTCCCGCGTAACCGAGACCGGAAATAACACCATCCTCGAGAAACGAAGCAAGGTTTCTGTCAACAAGAAGGCTCATTGAAGACGCAACATTCTCGATAATAAGAGGCATTGTCAGAAGCACAAGGCTCTTCAACTGATCATCTTTGAAATTCATGTACTTCTTGTATTTGAAAAGCGTGCGCTTTTTCATCGCAAAGAAGATCGGCATAAGGCCGATGATGTGTGAAAGCACGGTACCAAGGCTTAACATGAAGTACTGCTCCGCGGTCGAAGCAAGAGTAAACAGGATAACTACAACGTTTGTTACAACACCATAAAGCGCTGTACTCCAGAACAACTGATTCGCCTGAAGATATGCCTGGAATATATCCGCAAGTACGATGGGAATAATAGAAAAAGCAACGATTCGAAGCATTACGATCGCGTAAACTTCAGTTTCCGCAGACAATCCGGTCGCGAAAATCTTCAAGATGATTCCCGGGAATATATTCATTACCGCGCATCCCGCGAGAAGCACGACAAGACAGATATTCGTGATGTTCGAGGTAAACTTGTTCTTTCCTTCCTGAGTATCGATCCTGTGGTAGAAAGGAATGAAGTTAATGTTGATCGCCGTAGCGATCGCCTGAAAAAGGATCGTCGGAATACTGTTCGTCAGCACAAACGCGTCACTGATCGGACCAGTACCGAACTTATAAGCGACACACAATTCGCGAACAAAACCGAGAACTTTAGATAATATAGTACCGATCGTCAATAGCGTAGCCGCTTTAACGATACTGCTTTTTGCGCTCTTTTTGCTTTCGCCTTCCATACTCTTCTAGAACCTTAAACGGTCGCCTTCTCCCCCATCAGGCAAATAGCAGACCGACAAGAATGATCCATCCGGTCTTGCTGAGTGGGATCGTCTCTTCAGCAACATTCGGATCAATGATCTCCTTCTCCTTGCAATAAGCCAAAGACTTCTGCCAAAGCTCTGTCTTTCTGGCTGTCTCATAATCTTTATCCCAGAATCTCTGTTCAACGCTCTTGAATCCGAGACCCAGCTTTCTTCTGAAGCGATTGAAAACTCTGTCGAGATAGAAACCAAGCTTCTTAAAGCAGTCACGGAGATATCTGAACGGATTCATGGAACATGTATATCCCTGATCGGTAGGAAGTGCCGCAATATCCTTGCAGTACTTTTCGACCTGTTTTCTCTGCCATTTATGCATAGAATGGGAAATGCAGTTGTCGTGAGAAGCATAAGCACAAAGCTGACGGTCCATCAGAGGATCGACCTTTGTAACAACGGAACTGTAACCGTTAGTGATCGCTCCGGACTTCCAGGAGAGAACATCAAAACCTACACGGTTTCCCTTTTCAAGAAGAGTTTTCTCCTTATTTGTCTGATCGGCAACTGCCTTCAGCTTACTCTTGTTGTTATTACCGGCTTCTTTTGCCTTCGCGCCCATCCATTTCAGAGATGACACATGCGGATCAAGAATGGTGTTGAAATAAAAATCTGCGTCCTTCTTCTTAAAAAGCCACAGGAAAGGCTGACAGAAAACATTCTTGTAGTACTCGCCGGCAAGTCCGCCAAACTCAAACTCTATACTGTTTTCGATCTCCCACTGAGCCTTAAGATAATGTCTGTAGCTCAAGACCGGATCATATTCACCATCAGTGAAATTGAATCCTTTCTCAAGCCAGCCATCTTCCTTGTCTTCCAAATGGATGAGTTTCAGAGGTTCGCCGAGTTTGTCGGCGATCTTATAAACGACCTTCAGGTCCGGATTGTCATCATGACCGGTGATAACATATTTCGGCTCAGCTTTTAAATATCTTAAGCCGCTCATGATCGCACGGCTGTCTGTACCACCCGTACAGACAGCGGCGATCTTCTTATCTTTTGTCTGGCCTTCGATCGGACGAAGAACGGAAACGACATCAAGTTCATGCTTCAGATCAATAAAGTCCTGAAGTCCCTTGCTCTTCTCTGTGATCTTAGTACCGTCGAACGAATAGTAACAAGTCTTGTCTGTGCGAAGGATCCCGGATACGATCGTTTCTTTTCCGATCGAATAGCCGGCAGCCATCATATTTGTGATCGCCTCATAATTCGGCTCCAACTCAGATGACATCTTTTCCTTCAGGCCAAGAAGGCTGTCACAGAACACACCTGTTTTTTCATCGTAGAAAAAGTGCTGTGAATTGGAATTGTCGCCGAAGAAATACCAGATACTGTCTTTCTTTGTGAAGATCACGATACGGAACCAACCGATGACTCTGTTGAAATTGAGAGTTCCGGCAAGAAAGCGGTCCACGAATTCGGAAACATCCGTCTTCTCATCCTCGTAACTGACTAATCCGGATAGCCATACACTTCTTTCAGTAGAGTCTTCAACAAGATTGAATTTGCCTTTTGATCTCCAAAAGTCCGAAGTGAGTTGTTCCATTAGTTTTCTTCCCTTCCGGCGACAGGATTCACTTTACACTGTCACACAACCGATTAATGACGATTACAGTCTCCAGAAACGCATGCCGGACGCCTTAAGCTCGTCCATACGATAGAGAGACTTAACATCAACAAGAACCTTCTCCTCGTCTGCCAGTTCAGGCTTGAAGAGTTCCTTGAGCTTGATCATGGACATGGAACGATATTCGTTATGACCAACAGCAACGATAACGCAGTCAGCCTTCGGAACATCTTCCCAAGGTGTAAGATCAACACCGTACTCGTGCTTAGCAACAGCAGCGTCAGCCCAGGAGTCTGTAACGATCGGGTTGATGTCATATTCCTTAAGTCTGTTGATGATATCAACGACCTTACTGTTTCTTGTATCCGGGCAGTTCTCTTTAAATGTGAGACCCATGATAACAACAGTAGCCTTCTTCGGAGCCATACCGGCTTCGATCATTTCCTTGATAGCGGCGTCTGCTACAAAAGCACCCATGGAGTCGTTTACCTGGCGGCCGTTAAGAATGATCTGGCTGTGATAACCGAGTTTCTCGGAGATGTTTGTCAGATAGTACGGGTCAACTCCGATGCAGTGACCACCAACAAGACCCGGCTTAAAGCCGAGAGCGTTCCACTTTGTGTTCATACCTGCGAGTACTTCATCAGTATCGATCTTGAGCTTATCGCAGATGATAGCGATCTCGTTCATGAAAGCGATGTTGATGTCACGCTGGCTGTTCTCAACAACCTTAACAGCCTCAGCTGTCTTAATGTTGGATACCGGGAAAGTACCTGCCTTGATAACGATGTCATAGACCTGCTTGATCTCCTTAGCGGACTCGTCATCCATACCGGAAACAACTTTTCTGATGTTTGTCAGAGTGTGGACACGATCACCCGGATTGATTCTCTCAGGGCTGTAACCGATCTTCCAGTCAACACCGCACTTGAGGCCGGATTCCTTTTCAATGATCGGGATGCAGATATCTTCTGTAACACCCGGATATACCGTAGACTCAAAAACAACGATCGTTCCTGCAGAAAGATTCTGACCAACTGTTCTGGAAGCGCCTTCTACAGGACGAAGATCAGGTGTGTTATCCTCGTTTACCGGTGTCGGAACAGCAACAACGATGAATCTTGCTTCCTTAAGCTTTGTCGGATCAGCTGTGAATTCAACAGTTGTATCTTTGATCGCATCGCCAACCTCATTGGTAGCGTCGATACCGTTCTTGTATTCGTTTACACGCTTTTCATTGATATCAAAACCGATAACCTTGATGTGCTTTGCGAACTCAACGGCGATAGGCATACCTACATATCCCAAGCCGACAAGAGCGAGCTTCTCTTTACCTGAAATCAATCCTTGATAGATGTTATTAAACTCCATAATCTACACTCTCCTTCATCTTCGTAGTTTTTGAGCTATCAAACTATTATAACAAAGCTTTCTTAATTTCCGCTACAACCAGATCAACATCTTCTTTTGTCTTATACGGGTCTAACGGAAGGCTGAGTACCGTGCTGCAAAGCTTTTCGGTTACCACACAGTCAGCGTTTGCGCTTTCTGTACCGGCAAAAGCACCCTGCAGATGCATCGGCTTAGCGTAATATACCATGGAAGGAATGCCTGCTTCTTTCAGTTTTGCCTGCAGAGCCTTTCTGTCAACGCTCTCCGGCAGCTGAACAGTGTACTGAGCCCAGGAACTGTAGAATCCTTCCGGAACTACAGGAAGAACGAGGCATGTATCTTTCAGGCCTTCTGTATACCAAGCGGCGACTTTATTGACATCAGCCACTTCGTAATCCTTAAAAGCCTTGAACTTCGGCAGAAGTATCGCTGCCTGGATCGTATCCAGACGGCTGTTCTTACCGATACGAATGTTGTTGTACTTAGCGTTCGGATCATTCGGATTACTTGTATCCTTACCGTGTACGCAGATGGAACGGATCAGATCTGCCCATTCATCGTTATCTGTGAAGATCGCGCCGCCGTCACCATAGCATCCCAGAGGTTTAGCCGGGAAGAAAGATGTTGTCGCGATATCCCCGAAGCTGCAGGCCATCTTACCGTTGATGCTGCCGCCGAAACCCTGAGCCGCGTCTTCCATAAGGAGGAGATCGTACTTCTTGCAGATCGCCTGGATCGCGGAATAATCAGCCGGAAGGCCGAACAGATCAACTGCGACTACAGCTTTTGCGCTCAGTTTACCTTCTGCCTTAACCTTGGAAACAGCCTCTTCAAGCTTAGCGGGATCCATGTTGAAAGTGCGAGGATCAACGTCAACGAAGATCGGTGTCGCGCCTTCATCTGCCGGACATTCACCGGAAGAAAAGAAAGTAAAATCAGGAACGAAAACGGCATCACCCTTACCGATTCCCCATGTTCTCATGGCGATGGTGATGGCATCCGTGCCGTTTGCGCAGGTGATACAATGCTTAACACCAACGTATTCGGCCAGTGCTTTTTCCAGTTCCTTGATCTCAGGTCCGGAAATATAGTGAGCAGACGCGGCAACTTTAACCATTGCCTCATCGATCTGAGGTTTTAAGACCTCATACTGTTTTTGCAAATCACGAAACTGCATGTTACTTTACCTCCTTAAGTCCTTCACTGGACTCTTCGTATTTACGACCGCATTTTTTGCAGATAAGATCTTCAGAAAGGATTTCGCCGCACTCGCATACCCAGCCTTTTCTTCGGGCAGGCACACCGAGCATTAACGCGTGGGCAGGAACATTGCAAGCGACAACAGCGCCTGCGCCGATAAGAGCCCATCTTCCGACCTTGTGTCCGCAGACGACGGTTGCGTTGGCTCCGATACTGGCGCCCTCTTCTACAACTGTCTTCTTATAACCTGCGTGTCCCTTCGGATACTTAGCTCTCGGTGTCAGGTCATTGGTAAAGACACATGACGGACCGCAGAAAACGTAATCCTCAAGTTCAACGCCCTCATAAAGAGAAACGTTATTCTGAACCTTTACACCGTCTCCGATAATAACGTTATTGGAGACATTTACGTTCTGGCCGAAAGAACAGTTCTTTCCGATACGAGCGCCGGACTGGATATGGCTGAAATGCCATACCTTAGTGCCTTCGCCGATCTGGACATCATCATCGACAACACTGGTCGGATGAACGAAATAATCACTCATCTCTTCTCTCCTTCTCCGAATCTGCCAACGAAATCCATAGTGCTGCAATCGTCAAGCGGCAGTTTTACCGGACGATGCTCAGCGGCTGACTTATAGATAGCAAGAACAAGCTCCAAAGCGCGCTTGCCGGCTTCACCGTCAACATACGGTGCTCTCTTGTTCTTGATCGCGTCAATAACATCAGCATAAAGAGGTGTATGACCGAAGCCGTATACATTCGGCGGATTCTCGCCATATGTCTCTTTTACATATTCCGGATCATCGAGACCATCAGCGAAGTTCCACTCTTCGATGATGTTGTCACTTGTACCGGCTGCCTTAGCTGTACCCTGCTGACCGAAGATATAAAGTGTTTCTTCAAGATTCTTCGGATAAACGTTTGTAGTACCTTCGATAAGACCGTAGGAACCGTTCTTAAACTTAACGAGAGCCATACCGAGGTCTTCTGCCTCAAGATATGTGTGCTCGATCTGATCGGTGTAAGCCATGACCTCATCGATATCATCACCCATCATCCAACGGAGAAGGTCGATGTTATGGATGCACTGGTTCATCAGGCAGCCACCGTCCTGAGCCCAGGTTCCGCGCCACGGAGCCTGATCGTAATAACCCTTACCACGGTTCCAGCGGATATGAGCCGCACCGTGAGAAAGCTTACCAAAACGGCCTTCCTCAAGTGCTTTTCTGATGTACTGAACAGACTTATTGAAACGGTTCTGGTGGTTTGCGCATACCAGAACACCCTTTTCCTTACCTGCTGCGATGATCGCGTTAGCGTCAGCGATAGAAAGCGCGATCGGCTTTTCGATGATGACGTTGCATCCTGCAGCGATGCAATCGAGCGCGATAGCCGCGTGCTTACCGGATTCTGTTGCGATCGCTACGAGTTCCGGCTGCTCCTTTTCGAGAAGCTCTTTATAATCTGTGTATTTACGAACGTTTTCGAGGCCGAATTTCTCGGACTTTTCCTGCATGATCTCAGGAACGATATCACACATGGCAACGAAATCGAGCTTGTTGTTCTTTGCTGCCTCGATGTGATTAGGCGAGATTCTTCCGCATCCTATAAGTGCATACTTCATAATGTCTTCCTTTCGTACTTATCTAAGATTTCACATATTTTTTCAGCCGCGTGGCCATCGCCGAAGGGCTGGTAAGCTGGGTTGATGGTTTGAGTCTTGCTCAATTTATCAATAATATCATTATGATCAGCTTTTGCAAGTTGATTTCTATTATCTACCATTGTTTCCGGCCAGACAACGAAGTCTAACACAAAAACGCACTGAACGCCAGCATAAAATGCTTCACACTGCAATCCGCCGGAATCCGTAACTACTTTCTTGGCATTCTTGGTCAAATGGACCGAATCAGAGTATCCGACAGGCTGGGCCAGAATGATGTTGGTGAAGTTCTCCTTCTCAACGATCCTCTTCGCTCTTTCATGGTTTCTCGGATGTACTGCGTAGATCGTCGGAGCGTCCAGACTGTTCATCGCTAAAAGGATCTCGGTCAGAGGTTCGTCGGAGAATGTGTTCTCCTGACGATGACACGTCATATAGTAATAGGTATCAGGAACCTTGACCGGATTTCCGTCAAAATCATGAACGATCCTGTTCTCCCACGGCAGATCCGCAAAGTGCAGGAAAGAATCATACATGATGTTTCCTACGCAGTACGAGCGATCAGCCAATCCTTCACGTTTAAGTTTATCATAAGCATCTTCTGTCGCACAGAAGTTTAAGGTCGCAAGATGATCCGTCGTGATTCTGTTTACTTCTTCCGGACTGTCGAGAGTGCCCAAACGGTTACCTGCCTCAACATGGAAGACCGGAATGTGAAGTTTAACCGCCGCAAGACCCGCTGCCAGAGTGGAGTTTGTATCTCCATAAACAAGAAGCGCGTCAGGTTCTTCCTTCAGAAGGATCTCTTCGATACCGACAAGCATCTTTGCCGTCATCTGCGCATGAGTACCGCCGGATACGCCGAGATTATAATCCGGCTCCGGAATGCCCATTTCGCGGAAGAACACCGCTGACATATTATCATCGAAGTGTTGTCCTGTATGGACAAGGATCTCCTGATGATTTTTTCTAATTGCCCTCGAGCCCGCCGCCGCTTTGATAAACTGCGGTCTGGCTCCTACAACTGTGACTATCTTCATCATAGTCCTCCTTTTTGAAATTAAAGAAATATAGGATAAGTGCTATTAAGAACATCGGAGAAAAATCGATCATTTGAATGGCTCCGGCATCTGTCAGGCTAAAAACCGTATAGATCGTCAGACAGCATGTGAAGATCTTACCGTTTGTTGATTCGCATTTCTTTACGCAGAACAAGAATAAAGCGATCAGAACAGCCGCGACAAAAATACCAAAGTATCCGAAATGAGCCAATTCGGTTCCGAACATACCGGTGTTAGCGCTGCTCCCCTCGAGATAATACTCATTGCCGATGACCTTCGTATAAGGCATCTGCTGATAAGGATCAGAAAAACCCATACGAGTCAGGATAGGAGCAACAAATGTGCCGAACAATCCGTTATGAGGATTGTTATTGATAACAAAGTAATCATAGTAACTGTACTTGAGATAACCCGGAAGATACAGAGTTCTTCTGACCGTAATACTATAGGCAAGTTCAACGTATCTGCCTAATCTGGGTGAAAAGCGTGTCATGAGATTTTCGAGCACCGAAATTGAGATGACACCTGCGCACATGATCTTAGAAAACTTAAGTGATCCGTTTTTGACCTTGGCGACAATGTATCCGATTACAAGAACACCGATCGAAAAGACGGTCGTCTTATTTGCCAGCCACAGGAAGAAAATAAACTGGACACCCAAAAGAACGAAAACGATCTTATACTTCTTTTTCAGGAAGAATACCGCGATCAGGAACGGAACGATCGCTTTGGTCGCCATATTGAAAAGCACAGAAGCCAAAGAAGAAAGCGTGTACGAAGATCTGATCTTATAGGTGTTCATGAAGTTAAGGGAATCAAGACCAGGGACTCCGCGCTCACGATATACAGCGAACACCGATAACATCAGAAGTACAAAGAATCCCAGGATAAAGGTGTTAGAAAGATTATGATCTCTAGACCCGAAAACGAATTTCGCGGGCTCTAACTTCTTTACGAGGGATTCAACAAGTACCATACAGATGGCCACGGAAAGGAAATAGAACGTTTCCCTGTCCTGACACGAATAGATGACACCAATGGGGAAAACAACGAGATACAGGATAATGAGCAGATTGATGCTGAACGCACTGTCATCGCGAGGAACCTGCATCAGCATGAACCATACGGCAATAGTCGCAAGACCGAATTTGAAAATGTTGAAATCAAGCGGAAAAGTAGCCGAAAACGAGATCTGCAATGTCCCGGCAAAGCTCAAGGACAACGCAAACCAGTAGATCATTCCCCATATGACCAGTTTGTTACTGTTTGTACTACTTTCGGCCACTCAAAACCTCATCATCTCAGCGATATCATTTCAGCAAATCCGAATATGCAGATATCAACAGATTTCTCTCCTTCTCCCAATTCAATTCTTCTTTTGCCTTGAGAGCATTATCCTTCAATTCATTATATAACTTATTATCCGTTCTGAGTTTATCAACACACTCATTAATACTGTTCATATCCTCAGGATCACACATCAGACCGTTCTTGTACTTTTCGACGATACTCTTAAACGCAGGATAGTTCGGACATACGACCGGAGTTCCCGCCTGGATGTTCTCGAAAAGCTTATTCGGAAGCGAATACAGATGGTTCTTACATGTAGCTCTGGCAAGGATCATACCGACGTTTACGGCACCGACATACTTCCAGAGTTCAACAAGCGGTACTGCCTTATGGAAAGCAACACGATCATTTACACCAAAGCTGTCAACAAGGTCAGTGAGCTTCTTTTTATACTCATCGGAGCAATTGCCGAGGATTACTGCTTTTACTTCTGGATTAATGGAAACAAGCTCGATGACTCTTTCTACATCACGTCCGGGAACAACAGCGCCATGGTACATAATGAGGAAAGCGTCATCTTTTTCAGGAAACATTTCGAGCAGTTCTTTTCTCTTCTCGGCGCAGACAGACTCATCAACAGTCCATCTGTTCGGAATGTTTCTGACAACGACCGGACGTTCCTTGAGCTTATAGATCTTTACGATCTCATCGGCGATACTGTCGTTTACTACGATCGTAAAAGCAGACTTCTTAATGCATTTTTTCTCCCAGAATTTGATCATGCCAAGCTGGATCTTGCTTCTTTTTGAGTTTCTACCAAGCTCAAATTCGTGAGAATCATATACGAGTACCGGCTTCTTCTTTTTGCTGTAGAACTTGGAAAGCCATCCGATCGTCCATCCGCCGATATCGTGACCTGTGATGACGTCAGCCTTCAATGTAGCGGCGTACTTTGCCCACTGGAAGATCGAGATGATTCGGTTGATTCCGACCGGCAGTTTCTTATACGGTCTTGTAGTGTAACGCATGACCTTGTAACCGTTTACTTCATCTTCTCTTCCACGGTCATCGGCATTACCTTTTGCAAGAACAACGATCTCTGCGCCAAGATCTCGGCAAACACTCAATTCGCGAGAATCTCGGCTGGCATTCTCCCATGTTCCGATGCAAATCTTCAGTACTTTCATGTTAATTTCTCCCACCTAATTCGTTATATAAGGAAATCAGTCTTTTTGCTTCAATGCTCCATGTGCAGTTGTTGACTACATAATCACGGCCTTTTCTGCCCATTTCCTGTGCCTTGGAAAGATCTTTGAGCAGCGTATTGATCGCTTCTGTGATCGCGGCGTTATCCATCGGATCGACGCAGATACCGGCGCCACTTTCTTCAGCAACTTTTCTCCATCCCGGAAAATCGGAGCAGACAAAAGGAAGTCCTGCTGCCATGTATTCATACATCTTTATCGGCTGTGAATAGAAATAGTTGTCGATCGGCTTCAGGATGCAAAGTCCGACAACAGCGCGGCCATAAAGCTCGTTGATACCTTTTCTGTCGAGGCGTCCCGGATACTTAACACTTCCCTTATCAACGATCTCGTGATCACCCGCAATGATCAAAGTAGCGTCAACATTCTTCATTGCTTCGATCATGATGCTTTCACCGCGGAGTTCATTGATGCCGCCTGCGTAGCAGACGATCTTCTCACGGGAATCAAACGGAGAATCATGATACTCGATATCGTCGAGTTTCGGATAGTTGTTTACGACGACTACCTTATTAGCTCTTCCCTCAAACTTGTCGGCAATATGAGATGTCGCGGTAACTACGGCATCTATTTTTTTAACAACACGTGTCTCGTGCTTTTTCATCATGCCGGATACGATCTTCCGCAAAGGTTTCGGGATCCATGTTTTGTCCATGATCTGAGCAGGAACATCCTCATGGCTGTCATAGATGACTTTCTTTCCGAGTTTCTTCAGTTTTAAACCATAACGAAGAAGTTCCGGATCATGAAAATGATAGATATCCGCGTCCAGTTTGACCGCTTCCTGATAAACCTTTTTCGCGGTCTCGGTCATTCTTTTTCTTCTGCTCGTCGTCGGCTCACCGATTCCGATCAGATGAACGCCGTTTCTGTCATAAGTCTTTCCGCATGAGATCTGATATGTTTCAAATCCGGCTTCATATGAGGAAACACATTCCTTATGAAAAATACGGATATCATCCTGTGGATGAGCACTTGTTAAATGGCAAACCTTCATTACTATCTCCTATTTCTTTTCGAAAAGCTCTTCAAACTGTTTCGCGAGTTTCTCATAACTGTATTTTTCCAGAATCTCGGTCCTTCCGCGCTGACCCATTTCGCGACGCTCTTCTTCGCTCATATTCATCATCGCTCGAACCGCTTTTTTCAGTTCTTCCTTATCTTCAGGCGGAATAACGATTCCGCAGTTGGCGTCCGAGACAGGTGTCGGCGGAGCGTTGATCGCGAAGATAACAGGTATTCCGGCCATCATGCCGTCAAACATCTTATTCATACAAGCGCCGAAACGATAAAGCGGAGAATCCATGGCACCGATATAAGTGCAGTCAAACGCTTCCGTTAAGTTGGGGATCGCGCGCTTATTGACCGGCGGAAGGAATGATACGTTACTGATCTTTTTTTCTTCCGCGTACTTCACGAGAGATTCTTTCTCAACACCGTCGCCTACCAGTACAAAATGCACATTCTCATCCTGCATCTGCTCAGCGGTCTGAATAAACGGCATAAGACAGTTGGACAAAGCGTGCCCGCCGAAATATCCGACGATGAATTTGCCGTCCGCCTTAAGCTTTTCGAGAAGTTCCTTATGTTCTGTCGGAAGAGCATCCGGATTCTCCCATTCACTCATTACGATGCCGTTTGCGACGTGATAGAACTTATCTTCTTTCAGGCCATGTTTCATCATGTATTCCTTGGAATACTTCGGAAGAGATACAACAGCATCCGCGTGCTTATATGCATAGTTCTCACCGTACTGCATGACCATAACGAAAGGATTCAGCTTTGACATGCCGCCGATCTCGATAAGTGTGGACGGCCACATATCGTGAACTTCATGGATATGCACGGCTTTCTTTTTTCTACCTTTAGCGATCTTTCTGGACGGGATGGAATCGATCGGATAGGTAGATGAAGAAATAACTACATCCGGGTCGATATTTTCATGGATCCATTTCTTCCACTTCTTCAGTTTTCTGCAGAAACGTACCATAGTCATAGCGCGAGTAACGCCATTTCCCTCGTAGGATCCGGTCTTCAGCCAGTAGTAGTCGATACCGTCGATGACAGTATGTTGCATATCTTCCGTGACATCCGGATTCTTCTTTCGAAGATGAGAATAGTCACCTGCGATGATCGATACTTTATGTCCCATCTTCACCCATTCACGGGAAAGATAATACGGACGGAACTCCATGCCCATCTCCGGGGAACCCGCATAATGTTCTACATAAAGGATGTTCATTTGTACTCCTTTCCCAAAACGGCGGCAACTGTCCTGAACATAGTCAGAAAATCACGTCCGAAACTGAATCTTCTTATTGACTCGAGATTCCATTTCATCTTTGCAGGCAGGATCTGCTCGACATATACGTCATCAACATTAGTTGTATCTTTGAGAAGCTTGTCCTCATCCTTATATCGGATGCTGGCCTCGGATGTAATTCCTGCGGGCATAAGGAGTGTAGCGTTGAATTCGGGAATATAACGATCCACATACTTTACGGCTTCAGGTCTGGTTCCGACAAAAGACATATCGCCGATTAGAACATCAATAAGCTGCGGAAGTTCATCCAGTCTGAGACCGCGAAGCTTGCTTCCGATCTTTGTGATCCTGCTGTCATTATCAACAGTAACCACAGAACCTTTCTTATCCGCGTTATTGACCATTGTTCTGAATTTGTGGATTCGGAAGTGTTTTCCGTAAGTAGTCACACGTTCCTGACGATAAAGTACCGGACCTTCGGAATCCGCTTTGATCAGGATCGCGATGATCAACATGGGGATCAAAAGAATGATCAGCATAATAAAAGCGATAAGAAAATCGAAGATTCGCTTCAGAAGAAGCTGAAATCGTTTCTTTCGAAGGATGTCCCAATATTCACGAACTTCCGAAGTCCGCATAAAATCAGGTATGGCTTCCCATTTTCTCAACAACATTCCTATTAATCCTCAATCAGATGTGCCTGTTAAATCCTCTTACTTACCGTCTCTAAACTCTTTCATCACTTCACGGAGATTCTCGCAGATGTACTCTACCTCATCATCTGTAAGCAACGTGTGAAGCGGCAGTGTGATCAAATTGTGATAGTAATCGAAAGCGTTCGGGAAATCCTTGATATCCCAGCCGAGATTCTTGTACGCAGTCATCATCGGGAGCGGTTTGTAGTGAACATTCGTTGTCACACCGCGAAGCGCGAGCTGCTCGATGATCTTATTTCTGTCATCCTCGCTGATGCCCGGAATACGCATGAGATAGAGATGATTCGAACTGCTGATATCATCTGTGTGATGAATAAGATGAGAAATCCCCAGTTCATCACAAAGAGTATCATATTTCGCGATGATCTCAGAGCGACGCTCAAGAAGACCTGCATAACGGTCCAGTTGACGAAGTCCGATCGCGGCCATGATATCCGTCATATTGCACTTGTACCAGGGGCCGATAATGTCATATTCCCAGACGCCGACCTTTGTCTTGGCAAGTGCGTCTTTATTCTGTCCGTGAAGGCTTAAGAGCTGGAAGAACTTGTAGATCTCGGCGTTATCGATTCCCGGGATCTCTTTCCATGTAGCGGCACCTCCCTCAGCTGTCGTAAAGTTCTTGACGGCATGGAAACTGAAACCGGTAAAATCAGCTAGAGCGCCGCAGTATTTCACAGATCCCTCGAAGACTCTGCTGCCGCCCAGACCATGCGCGCAGTCGGAGACAACGGCAACACGTCCAAGTGCTTTTTGAATACGGGAAGAAAAATCATGGAGAGGTTCTCCATTCGGCTCAGTCGGTCTGAACAACGACTTCTTCTCTTCGACTACTTTGAAAACCTTTTCGTAATCGCAAACGATACCGGCGAGATCAACACAGACAACCGCTTTTGTCTTTTCAGTGATCAATTCGGCCAGTTTGTCATAATCCATTTCAGGCATATGAGTTACCGGATCGCCGTCTTTAATGATGTCGACGAACTTTACGGTAGCGCCACAGTGGATCGCTGCGGAAGCGGATGCAGAGTAAGTATAAGAAGGTACGAGGACTTCATCGCCCTCAGTAACACCGAGGATGCGAAGGTTCAGTTCTTCTGCCGCGGTCGCGGAATTAAGGCATACGACACGATTGTTCCAGCGATCCGGATCCGAATCGACATCAGCATCGTTCTTTCCTGTCTCAATATATGCGGCAAGTCTTCTTTCGAGCAGCTTTGTTCTCGGACCAGTTGTGATCCAGCCACTGCGAAGAGCTTCAACAACCTCAGAAATTTCTGCTTCTGTGATATCCGGCGGACTGAACTTAATTACTCTTTTTTCCATGGTACCTCGTTGGCGCAAAACGCCTAATAACCTAATTTAGAAACATTATAACAATCATGTCTGAAATTGTGTACTTACTATAAATACAATAAAATCACCTGCAAAGAGGTGATTTTATTGCACTTCAACAAATATGGTGGGGCTGATGGGACTTGAACCCATACGATTTAAGGTCGGCAGATTTTGAGTCTGCTGCGTCTGCCATTCCGCCACAACCCCGAAATAGCGAAAATTATATTAGCATACCGATATCAGCGTGTCAAACCGATAAACAACGTTGATATCGGTTATAGGCTTATTTCACGACACTCTTACAGACAAAGTTATAAGAGTCTTTGCACATCTTCTCAAGATCGAATTGTGCCTTCCATCCGAGTTCTTTTTCTGCCTTGGAAGGATCCGAATAACAAGAAGCGATGTCACCCGGTCTTCTCTCCACGATCTGATATGGAACAGCAACATTATTTGCCTTTTCAAAAGCATGTACAATGTCGAGAACACTATATCCGCGACCGGTTCCGAGATTGTAAATGTAGACACCGGGTTCATCATCGATCTTCTTCATGACATCCACGTGACCTTTTGCGAGATCGACAACATGGATATAGTCACGTACGCCTGTTCCGTCAGGAGTGTCGTAGTCATTTCCGAAAACACGAAGATACGGGAGTTTTCCGGATACGACTTGCATAATGTAAGGCATAAGGTTATTCGGTATGCCATTCGGTTCCTCGCCGAGAAGACCGCTCTCATGAGCACCGATCGGATTGAAATAACGAAGGAGCATAACATGCCAGTCCGGATTCGCCTTCTGATAGTCAGACAGGATACGTTCCAGCATTTTCTTCGTCTCACCGTATGGATTTGTCGTTTGACCCAGAGGACAATTTTCCGTGATCGGGATCTCAGCCGGATTTCCGTAAACAGTTGCCGAAGATGAGAAAACGATATTCTTCACGTTGTTTTCTTTCATAACACGGATCAGATTTAACGTTCCGCCGATGTTATTGCTGTAGTATTCCCAAGGTTTTGCGACACTTTCGCCGACAGCCTTTAACCCGGCAAAATGAATGACCACATCGATATTATTCTCAGTAAAAACAGGACGGAGCGATTCAATATCACACATATCTGCGTTATAGAACTTCGGACGCTTCCCCGTGATCTCACAGACTTTATCCAGACTCGTCTCGCTTGAATTCGAAAGATTATCGAAAACTACTACATCATAACCTGCATTGATCAGCTCAACACAAGTATGGGAACCAATATATCCGGTGCCGCCGGTAACGAGAATCTGCATAAAAGACCTCCATAGCCGAAGAATAATATCAAACAAAGTTTATTCTATCATTTTATGGAACGTTTTTACAAATAAGAAAACCTCTTCTTTTCAGAAGAGGTTTCTGGTGGGAGAAGGTGGATTCGAACCACCGAAGTCGGTGACAACAGATTTACAGTCTGCCCCCTTTGGCCGCTCGGGAATTCTCCCTCGATATATATGTTATTTGCTTGGCTTCGAAGTGGTGGGCCTTCAGGGACTCGAACCCAGGACCGACCGGTTATGAGCCGGTTGCTCTAACCAACTGAGCTAAAGGCCCGCTTGTTTTGAGTTTGTACCCATTTCTCAAAGCGCAAGAAAGATTATAGCGATAAAGATGTATTTCGTCAACACCTTTTCGAAAAATACCGAGACTCGTTGAATATCCATAGTTTACAAGACATCAACGAGTCTCGGATAGTTCTTTTTCCAAAGTCTTAAGATCAATCCTTAGCGGACAGATAACCCTTCTTATAGAGAAGTTCTGCAGTCAGCATAGCTCCACCTGCGGCACCACGCAGAGTATTGTGTGAAAGGCAGGTAAACTTGTAATCGAAGATCGGATCCTCTCTTAAGCGGCCGATGGAAACTCCCATGCCACCTTCGAACTTAGCGTCCAGAGCCGGCTGCGGGCGGTTATCCTCATCAATATACTGGAGGAACTGCTTCGGAGCGTGCGGAAGATCGAGTTCCTGCGGTACGCCCTTATAGTTCTTCCATGCTTCAAGCATCTCTTCCTTCGTCGGCTTCTTATCAAACTTAACAGAAACCGCTGCAGTATGACCTTCCTGAACAGCTACGCGATAGCACTGAGCGGAGATGACCGGAGCGTCTGCCTTAACGATCTCGTTGCCTTCGATGTGACCCCAGACCTTAAGCGGCTCCTGCTCGCTCTTCTCTTCTTCACCGCCGATGTAAGGAATCATGTTTCCTACCATTTCCGGCCAGTCCTTAAAGGTCTTACCGGCACCGGAGATCGCCTGATAAGTACATACATTGATGTACTTAATGCCAAATCCGAGAAGCGGAGTTAATGCCGGAACATAGCTCTGAATGGAGCAGTTCGGCTTAACAGCGATAAAGCCACGCTTTGTTCCGAGTCTTTCTCTCTGCTTTTCAATGATAGCCGCGTGATCGGAATTGATCTCAGGAACCATCATCGGAACGTCAGGTGTCCATCTGTGAGCGGAGTTGTTGGAAACAACCGGAGTCTCGAGCTTAGCAATCTTCTCTTCCAGCGCGCGGATCTCATCCTTCTTCATATCAACAGCGCAGAAAACAAAATCGACTTTCTCACAAACCTTCTCGATATCCTCTGTGCTCTCGACGATCATATCCTTCACATAAGAAGGCATATCAACATCGATCTTCCAACGGCCTTCTACAGCCTCAGCATACGGCTTTCCGGCAGAACGCGGAGAAGCAACTACTGCGACACACTCGAACCACGGATGATCATCCAGAAGCGAGATAAATCTCTGTCCTACATAACCTGTTGCGCCAATGACGCCAACTCTTAACTTAGCCATTTTCTTTTCCTCTTTCATTGTCCGCGTACGGTGGACATTTGTCTTTGATGGGTGTATTATAGCGCAACACAATTGGGAAAGCAAGTCATTTTTTGATATTTATGATAAGATTATCCTAACAGTTTAGTTTTGTTTAATCAGGAGATCATATGAGTCGTCCCAAAGGCAAATCATCAGGCGAAAACGCCACTTTCCCGATTCTTGAACAGTACCTTCGCTATATGCAGGCCGTTCAGGAAAAATCTCCGTTGACGATTAAAGAATACAAATATGATCTTATTCTTCTTTTCCGTTTCCTGAAACAAGATCGAGGTCTTGTAAAAATTTCGGAAGACTTTAAGTTTGAAGATATTCCGATCAATGATATCGATGAGAAGTTCTTAAACAGCATCACTTCTGATGATCTGTTCGCGTTCATGATCTTTCTTTCCCGCCAGAGAAAGGCATCTTCTGCCACACGTGCAAGAAAGGTCGCTACGGTCAAATCTTTCTTTAAGTACTTATCCCAAAAGAAAAGGATCGTTAAGGATGATCCGTCATATGACCTGGAAACTCCGAGACGCGCAAAAAGACTTCCTAAATACCTTAACCTCGAACAGAGCCGTGATCTTCTTCTGGCAGCCGAGCACTCGGAAAGTGCTTTTGCCGCTCGAGACTATTGTATCGTTACTTTATTCCTTAACTGCGGAATGCGTCTTTCTGAACTTCGAAGCATCGATCTTTCCGATATATCCGAAGATACTCTTCGAGTTGTAGGTAAAGGTAATAAGGAAAGGACGATCTATCTGAACGACGCATGTATTCGAGCGCTTACCGATTACTATCCGGAAAGAGATGCCATGAAGAAAAAGGATAAGGAAGCTCTATTCTTAAGCAGTCGAGGAACGAGGATCAGCGCCCCAATGATCCAGAACATCATCAAGCGCCTCTTCACAGCTTCCGGAATCGACGCTCAGGCTTATTCGGTCCATAAACTCAGGCACACATGTGCAACTCTTATGTATAAATACGGTCAGGTCGATATCCGAACACTTCAGACGATACTCGGCCACCAAAGTGTCGCGACTACACAGATCTATACACACGTAGACGAAGATTCTCTGCATGACGCCGTATCCAAGAATCCGCTTGCGAACATAAAAAAAGACAGCTGAGATATCCCGGCTGTCTTTTTCATTATTCATTCTTCAGATAACTCTCAAGGAATCGAAGCGCGACTTCCTTTTTATTCTGCGGATGCAGATCATTATAGAATCCCAGATCATAAGTGGGTATCAGATACGACTTCGGAATCTCATTGACTACACTTCTCTGAACGTCTCTTACTCCGTCAAAAGGATCAGATTCGTAAACAGGACCATCGCCGAGCCAGTAAGTGACCTCAGCCATATAGAAAGGAGTCTCTTTCCCGAACAAACCTCTCCACTCTTTTACCATGTCCTTGAGAAGCGGTCCATAGTACTGCGGATACTCACAGTTGGATTCGCCCTGATAGAACAATATCGCTTTACAGGACAGGTTTCTGATCGGATACAGCATCGAATTAAAGAGAGCCGTCGGAGACCAGATAAAGAAGGTCTGTCCTTCGAGAGGACCGGACTCATAACCGAAACGCATCTTCCATTCACCCGTCAGATCGATCGTTTGATCACCGAGTTTAAGGTAATAAGGACATTCCTTTACGGCGCCGCCGATATTGGTATCTACAACCAGACGTACCGTGATCGTGTTTTTTCCTTCCTTTAATGTTCCGGGCTTAAGAAAGTATCTTCTCGGCGGATATTTGAACGTAAAACCTCCGACCTGAACACCATTGACAAATGTGGTATCTCCGTCCATCAATGTTCCGAGACGAAGCTCAACTACCTTATCGCACCAGTCAGAAGGCAAATCGACGGTTTTCTGGATCCAGAATACGCCTTTGAAATTCTCATATTTCGACTGATAGAAGGTCGAAGGCATCGTAAATGTTTCATACTCCCCTTCTTCCCACAACTCTTTCCAGTTTTCTTTAAGACCGATATCGTTATCGTCAACATCTCTGTGCCAGGCGTCCTGACGACGCATATCCTCAGCGACAACCGATTCGACATATTTCATGTCGCCGTATTTTTCAAGTTTTTCCTTATAGCACCACAGACATCCCTTACTCTTGTCCCTATTACATTCACCGGAATGAATAAACTCAGGTTCGATACGCGAAAAGGACTCGCGCAGGTTTTCTTCGCTCATGAGGCTTTCTACCGGGGCTCCGCCGACAGCTGTCTGTACAAGACCGACCGGAACATTGTCATTTAAGAACTTATACTTCGCAAAATAGAATCCGATCGCACTGAAGCCGTTGATATTCTCCTGATCAGCATTGACCCATTTACCGTCGGAAAGCATATCTTCTTTTCTTCCGAACAACGGGAGTTTGGGAACTTCAAACTGTCGGATCATTGAAAAATCAGCGCTTCTGATCTCGTCATAATGAAAGTCAGTCGTCCATATCAATGGAAGTTCCATATTGGACTGACCGCCCAATACAAAGACATCACCGAACAGGATATCGGAAATCTTTGTTTCCCCGTCATTTCCCGATATGATGATCTCGTGAGGACCGCCTGCATTCATAGAAGGAATGACAGCTTTCCACTTTTGATTATTCTCATCGCAGACTACTTCGAGATCCTTACCGTCAAATACGGCCTTTACTATCTCTCCTGCTTCAAAAGCACCGGAGATCTCATTTTCGGCATTTCTTTGAAGGATCATGCCATTGCTGAAAATACTGGAAAGCTTCATAACGAACCTCCTGTTATGAATATAGATAATCGACAAACTTCGCGTTTAAGTCATCCTGATCCTTCTTGATCGCAAAGACCAGATAAATATCGGTATCACTTAAACCGAGTTTTGTTAGAACGTTTTCTGATAGTCTAATCCCTACGGTTTCCCCTGTAATTCCCGTAACGAACTCAATATCAGCATACTTAGGATCTTTTTGCAGATACGAAATATCCTGATAGAAGTCGACCTCTTCAAAGTATTCGAATTGCTTCTTTGTCATGAAGAGATAGTTATACATTCCGGCATTGACCTGAGCGACAAATGCCGTCTCAATAGAGTTTTTGTCGTATTCCTGACCTTCCGGAACCAATAAAGCGTTTCCGCCGAATTTGGCGGTCTTACCTTTATATCCATCCCCCAGATAGTTGATAAAGCCATCTGTCAGGAAAGAATTCTTATCTTCATAGAGATCGAAACCGACCGTTCCGCCGGTATAGATCGTTTTACTGTTCTTGATGGCGTCTTTGATGAATAAACCGACAAAGACTAAAGCTAAAATAACAAGTATTACCTTGATCAGGTAGTAATCTTTGAAATAATCCAGTTTCTGTTTAAAAGTCATCGGCTGCTTTTTTGTTTTTTCAGTCGTGACGCTTTCTTTAACCTGATCCGAGTCAGACATTATACTTTCTCCTCCACAGGTTCAGATTCTTCTGATTCTTCTTCTGACGCGCCGAACTGTTTTTCAAGTTTTGTGAATCCTCTTTGCAAAACCAGGCAATGGCAGAAAACAATAACAACGTGCGAAAAGACAAGGACCAGTGGTAAAAAGCGGATGTATTTGATGCAAAGGAAAACAGTTCCGAACATCAATACGATGATCGGGATCAAACTGTAAAAATATAACATAGAAAAAAGTGCGGATGTCTTAAATGCCTCTTTTACAGTTACTTTGAATCTCGCGATGATCGGGAATATCGTCATGATGATGAAAAGAACGATCGTGGTAACAAAAACGGTCGCCGCAAAATAACCGGCCGGAATATCCAGCATACCGTTTTCATAGATCCAGGTCCAGTCCATGCAAAGCAAAAGGCATGCGCCAAGAAGGATCATCCATATGATCATGGCCTGCTTGAAGTTGGATTTAAAAGCCTTAAAGAAAGGCTTAAAGACAGTCGGCTCTTCTTTTCGAACGATACGCATGGCGACATCATACTTCGCAGTAAGAGCGGGGCCGATCGTGATGATCGGGATACAACAGATCAAACAAAGAAGATTAAGGATAAAAAGATCCGTAACCTTATTCAGAAACTGTATCAGCGGACTGTCATAGTTTAATAGATTCATGTGTTTTTCTATCTCCTTACAACCATGAAAGTATTATACAACAAAGCAAAAAAAATACTACCTGCCCGAAAAGTGCTTCCGGGCAGGCAGTACAACACAAAAGACTTTATTACTCTTTTACACCACCAAGCTGGATACCTGTAACGAAGTATCTCTGCAGGAACGGATACAGGCAGATGATCGGAAGCATTGTCGCGATCGTTGCTGCGGAACGAACCTGAATGGAAGTCGTCGGAGACTGAGTAGTTGTCTTACCGCCACTATCAGCAGAACCTGTCTTCTGAGTCAAACTTGCAAGAAGTTTCTGGAGCTCATACTGAAGTGTTGTGAGTTTGATATTGAACTTGTTATAGATCAAAGCATCAAACCAGGAGTTCCAGTGGCCTACGGCAACGAACAGGAAGATCGTCGCGTAAACCGGCTTACAAAGAGGTGAAATGATCTTAGCAAAGATCGTCATATAACCTGCACCATCAAGCTGTGCAGACTCTTCGTAAGACTCCGGGATACCATCCATGAATGTACGAAGTACAAGGATGTTAAATGCACTAACCATACCAGGAATGACATATACCCAGAAAGTACCTACAAAATGCAGTTTTGTCATCAGGTAGATGGTCGGGATAAGACCACCGCTGGCGTACATTGTGATTACCCAGAACAGAGACAGACCGTTTCTGAAGAGGAACTTCTTTCTCGAGATGATGAATGCAAGAAGCGCATTCGCTGCAAGAGAAAGAATGGAACCGATTGCCGTACGGCCAACCGTTGTAAGAAGACCCCAACGGATACCGGGCATTTCAAAAACCTGCTCATAAGCTGCAGTAGTAAATTTCTTCGGCAAAAGATGTACGTTCTTCAGGATAGCTTCACGACCGTCTGTAAACGAATAAGCTGCAGTATTCAATACAGGATACAGAGTTACGATACAGAAGCAGATCAGGAAGATGGTATTGCAGATTACAAATGCCCAATCCCAACCGTTCATCTTCGCGCGAGGCTTTTTGAACTTTATTTCATGAACAGCAGCTTCGCCATTAGAAACTACTACATCATCAGCACTTGCTTTTTCAGCTACTTCTTTAACGGCAGCGCTTCTGGCAGCCATAGCCTTTCTGGCTTCTCTGGCTTTTTCAAGCGCGTCATCTTTTGAAACGTTCTCTTTCACCTCGTTCTCGAGAACTTCATTTTCATTGATTTTTTCTTTATCACTCATATGAAATTCCCTCCTTTAGAACAGGTGATCTTCGCCCGTCTTCCGGGCTATGAAGTTAAACGTGAATACGAATATCATCGACACGAAGGTCTTGAAGATACCAGCCGCAGTACCAAGTGAGAAGTTCTTCATACCATGATTGAGGACGTAGATATCAATGGTAGTAGAAACCGGTGAAAGAACACCTGTACCAAGCAGATACTGGATCTCAAATCCTGCGTTGATTACGTTACCGATATTCATGATAAGAAGAATGATAATCGTAGAACGCAGACCCGGAAGTGTGATGTTCTTTATCTTCTGCCATCTGCCGGCGCCATCAATAGCCGCTGCTTCATAAAGAGCCGGGTCGATAGCCGTGATGGTAGCGAGATAAATAATTGCATTCCAACCAGTTTCCTTCCAAACGTTTGAAATTGCAACGATCGGCCAGAAATACTGAGTATGCATGAAATAACTGATAGGTGTTTTCAAGATATGTAAATTAACAAGAAGTTCGTTTACCATACCGTTTGTAGCGAATGCTTCACGAACGATACTTGTTACTACGATCCAAGACAAGAAATGAGGCAGATAAGAAATCGTCTGAACGAGCTTCTTACCAAAGGTATTTCTTACCTCATTGAGCAGAATAGCGAAACCAATAGCAGTAACAGTCTGCGATATGAGATTCAGAGAACCCATTGCGAGAGTATTTCTGATAACTCGCGGGAAAGAAGAATTCTTTTTGAAAAGGTATTTGAACCAACGAAGCCCTGCTTTTTCAGATTTGAAGATACCTTTACCTATGCTGAAGTTCTCAAAAGCCATGACCCAGCCAGCAAGCGGCAGGTAATAGAAAACGATACCATAGATAACATACAGTGCAGCGATGATGAGCAATACTTTCTGACGCTTTAATTCGGTTTTGCTGATCTTGCTCTTAAGCTTGATCTCCGAAGCATCTTTTTCATTAGAGCTCATGTATAATTGCCTCCCCTAAATTCAGAAGTGGCGACCACAGTCATACAACCGTGGTCGCCACCACCGTCACTTAACTAAATTCGTCAGTTGAAATTAGCTGTTAGCAAGTTCAACACGGCGATCAAGCTCTTCCTGCATTTCGTCGAGGAATGCCTGCGGGTTACAAGCTTCATAAGCCTTCATGTAGTCAGCCCATGCGGAATCGAAATCCTTAGCTGTGATAACCTTCGGGAGCCACTCGTGCTTGCACTCGCCCATTTCTGTCCAAGCAGCACCACCCTCAGTCATTGTGGACATCAGGTTGGAGTAGGAGTACATCGGATACCAGAAGCCCATCTCATCATGCTCAGACTTGAGGAAGTCATCATAAGAGTCATAATCATAAGCTCTGAAGCAATCCTGCAGCGGCTTAGCGAGACCATCAAAGAACTCGCTCTCCTGATCCTCAGGCTTCATAGCGTTAGCAGAAGTCTTGGAAGTACCGTTGTACTGCGGGAAGTAGGAATAAGAACAGATGTGGTTAGCCTGGTAGTTTTCGTCTGCCCACTTGTCTCTCATTTCCTGTGTTCTGTAATACATACCATTGTCGTCTACGAGGTAGTCAACATCCTTGATACCCCAGAAACGGAGGTCGAGGATTTCCTGATCAAGACATCTGGAGAGGAACTCGAAAGCCTTATCCGGATCGTCGCACTTTGTTGTAACGCAGATACCGGAAGCGGAGTTCAGAGTATCACCATATGTATGCCAGTGATTCTTAATGCCTTTCTCAGCAACGAGACCGAGAGGTACATAGTTGTAACCGAGTTCGTCATAGCCGGAAGCCTTGAACTTATCGTTTACTGTGTAAGCAAAATCCCACCACTGATCGCACATACCGAGTACAGCACCTGTAGCCAGCTTAGCGATATAGTCGTCATAGGACATTGTAGCGAATTCCTGATCCATGAGACCAGCGTTGTAAACCTCATTCAGCTTCTTGAAGTACATCTTAGCTGTAGGTGTTGTGTTGTAGTCAACGATTGTCGGCTTCTCACCATCAAGATTTACGATAACGGAACCGTCGTTCGGATAACCATCGAGGAACTGCGGAGCGTTCTCAACGCAGAAGTATCTCCAACCTTCGCAAAGAGCTGTATAAGGAATTACGGAAACGCCGTCGGCGTTTGTCGGGTTAGCTTCAGCATATCTCTTCAGGAGATCGAAGTACTCATCAAGAGTCTCGATTACCGGATAGTTATCCCAAGCAAGTACACGGTTCTGAATCCAGAAAGCCTCGTCGTTGTGACCACGAGCCTGAGATTCGCCGTATGTGTTACCGAAAACGTTTGCCCAGTAGATGTGTCCATCGTCCTTACGGAAGAGTTCCCATTCCTTATCGGTGTACATTTCCTTAAGGTTCGGGTACTTCTCAATGTAATCATCCCACGGTACGAGTACGCCAGCTTCTACGAGTTGGTCGGAAGCGTCACCACCGTCGATGAAGTCCGGCAGATCGTTTGTAACGATCATAGCGCCGATAGCCTCAGCCGGCTCCTGACCAGCCATCCATGTTTCCTTAACACGAACGCCTGTCAGCTTAGCGATTTCTTCCTGGATCTCGTTGCCGTCATTGATCTCCTTACCGGACATACAAGCATAGAATGTCCAATCCTTGATCTCAGAAGCGTCAACACTTGTTGTGTCTACGGCCTCAGTGCTGCCGTCAACAACTTCAGAGCCGCCATCTGTAGCAGCTTCTGTTGCTTTGGACTCACCGTTATCGTCCTTCTTGGAGCAACCAGCGAATGCGCTTACACCAAGAACACATGCCATAACGAGAGCAAAAATCTTCTTTGATTTCATTACATAACCTCCTCAAAATTTGTTGCTTGTTGCAACTTACTTCGTATTAATTTTAGATTTCCGTATTGTTTCATACAACATGAAAAACTCTACCTCATTACCCGAAAAACTCTAGGTAAGAATCACAACAAAAAAGAGCGAAACGCTTCGCTCTTTATGCGTATTTACATAATGTAAAATTGTCTTTACACAGAGTGATTTTTTCGATACTTCGAAGGCGTACAACCCTGAGTTTCAATGAATTTGCGGATAAAGTAATCACAGTCCCTGTACCCTACGTCAGCAGCGATCTGATTGATCTTTTTATCGGTACTGATAAGTTGTCTGGCCGCTTCATTGATTCTATAGTTTGTCAGGTAATCTTTGAAAGACTGGTTATACTTTTTCCGGAAGATCTGACCCAAGTAAGAACTGTTGATGTAGTACTTTTCACCCAGATTCCTTAAACTGATGTTTTCGGCATAGTGATCGCGGATCTCTGCTTCGATATCTGACAGTATACCTCTGGAAACATTCTTTCTAAGGCCATTCAAATAATCGGCGTATTCGATCGCGAATCTTTCGATATGCTGTCTGGAACCACGATTGATCGAATTTTCGAAAGATTTCTCGGAAATATACTGGATGACTTCTTCCTGATTAACATTATCATCCTGTTCGGATGCCAGGTGGATCAACTGGAACAGAAGGTAATTGATGTTGAGGTCAACAATATTGTTGTTTTCCCCGGAAACATTCATTTCTTCATAAAGATCAGATACCGCTTTTCGGATCATCTCTTCATTATTCGTCTGGATCGCCGAAATTACTTCATCAAGCCCGTTCTTACAAAGGACCATGCCGCTCAGGACGACCTGAATATCATCTTCATAGTAATAGATGCTCTTCTGGCTGTGGAATCCTTTAATACTACTTATTCTTATACAAGAGCTATATGACTTCGAAAGAGCAGAAACGTCATTGACCATCTTTCCGCACATGATACGGACAGGCTTAATGAAAAGCACTTCCAGTTTCTTAAGGAACATCTCGAAGAAAGCCTTTTCATCCAGATCACGTCTCGTTGCCATATTTTCACAATAAATGAAGCCGACATCATAATTGTCTTTTTCGTAAGAAACGTCAAAGATAAAGTGATTCGCGCTGTCTTTTAAGATATCCTTGCAGGCAATGAATAACTGTTTCTGAGACAGACGAAGATCAGAGTCATCCTCATCATCAACGATCACGTCGGTGACCATTTCAATATCGACAAAGCGGATACCGCCGGTAAGTTGAAGGTGCTTATTTACATATTCAACATTCTGATCGTCATACTTCCCTTTAATGATCGACATGAGATTCGAAGCAAGATAAGCATCTTCCATGTTCTTCTGAGTTTCTCTGACACTCTCCTTCTCACTCGAAAGATTCGAAACCTTATGGAGAATAGCGATAAGATCTTCTTTGCTGACAGGCTTAAGGATATAGTCCATGCAGTTGTTTCTGATCGCGCGCTGCATGTAGGAAAAATCGTCATAACCGGTAAGCAGGACGAACTTTGCTTCGGAAAGATGCTGCTTCTCTATCTCCTCCAAAAGCTCCAGACCGTTCATGACCGGCATCTTGATATCGGAAATGATCAGATCGACTGTATGATCCTTAAGATAGTCGAGCGCCTCTTTACCGTTGGACATCAGCGCATCGATCTCAAAACCTTCACTGTTCCAGTCCACAAGGACCTGAAGACCCTGAAGGATATAAGGCTCGTCATCAACAACCATAACTTTTAACATAGCAATCACTCCTTAAGACTGTCTTTTCAGCTTGTTCGCAGGTACACGGATCGTAACACTCATTCCGACTCCGACCTCACTCTCGATGGAGAATTTGACCTGATTATCCGAATGCATCTTGATACGCAGGCAGGCATTCAAAATACCTACATGCTTTCTTCCCTTGATCATATCGATGCTTACATTATTAATATTATTGGAAAGCTCGGCAACTTCCTCGTCGGACATACCGCCGCCTGTATCCTCGATCTCCATATAGATATCATTATCCTTTTTATATACACGAACGAAGATCCATCCGGCGGAAGATTTTGACTCGATGCCGTGAACACAAGCGTTCTCAACGAATGTAACCAGTGTGAGTTTCGGGATCAGATACTGTTCACACTCGGGTTCGACGTCTATATCAAAAGAAAGACGGTCGCCGAAACGATAACTCTGAAGATAGAGATAAGCCTCGATCGATTCTGCCTCTTTTTTGATCGTAACAAGATCATTTCCCCATTCAACGTTCTGTCGGGTCATGACAGCCAGTTTCTCAACCATGTCCGCAGTCTGCTCTTCGCCTTTCAGGATACTGTGCATGCGGATGCTTTCCAGAGAGTTAAACAGGAAGTGCGGATTGATCTGGCTCTGAAGTGCGAGAAGCTCAGCATTCTTACGGGAAAGCGCGTTCGCTTGTTCTTTCAGTTTGTCTTTGTAAAGCGTATTGATAAGGTCATTGTTGATCGAAACGATATTATTGTAATTGAGCATGAGCTGCGAGATCTCGTCATCACCGTCAATGCCCTCGATCGGAAGGAACTTGTTATCCTGCTTACCACTGAAGGCTTTCTCGAGTTTCTTGATTCGTGAAGCCAATGACTGCTCGATCAAGTTCATGATGATAACCGGAAGCATAAGGGTTATGATGATCATAATGACGATGATCCAGTAGTTTTCAAGGAAAATCGAATAAACACTCAGATTGTCGCTGAAAAGATAAACATCAAGTGTCGTTCCGAGATATGAGAATTCCTGGTGAACACCGATCTTATAATCCTTCTGAAGTTTTTCGGTATTGATCGTCTTCACACCTTCACCGTAACGGGCAAAAACAACGTAGTCTCCATTACAAACAAACATAGGATATTCATCCGATATGTCGATCAACTGATTTCGAAGGATCGAGTTATCGATCTCGATCTTAATCAGCTTCTCATGGCTGGAGGTATACTTGGTCATCTTCTGTATATAGATGATCTTCTGCTGCTTTTCGAGACGAGGATCGACCGTATCATCATAATAGACTAGAAGACAGTCATTCAATCCCATCTCCTGATAACGACGGTACCATTCGGTATTTTGCGCTTCAGTCATGGATTTGAAGTAACTGCCGTAAGACATTGTCGGGTTGTCGACATAGATCGTGATCTTATCGGTTCTCGTCTGCATGAGAGATTTGAAGAATGATTTGTTGATAAACTGATAGTATTCTTCGAAATACGCATATGGCGTCTCATACTCAGCATCCAGAAAACGGTATAGTTCATGGTTTCCGGAAAAGGCTCTGGCGACTCTGGCGCTATATTCAAAGGTGCTTTTCATGCTGGAAATGTACTGGTTGGCGATATTTTCGAGCTGAAACTCTTTTGAGTTATATTCTCGGTCATAGATCGCTCGGACGATAACTGCGTCTGTGATAAACAAAGGAATGATAACGCAGAACACATACATAATAAGAAACTTATTATGCAGTTTCAGTTTGTTAAACAGTTTTATCAGCAGTTTCTTGATCAAGGCCCCGTAACATCCTCTTATAATTCATTATATTATAACAGAAAAGCACTGCCCCCGCACATGATATGCGGAAGCAGTGCCTCTTAACTTCTATCTTTCCGGAACCCCGGAACAACATTTCAGAATATCAATTATCTGAATAAGAAGTGTTCATTAGTTGAACGGATTCTCTGTCTTGTAGAGATCTCCTGCCGGCTTGTTGTAGCCGATCTTGCACGGGCAGATGCCGAGGAGCTTAAATGTCTCGAACATCAGCTTGCCGTAGTGACCGAATGCAACTGCGCCGTGGTGCGGGAATCTGCCCTGGATGAGAACGTGACGATAGAATCTAGCCATCTCATTAATTGCGAAGATAGCGATACCACCGAAGGAACGTGTCTTAACCGGGAGGATCTCACCTTCAGCGATGTAAGAAACGAGTTCTCCGCCGCTGTTGCACTGCAGACGATAGAATGTGATCGGAGATGCAGCGATATCGCCCTCGAGAGTACCACGTGTGAAATCCGGATCAGAACCAGCCGGCTCAAGGAGTCTGTGCTGGATGAGCTGATACTTGATCGCACGGTCGGAGCACATCTTGCAGGACGGTGTGTTACCGCAGTGGAAGCCCATAAATGTATCTGTGAGCTTGTAATCGAACTTGCCCTTGATATCTTCATCGTAGATGTACTGCGGTACAGAGTTGTTGATGTCGAGAAGTGTAACAGCATCGTTAGAGAGGCAGATACCGATGTACTCGGAAAGTGCGCCGTAGATATCTACTTCGCAGGAAACCGGGATACCACGGGATGCCAGACGGCTGTTAACGTAGCAAGGCTCGAAACCGAACTGGGACGGGAATGCCGGCCAGCACTTATCAGCAAATGCTACATACTTTCTTGCACCCTTGTGCTTCTCAGCCCAGTCGAGAAGTGTGAGTTCGAACTGTGCCATACGAGCGCTCATCTCAGGATAGTACTTGCCTTCGCCCATTTCCTTAGCCATATCTTCGCATACAGCCGGGATACGCGGGTCATTCTCGTGCTCCTTGTAGGAAACGAGAAGGTCGAGCTCAGAGTTCTCTTCGATCTCAACGCCGAGTTCGTAGAGGCCCTTGATCGGAGCGTTACAAGCGAAGAAGTCCTGCGGACGTGGACCAAATGTGATGATCTTGAGGTTCTTAACACCGATAACCGCACGTGCGATCGGTACGAAATCAGCGATCATAGCAGCGATATCTTCAGCTGTTCCGACAGGATATTCTGGAATATATCCGTCAAGATGTCTCATACCGAGGTTGTATGAGCAGTTGAGCATACCACAGTAAGCATCGCCACGGCCGTTGACCATGTCTCCGTCACCCTCTGCTGCAGCCACGAACATGCAAGGACCATCAAAATTCTTCGCGATCAGTGTCTCAGGTGTTTCAGGACCGAAGTTACCGAGGAAAACAACGAGTGCGTTGCATTCAGCCTTCTTTACATCTTCCACTGCCTTGAGCATATCGAGCTCATTCTCAACAGTGACCGGGCACTCATAAAGATCGCCCTTATAAGCAGCCTTAATCGCAGCTCTTCTCTTCTCGGAAAGCGCGATCGGGAAACAGTCACGGGAAACAGCAACGATACCTAATTTGATTTCTGGAATGTTGTTCATGTCTAAATCCTCCTTAATTGGTTATTCCATTATAGCATTATTATTGTCCATAATAAGCATTTTTTCCATGTTTTCTGAAATAATGTTTATCCTGCAATTCAGAAGGTGCAGGGAGCACTTCCTTGTTGATCAATTCAGTGCGATAAGCCATCTTTGCGACCTCTTCGAGAACGACCGCGTTGTGCACGGCTTCGTGCGCGTCTTTGCCCCATGTAAAAGGACCGTGGTTCTTGCAAAGAACACCCGGAACCGCCTCGTAGTCGAGGTTTTCCGCCTCAAAAGAGTCAGCGATCAGGATACCTGTATTGGTCTCATAATCCGCGTTGATCTCTTCTTTTGTCAGGCAGCGGACACAAGGGATCGCTCCATAATAATAGTCCGCATGAGTCGTTCCGTAACAAGGGATACTTCTTCCGCTCTGAGCCCAGGATGTCGCATACGAGGAGTGTGTATGAACGACACCTCCGATGTTCGGGAATCTCTTATAAAGTATAAGATGTGTCGGTGTATCGGAAGACGGTTTGTACTTCCCTTCCACTCTGTTTCCTTCAAGATCCATGACGACCATATCATCCGCCGTCATCGTCTCATAAGGAACACCGCTCGGCTTGATGACGAAAAGTCCGCTCTCACGATCGATCGCACTGACATTGCCCCATGTGAATGTAACAAGTCCGTACTTAGGAAGAAGCATGTTTGCTTCAAATACTTTCTGTTTTAAATCTTCTAACATTGTGATGCCTCCGCTGATGAAATCTGCTGATCAAAGATCAAAGGAATACAACGGCAGCCTGTTCAACAGAAAGACCGGCTACGTACTTCTTCATGAAAGCCGTGAAGCCTTCGATATCTTCAGGAGAAGCCATCAGTTCTGTACCCGTGGAACCTGCAAAGATCACATCTTCAAGGTAAGCAGCAAGAGTCTGTTTGTCCTTCTTCTCGATCATATAAAGAGCGAGAAGTGCGATACCCCAGGCACCGCCCTCACCGGCTGTCTCCATAACGCTTACCGGAGAACCAGTAGCGGCGGAAGCGATCGTCTGACCGGCCTTCGGTGTCTTAAAGAAACCGCCGTGACCGTACATCTTCTTCACCTTGACCTTCTCTTCTACGGTAAGGATATCCAGACCTACTTTAAGAGTAGCCAGAGCAGAGTAAAGATGCATTCTCATGAAGTTCGGAAGAGTAAAGGAATCTTCGGCTGTTCTTACGAAGAGTGGGCTGCCCTTGGAGAAACCGGTTACCGGCTCGCCGGAGAAATAGTTATAAGAAATAAGACCGCCACAGTCCTTATCACCGTCAAGTGCTACACCATAGAGCTTTGAGAAGAGTTCGCCACGATCGAATTCCTTGCCCATGAGCTTACCGAACTCGTCAAAGATACGAACCCAAGCGTTGATCTCGGATGTGCAGTTATTGCAGTGAACCATGGCAACCGGATCACCTGCCGGTGTCGTTACCATATCGATCTCTTTATGGAGATTCTTCATGTTCTCTTTAAGAACGATCATGGCAAATACGGAAGTACCCGCGGAGATGTTACCGGTCTCGACCAGTACGGAATTGGTGGCAACCATACCTGTTCCTGCGTCACCTTCTGGAGGACACATCGGGATACCGGCGGAAAGATCACCGTCAACGTCAAGAAGTTTAACGCCTTCTTCTGTAAGCTCACCTGCGTTCTCACCTGCGGAAAGAACTTCCGGAAGGATATCACAGAGTTTCCACGGGAAGTTGCTGTCCTTAACGAGACCGTCAAAAATCTTCAGCATCTTCTTGTCATAGTTTCCTGTCTTGGAATCGATCGGGAACATACCGGAAGCGTCACCGACGCCGAGTACTTTTCGACCGGAAAGCTTGAAATGAACATATCCGGCAAGTGTCGTGAAATGACGGATGGACGGAACATGATACTCACCATTCAGGATCGCCTGATAAAGGTGCGCGATGCTCCATCTCTGCGGAATATTGAAGTTCAGCGCCTCAGTAAGTTTAGCGGCCGCTTCTTCAGTGATCGTATTTCTCCAGGTTCTGAAAGGAACCAGAAGCTTGTCATTTTCATCAAACGGAAGATAACCATGCATCATTCCGGAAAAACCGATAGCACCGAGTTTCTTGATCGTAACGCCATACTGGTCTTTTACATTCTTCTTCAGGTCAGCGTAGCACTCGGCAAGTCCGTCCCAGATCGCCTTTTCCGAATAGGTCCAGATACCGTCAAGAAGCTCGTTCTCCCATTCCTTGCTTCCCGAAGCGATCGGATTTCCCTTTTCATCGACCAGAACTGCCTTGATACGAGTCGAACCGAATTCGATGCCCAAAACGCTTTTTCCCTTTTCAATCAAATTCTTCGCATCCATCTTTTTCACCTCACCACTTTTTATCAGGGCATCTGCCCCTCTTTATAGCAGCACGTATCTCCACATAGCATCCGCACGAAAGACACGTTCCACTTAATAAGTTATCACAAGAAAGGCAAATAGATAACCTCTTCTGATAATCTTTTTCATCGGTTTTATCATTTTGCGAAATCTCCGAAACAGACCGAGCGACAGTCTCTTGAATGGACTTGTCGTTCAGCTCGGAAATCAGGCATTTCCGACACGGTTTCGGGGCACTCATCAAAGCTCTACCTCGAGATGTATCACGCTGTTTTTCGGGATCGTGAATGTGATCTTATCACCTTCTGCTTTTACTGCTTCAAAAGCACTGATCTTCACGCATTCCGGATCCTCGAATGTATTCTTGTCATCCATCTTACCCGTAAGGATCTCCGCCTTTACGTTCTTAACAGCGTTATCGAGAAGATCCGCGCTGATCTCATAGTCTTCGGAAACAGAAAGATTCGCGAGAGTAATGTGATACTTACCGTCAACGTCTTTCGATACAGACTCATGGAGATTCGGAACTTTATACTCTTCTTCAAGGCCGATCGTTTTCGTGTCGACGAAGCTCTCGATCAAAGTACCGTTCTGATGATGCTTATACATTTTAAACACATAGTAAGTCGGCGTCTTGATCATCTGATCGCCTTCTGTAAGGATCACTGCCTGAAGAACATTTACGAGCTGTGCGATATTGGCCATCTTTACACGATCACAGTGCTTGTTGAAGATATTGAGGTTGATTGCGGCAACAAGAGCGTCACGGATCGTGTTCTGCTGGTAAAGGAATCCGGGATTCGTTCCTTCTTCAACATCGTACCAGGTACCCCACTCATCAACGATCAGACCGATTTTGTGGTCCGGATCGTAACGCTCGATGATCGCGGAATGCTTCGTTACGAGTTCTTCCATAAAGAGAGTTTTGGAAAGAGTCATGTACCACTCTTTCTCATTAAATCCGGTGGCGGCACCTTTCTTTGCCCAGTCGTAAGGCAACGTGTAATAGTGAAGCGAAATGCCGTCCATAAAACCATGCGCGTTATTCCAGGAACCGGAAAGCTTATGGCACTGATTCAGAACTGTCTCTGTCCATTCGTAGTCCTGCGCGTTCGGTCCGCAGGCGATCTTCTTGATCGGCTTTTCCGGATCATAGTTCTTTACATAAGACTGATACTGACGGAAAAGATTCGCGTAGTATTCGGGAACCATGTTTCCGCCGCAACCCCAGTTTTCGTTACCGACACCGAAGAAATCGACTGTCCATGGTTCTGCGTGTCCATTCTCTTTACGAAGCTCCGCCATCGGAGAAACTCCGTTAAAAGTCATATACTCGACCCACTCGCTCATTTCCTGAACAGTTCCGGATCCTACGTTTCCGTTTACATATGTCTTACAGCCGAGCTGTCGGCAGAGTTCCATATACTCATGGGTGCCGAAACTGTTGTCCTCCACGACACCGCCCCAGTTGGTATTAATCATCTTCTTTCTCTTGGACTTATCACCGATACCGTCTTTCCAATGGTATTCATCGGCAAAGCATCCGCCCGGCCAGCGAAGAACGGGGATGTTCAGTTCTTTTAACGCGGAAACGACATCATCTCTCATACCATTAGTATTCGGAATATCAGAATTCTCACCTACATAAACGCCGCCGTAGATACAACGGCCGAGGTGTTCGGAAAAATGTCCCTGAAGCTCGGGATTGATATGTCCAAGTTCTTTTTGAGGATCGATAACCAGTTTAAACATGTTGACTCCTTACTCATCCTGCCCCTTTGCAGATATTACTTTTTTGATGTGCAGGGCATTGATTCCATAGAATAAAGTTACAAGACCGTGGTAAGAAAATCAACACGGAGTTATTGAAATATATAGTTTTGGGGGGACAGACCTAGACTTTATCATGTTGAAGTGAAAAACAAAGTTTTTTATGATGATTTATATAGTTCATGGCGCATCTTATGCATGCAGCCGTCCGGGAGGAATCAATGCTCAAATTAGTCCAGACTGAAAACGGCTTAGTAAGAGGTTTTCAGGGTAATAATACACGTATTTCCGTATTTAAGGGTATTCCGTTTGCCGCTCCGCCGGTTGGAGAAAACCGTTGGAAGGCACCGCAACCTTGTGAATCTTGGGAAGGCGTTCGCGAATGCGGTAAATTCATGCCGATCTCTGTTCAGGATCAACCCGGCGTAGGCACAGATATCTACTGCCGCGAATGGCATGTCGATAAGGACATCGAGATCGACGAGGATTGCCTCTATCTCAACGTTTGGACACCGGCAAACAGTGAAAACGATAATCTTCCGGTATTTGTATGGTTCTTCGGTGGCGGATTCCAGTGGGGGTATCCTCGCGAGATGGAATTCAACGGCGAGAATATGGCAAAAAGAGGCATCATCGTCGTAAGTGTTAACTATCGTCTTGGCGCGCTCGGCTTCCTTTCTCACCCGGATCTGATAAAAGAATCTCCGGATGCTCCTGCAAACTTCGGTAATCTCGACCAGCAGGCAGGTATCAAGTGGGTCGTAAAGAATATCAAGAACTTCGGTGGTGACCCGAAGAACATCACGATCGCGGGCCAGTCCGCGGGTGGCGGATCAGTTCTCACCCACCTTACTTCTGAATCCAGTATCGGTCTTTACCAGAAGGCCATCATCTACTCAGGAATCATTGAAAGCCCGTATATCAAGGACCAGGTGATTTCTCCCAAGCCGATCGAAGAAACATCGAAGATTGGCGAAAAGTTCCTTGAATCTCTCGGAGTTAAAACGATCGAAGAAGCAAGAAATATCGATGCGTTTACGATCCGTTCCAAATATGCTGAATTCCGTGAAAAAGAGATGTTCTTCTTCACACCTTGTATCGACCATGTATACCTGAAAGACGAACCTTTCAAGCTTATGCTTGAAGGAAAGCAGGCCAATGTCCCGCTCATTGCAGGTAATACATTCGATGAATTCAAGAGCTTTATCTATGCAGATAATGAGGAAAGCTTCGAAGAGCAGGCAAACGATATCTTCGGTGATCGTGCTGCTCAGTTCCTTTCTTTCCCGGAAAGCCACATCGTTGAAGACGGCAATAAGTATGCAGGTCTTCGCGGTATCGAATGTTCTGTTAAGGCGGCTCTTGATAAGACAAAAGCACCTTGCTTCTACTACAGTTTTGAGGTAGATATTCCGGGTGAAGATGATCCGGGAACATTCCATTCCGTTGATCTTTGGTTCTTCTTCGAAACTCTGGCCGCATGCTGGAGACCGTTCGTCGGCCGTCATTACGACATCGCGAGAAGAATGACCAACTATATCACGAACTTCGTTAAGAGCGGCAATCCGAACGGCGAAGACATCACCGGCGAAGCAATGCCGAACTGGCTTGCTTATTCTGATGATTCCAGAAACGAGATGCATTTTACTTCTGACGGCTGTATCCCAAAGGTTCAGGATTCAGAATTCATCCAGTTCTTTATCGACTGGCTTACAGATAAAACACTGGGGAAAATCGATGTTTCTGAAAGGAAAAGCGCCAGCATCGCTGCCCTTGCCGCTCCTTCTAAAAAACAGGCGTTCAACCCGTATCTTCCGTCCTGGGAGTATATTCCGGATGGTGAGCCGTATGTATTCGGTGATCGTCTCTATATCTACGGATCGCACGATTACTACAACTGCTCGTTTTTCTGCCCGGGTGACTATGTTTCATGGTCTGCTCCTGTAAACGATCTCGGCAACTGGAAGTACGAAGGTGTTTCTTTCAAACGTACGGATGATCCGGACAATCAGGAGAATAAGGGCTGCCTGTACGCACCTGATATCACGATCGGACCTGACGGACAGTACTACCTCTTCTATGTTCTTGACAATCAGAGCGTGGTAGCCGTTGCCAAATGCGATAAGCCGCAGGGACCGTTCAAGTTCTATGGTCATGTACATTACGAAGACGGCACTCTTCTCGGTCTTAAAGAAGGCAATGAGCCTCAGTTTGATCCGGGTGTTATTACTGTCGGAGACACAACGTATCTTTATACCGGTTTCTGCGGTCAGACCGACGCTTCCCGTCATGGTGCCATGGTCACCGTGATCGGACCGGATATGCTTACGATCAAAAAAGGACCGGAATTCATTATTCCGGGTACCATGTACTCTAAGGGAACCGAATATGAAGGACACGCTTTCTTTGAAGCTCCATCCATTCGTTTCAGAAACGGTATCTATTATTTCATCTATTCTTCTCAGGTCATGCACGAGCTCTGCTACGCGACTTCTAAAGACCCGGAAGGTCCGTTTAAGTACGGCGGAGTTATCGTCAGCAACTGCGATCTAGGAATCGATTCCTATAAGAGCGCGGATAAGCCGACAGCTTACGGCGCTAACAATCACGGCAGTATCATTGAGATCAATGGTGAATGGTACATCTTCTATCACAGACATACGAACAATACATGGTATTCCCGTCAGGGCTGCGCTGAGAAGATCGAGTTCTCTGAAGACGGCAGCATCAAGCAGGTCGAGATGACATCCTGCGGATTAAACGGCGGACCTCTTAAGGATACCTGTGAATATCCTTCTTATATCGCCTGCAACATCTTCTCCGATAAAAAGGAAGAAGACCCGTATGTCGGTAAGCACAAGGTCGCCAGAGTGATCCAGGATGGCCGTGACGGCGATCACGAGATCGGTTACATTTCTTCGATCAACGAAGGTACTACGATCGGATTTAAATACTTCGACGTGAAGGATGCTAAAGGACTCATCCTCCATGTCAGAGGATACGGAAACGGTACATTTGAAGTAAGAACAACCATTGACGGACCTGTTCTTGCGGAGATCCCCGTTCGATTCATGACAGTCTGGGAGAAATATGAAGCATCCTTCTCTTCTCCTATTACAGATCCGAAAGCGTCACTATTCCTCACCTACAAGGGGGGCGGCGATGTACAGCTTAAGTCCTTTGCATTTACACACTAACGCATAATTACAATTTTTTTCTACCTCATCCTCATCAGGAAAGGGCGGTCATATTGACCGCCCTTTTCAAACGCTTGATAAGTTGTAGTTCGAAGGATCAGAACAGGTTCTTGATCTTATCTACGATACCGCCGGCTTTATCCACGGAGATCTTAGCCTTAACGCCATCAACAACGTTATTGATAACATCATCCGGAAGATCAACTCCGATAATGCCTTCAACTGTCTTAACCGGCTCTTTTTCGAAATCCTTAGCAACAGACGGATCGCTCTGAACTTTCTTTACGACTTCATCAACCTTAGCTTTAATATCCATGTATTTCACCTCCAAGATAAGCTGATTTCATTGTATCACATTTTCAAATCAGGCTCATAAAAATGGCAAATTCTAATCTGTCAATAATTGGAAAAATAACCTTGCATTTTGAAGTTTGTTATATTATTATATTAAAGCGCTCGCGGATATGGCGGAATTGGCAGACGCGCTAGCTTCAGGTGCTAGTGATCGCAAGGTCGTACAGGTTCAAGTCCTGCTATCCGCACCAGATCGGAAATCGAAAGGTTTCCGATCTTTTTTTCTTGGGAAAAGAAAAAGCTTTCTTGTGCCGGTCCTCGGGTTTACCCTGCAGAGCACAAGAAAGCTTCTTTTCTTGACTTAAATGATTTCTCGATTAAACGAGTTCTTTTCTCAGTTCTTCACCGGAAAGCGGGCTGAGATAAGACGGAGCGATGTCGAGAACTGTCTTGCAGCCTGTAACGCCTTCTTTGGAAAGACGAGCGATCGCGCGAGCATAAGCTGTGAGAACGCCTGCTGTGAATTCCGGGTTGGAATCAAGCTTGAGGCTGTACTCGATAACGTGTTTGTTTTCTTTGTTGAAGCCGGAAACACCGGATCTGAAGCAGAAACCGCCATGCGGGATACCGCTGTGGTTCTTCTGAAGCTCTTCTTCTGTAATGAAGTGAACGGTTGTATCGTAATCGGAGAAGTAGTTCGGCATTGTCTTGATATCATTCTCGATCTGCTTAAGATCAGCGCCCTCTTCCGGAACTACGAAGCACTCACGAGTGTGCTTTTCGCGAGTTGTGAGAGTCGGCTGAGAACCGGAACGAACTGCTTCAAGAGCGCTCTCAACAGGAATCGTGTACTGCTTGCCGTTCTTAACGCCCTTAACGCGACGGATGGCGTCGGAGTGGCCCTGGCTTACGCCCTTGCCCCAGAATGTATAGCTCTCACCTTCCGGAAGGATGCTCTGGGAATAGATTCTTGCCAGAGAGAACATGCCCGGATCCCAACCAACGGAGATCGCACCGACTGTACCTGCAGCCTTAGCAGCTGCATCGACCTCAGCAAAGTGCTGCGGGATGTTTGCGTGTGTATCGAAGCTGTCTACTACGTTGAACATAGAAGCGAGCTTCGGTGTCTGTTCCGGAAGATCTGTAGCGGAACCGCCGCAGAGGATCATAACATCAATGCTATCCTTCATGGAAGCAACATCATTAACGGACATGACCTTAGCGGATTCTGTCTGAATTTTCAATGTAGAAGGATCACGACGTGTGAAAACAGCCACGAGCTCCATATCCGGATTTTGACGGATGCTGGATTCTACTCCTCTACCGAGATTACCATAACCATAAATACCAATTCGAATCGCCATTTTGCAACTTTCTCCTTTTAGTATTTCATATATTTATATAACAAAGTGAAGTATAGCACTATTATTTGAGGTGTACAACGCAAATCTGCATTAATCTCTGAACGAAATTGCATATTCTTCTTATCACCTGTAATAACCTCATTTGATATAATGATTTATATGGAAAAAGCACTTCACAAGATCTCTGTCCGCGCGCTCTGCGAGCGTATTTACCGTTCCGGTTCCCTTCTCGGTGCCGGTTATGGCGGCGTGTCAGGATTAGACGGAACAAGGATGCATCAGAGAGTCTTCAAGGATATTAAGAAAGAATACGGTGAAGACGGTGTTACTTCCGAGTATTCACTCGGAACTACAAGAGAATATGAGCTTTTTACCATACAGATCTCAGGCCGTGCCGACTGTGTTATCGAAGAAGAAAACGGAAACGTCAATATCATCGAGATCAAGACGCATAACCGTGTCGTTGAAAAGGTAGAGTCCCTGATCCTCCCTACTCATGAAGCCCAGGTGAAGATCTACGCATATCTGTATTATCTTTCTCACGCGGAAGTTGAAGATCTTACGATCACTCTTCGTTATGTTTCGTTCCTGAACTACCAATTCCTGGAAAAGAGCCGTGTGTTTACAAGAGAGGAAGCCGCGGACTTCTTTGAGGATACAGTGGCTCTTTATCTTCAGGAAGCTACCAGGATCGCCAATTACGAGAATGCACGAAACGAGTCGATTGCCTCTATGAAGTTCCCGTATTCCGTGGTAAGAAACGGCCAGAAAGACTTCATGAAGGCGGTGCTTTCCTCGCTTAAGCACAAAGAGACACTGATTGCAGAGGCTCCTACGGGAATCGGAAAGACGATCAGTACCCTCTACCCTGCCATTAAATGGCTCCCAAACGCCGAAGGCGGAAAGATCTTTTACGCCACGGCCAAGCTTGCGACCAGAGAAGTCGCGGATAAGGCACTGAATGACATGAGAAATCAGGGGCTGGTCATTAAATCGATCCAGCTGGCCCCGAAGGAACAGATGTGTACGGCAAAGGAAGAATTCTGTGACAGCCGCTTCTGTCCTTTTGCCGACGGATACTATTCAAGACTCAACGCCGCTCTGGAAGACGTTCACGCACTTGACGCGATCTATCCGGAGGATATCCGACGAATCGCCCAGAAACACAGGATCTGCGCGCATGAGCTTCAGCTCGACGCCTCGAATATGTGTGACGTCATCATCTGCGACTATAACCATATCTTCCATCCGAGGATCCGTCTGCAGCGATACTTTGCCGTAAACGAGTTCTGTCATACGATCCTGATCGACGAGGCACATAACATGATCTCCAGATCCAGGGACATGTTTAGCGCCGTTCTTTCCAGAAGCACGCTTCTGACAGCGCTTCCGCTTCTTACCACGATCTCTCCGAAGACCGAGAAGTACAGCCACCAGATCGCTGACTATTTCACTCTTCTGGATTACGCTTTTGAAAAAGACTCGGCAGGGATCAATATGGTCGAACCGACGATAAAAGAGAATGAGATCGTCATCGGAGAAGACTTCAGAGCGACAAGAACCGTCCCGAAGAATCTCTACCAGCTTCTTTGGGCACTGTGCTTTCATATCGCCAATATCCTGGCGGATCTCGAAGATCGCGAAAAACGAAGGATCCTCACCGAGTTCTATTTCGAGGCAAGATTCTTCCTTACCATACTTGAGCTTTACTTCGATAATGCCTACATTATCGAAGTCACGCGTTCAGGTGTCTGCGAGAACGGTCAGTACGACATCTCGATCACATTAGACTGTCTGGACGCTTCCGATAAGCTCGCTTCGATCCTGGCAGACAATCACAATGCCGTTTTCTTCTCGGCGACGATGTCCCCGGCGCAGTACTACCAGAGCATGATCGTCGGTAAAGAAACTTCTTTTTCAAAGATGCTGCAGCTCCCGAGTCCTTTTCCACCGGAAAACCTGCAGGTCGTGATCATCAATGATATTCAGACAACTTATCAGGAGAGAAACTTCTCCGCGGAGAAAGTCGCGAACACTATCCTTCGCATCGTAAACGGCCACAAGGAGAACTTCATGGTCTTCTTTCCGTCATTTAAGTACATGGAGATGGTCTACACCAAGATATTTAAAACCACGCAGATGGATCCTGACATTGAGCTCATGATCCAGAATCCCGGAATGAATCCCGAGGATAAGAAGCACTATCTTGACCGTTTCAACCGTCATGGAGACAAGACTCTTCTCGGTTTTGCCGTCATGGGCGGACATTTCGGTGAAGGCATCGATCTTGTCGGAGACAAGCTGAAAGGCGCTTTCATCGTAGGCGTAGGACTACCTCAGATCAGTAAAGAAAGAGAGATCCTGAGCCAGTATTATCAGAACAAATTCGGTGACGGCTTCTCCTTCGCGTATAAGTTCCCGGGCTGGGAAAAAGTCCTTCAGGCCGCAGGCAGAGTCATCCGCGACGAAAACGACAAAGGTTTCATCGTGTTGATGGATGAACGATATTGCAGGGATGATTACCGCCAATTGTGGCCGGAACACTGGAAAGCAACGGAATACACATCCGATGACGCCGAGATCCTCTGGGACGAGCTCTGATCAAAGTGGTGGAAGCGTATCCAGGATCGCCATCTTATCGTAGTTCTTTTCGAGCCGTTCACATAAATATCTGTGTGTGACCGAGCAAAGATCGTCGAGCACGTATTTTTCCGCACGAAAAGCACTCAGCCTCTCCAGCGGAGCTTCTCTTATATACCTGAGAGCTTCCACACAGCCCAGAGATACAAATTGATAGTCCTTTGCTTTCTCGACACAGCGAATATTCGAACAATACAGTCTGCACTTACTGAAAGAAAACGCGCGAGTCGGCATTTCATCTGGTTTTCCGCAGTCGCATTCATTCAGATCAAAAGCGAAACCAAGTGCGTCCATGACGCGCCATTCAAACGCGGCAACTATCTGACGGTATTTTTCCGGGTGCTTTGAAAGATCGTACAAAACATAAAGCAACAACGGATAAAGAGCCTGCGCGGACTCAGGATCGATCGCGGTGTCTTTTACGACTTCAAGGATATGGGAAGCAGATGTTAAGCCTTCGAAGGAATCATAAAGGCCACGGAAACTCTCGACCGTCTCCCCTTCCTTTAAGTAATAGAAACTTTTACTTTCGGATAAGACCATGTCGGCAAGAAGCGGCGGAGTCGCAAGTGAAGCGAGGCGCGAAGAATGCTTCTTGGCACCGGGAACCATCACAGAAACAAGTCCCCGTTTGGGAGTCAGGATAGTAATGATGGCGTCCTGATCACGATGCGGACGGGAAGCGATCACCACACCACGTATCGTAAAAGTCGCGCCCATCTCTTAATCTTCCTTCTTCTTATAACCGAACTCGTCAAGGAATACCTGACGATTCTTCCAATCCTTGCGTACTTTGATATGAAGATCCAAAAAGACCTTGCAATCCGTCATCTTCTCGATGTTTTCTCTGGCAGCCGTTCCGATGCGTTTGATCATCTGGCCGTTCTTTCCGAGAAGGATGCTCTTATGAGAATCTCTTTCACAGATGATCGAAGCGTGGATCTTGATGAGGCTTCTGTCATAGCTGTCTTCCGCGTCATCTTTCAGCACTTCTTCAAAAGCATCGATCTCGACAGCGGTTCCGTGCGGGATCTCTTCATTCGTGTAATGCAGGATCTGTTCACGGATCAACTCGGCAGAGATCTCTCTTTCGGACTGATCGGTCACTTCCTCGATCGGGAAATATCTCGGCGCGCTCGGGAGCTTACTGATAATGACATCCATAAGTTCATCAACGCCGTCATCTTTCAGAGCGGAGATCGGAACGATATCTACAAAATCAGCGATCTTCGAATAATTCGCGATAAGAGGCAGGAGCGATTCTTTCGTTACCGCGTCTGCTTTATTGACTGCAAGGATGATCGGCTTCTTCAGTTTTCTTGCCATCTCTGCGGCACGGATCTCTACATTTGCCGGCTTCGGGAATCTGCCGTCCGCCATGAGAACGACAACATCCGCCCCCTTTGCGGCTCTGAAAGAAGAATCTACCATGAACTCGGCAAGTTTGGACTGCGGTTTATGAATACCGGGAGTATCTACAAAGATCACCTGGGCGTCATCTCTGTTATAGATCGCCTGGATGTTATTTCTTGTCGTCTGCGGCTTATGCGATGTGATCGCAAGCTTCATGCCGGAGATCGTATTAAGAAGTGTGGATTTACCGACATTCGGACGTCCTACGAGCGCGCAGTATCCGCAATGGGAAAGCATCTCACCGACCGGGTGATCGTCTTCAACGGATTCGATCATTTTGGAATCGTCATTCGAAGATCTCGGAAGTCCGATGCCTGTCATGATCTCTTCCTGCTTACTGAACATCAGATCTTCATCTCTTCCGTTTTCATGGTCAAATCCAAGAAGATGCAAAAGTGAATGAACGGCCAGGAAAACCATCTCGCGGTCCATCGAATGTCCGTACTCTTCCGCCTGTTTTCTAGCTCTTTCCGGGCAGATCACGACATCGCCGATCGGAAGGAGTTTTTTGTCTTCGTCATAAGAGAAATCATAAGGCATGAGCTTGTTCTGGAGTTTTCCGTCAGTCATATCAAGGATCGGGAAAGAAAGGACATCCGTAACCTTATCTTTCTCCCTGTACTGCGCGTTCAGCTTTCTGATGGCATCGGATCCGACCAGACGGATATCCACACTGATCTCAGCGTCAGTATCTTTGATCGCCTTATCGATATAATCCATAGAAAGGATGAGCGAAAGTGCTTTTTCCACATAGGAAACAAAAACTTCCGCTTCTTCTTTACTAAATGATCTTGTCTTGTTCTCTATCGAAATACTCATTCCGGATATTTCACCCTTTCGTGGAAGTAGCCTGCGTATACCTGAATAAAGGCACCGATGATCAGTTCAAGATCGTCGAACGAGAGTCCGGAATGCACAAGCTGATCTTCCTCAATCTTTTGCTTTATGATCTTTCTGAAAAGCGTCTCCGCTTCTTCGATATCATGGACACCGCGGGAACGGATCGCTGCCTCACAGGAGTCCGCGATCATGATGATCGCTGATTCACGAGTGGACGGAACGGATCCGCGATAAGAGAACTTCTCTCTCGGCGGTGCCGGTTCGCCCTTCTCCTGTGCTTCTTTCTGAGCTTTGTAATAGAAGTAACCCGGACATGTCGTACCGTGATGCTCCAAAATGATATTCTGGATCGGCGCCGGGAGCCTGTACTTCTTGGCGAGTTTCAAACCATCAGACGGGTGCGACGTAATGATAGCGACGCTTTCTTCCATCGAGAGATTATCGTGCGGATTTACTCCGTCCTTCTGATTCTCGGTAAAGTATTCAGGTCTTTCGAGTTTGCCGATATCGTGGTAGTAAGAACCGACCTTTGCGAGAAGTGCGTTCGCGCCGATCGCTTCCGCCGCAGAATCGGCAAGGTTCGCAACCATCATGGAGTGCTGGGATGTACCCGGAGCCTCAAGGAAAAGTCTCTTCTGAAGAGGATGACTCTGCTGCGCGAGGTCAAGGAGACGCATAGGAGATGCCGTATTCGAGATCAGCTCGAAAAGCGGCTGTGTACCGATCGCAGCGACGACAGAACATCCGGTACTGATGACAGACCACAAGGCAGAATTAAACGTGTCCGTCTTGGAGGACTGGCTTACAAGGTTATAGCCGAGCGAAGCGATGAGAGATGCAGCTGACGTATAGATGATCAGCGTCGCCGCGTTGAATTTGTGATTTCTCTGACCTGCTATCGCCGCGCATACGAAAATACTGATGATCGAAACAAACATGAGTTCCGTATTGAATCCGCTCATCGGAAGGACCATGAGCAGCGAAAGGATACTCATCACGACGCCGCCCTGCATACCAAGGTATATGGAGAAAATATACGAGGTAAACATGATCGTCGAGAAAAGAGGTGAGATCTGTGTCAGATAACGGCTCGAGATCAACGGAATAACAAACGCGAGCATCAAAGATATCCAAGTCTTGGAGTCGATCGGATACTCATTTTTGATCTTACTCAGATAGAAAGCGCCGGCAGAAACGATAATGCAGATATAAACGACGATACCGATCAGTAGTATGTAGTTAAATGAATCTGTCGGCAAAAGATCCAGATCTTCCAGCTGGCTGTAAACATGAGGAGTGATCGTCTCACCGACACTTACGATACGAGTGCCCTTCTGGATCATGACCGGATCCGCGACAGCGTTCTTATACGCCGCGACTCTTTCGTTCTCCGTTGCTTTTTCATCATAAACCGCATTCGGCTTCAAAAGACTTCTGAGCGTTCTGACAAGAAGATCTTTTGATGAGATATATTCCGAATCGTCATGTGTCTTTGTCTCTTCGACAGAGGAAGCATAGTTATTGATCTCCTGCAAAAGCGCCTGTTCATCAAGCGCGTCCATGCTGATCATCGCGGCGATCTGATTTGCTTCGAGTTCGACATATGCGTAATCCACAAAGGAAATATTCGCGAGCGTATAGGAGACATCATCCGGCAGCTCGATATCGTAAGATTCTTTAACTGCCTTCTTCAAAAGCGTAGCCATCTCGGACTTGTTTCGGATGACCATTCCCAATTCGTCAATATTCGCCTTACGGAGTTCTTCACAGTAATTAAAGAAATCCGCGACAAGCTGCATATTCTCATTGGAGATCTCTTCGGAAATGACATAGATAGGAGCAACTTCAGTTTTTGCCAGGACAGCACGGCGCTCAGTCTCATACGAATCCTTAACGGTCCTTGTCGCCGTGATATCGTATTCAGAAGTCTGTCCCTGACGGACATCATACTGTTTCGGAAGAGAACCAAAATACACGACCAAGACCATCAGTACGGCAAGTACTGCAATGGACGCGATACGAATCACTTGGAAAAGCTTCTGGTTCTTCTTCGAATTACGCATGTCCCCCGTGTCTCCTCTCTCTTGCATTATAAGCCATTATTATCTTTTGTACCAACGGGTTTCTGACAATATCCGTCTCCTGAAGCGATACGATCGAAATTCCGGGAATATCACGAAGGATATGCATAGCGTCATCAAGTCCGTTCGGATAACCGGATGGAAGATCGATCTGCGTTGTATCACCGCAAACACAGACACGGGAATTCATGCCCATACGTGTAAGGAACATCATCATCTGCTCGATCGTGGTATTCTGCGCTTCATCAAGAAGGATAAAGCTGTCGTCGAGGTTTCTTCCGCGCATGTAAGCGAGCGGAGATACTTCGATAATGCCGCGTTCGAGATTTCTTTCAAATGCTTCTCTTCCCATCAGTTCGAGAAGCGCATCATAGATCGGTCTCATGTAAGGATCGACCTTTTCTTCAATATCGCCCGGAAGATAACCGAGCTTTTCACCTGCTTCAACCGCAGGGCGAGTCAGAATGATCCTTGAGACAGATCGATCACGAAGGGCGAGTACAGCCATAGCGACACCGAGGAAAGTCTTACCGGATCCCGCGGGTCCTTTACAGATAACGACTTCATTCTTCGCCATGGAATCTACATAGACTCTCTGACCGAGTGTTTTCGCGCGAACGGAACGTCCGGCCGGTGTGGTAAGGATGATCGGATCTTCATCTTCCATAAACTCTTCGAGCAGGCCTTCCTTTTCGAGCTGGCAGAGATACTTTACAGTCAGGATATCCAGTTGTTCTTTCTTTCCGACGATCTTGTCCATACAAGAAAGAACCGCTTCTGCCTTCGGAAGAACACCGGTCTCACCACGAACGGAGATACCGCTGTCCAGCGCGACGACTTCACAGTCGAAAGAATCGGCAACAGCTTTCAACCAGGCACAGTTATTGGAAGAAAGTTCAACAAGATGATTCACTCTTAAAACAGTCTCTTCGATCAAATCCATCTCTCCTTTAAACGTCATTTCTCAGTGTTTCGAGAAGCTTCTTATAATGCTCCGGGATGTCCGCGGTAAATTCAATGACCTCTTCCGTGCGAGGATGAATAAAACGAATGGATGTACTGTGAAGCGCCTGGCCGTGAAGATTGTACTTTTCTCTTTTCGGCGCGTAGAGCGGATCACCGATACACGGATGACCGATATACGTCATGTGCGCGCGGATCTGATGTGTTCTACCTGTTTCCAGTCGGCAAAGAAGATCCGTTCCTTTTCTGAAACGCTCAAGCACTTCAAAGTGAGTGATCGAATCCTTTCCACCCTCACAAACTGTCATCTTTCTTCTGTCATTCGTAGCGCGTCCGATCGGCGCGTGGATCGTTCCTTTATCGGAATCTACGATACCGTAAACGCAGGCGCGATACTCTCTCACTACTTCGTGATTCGCGATCATCTCGGCCATAGCAAGATGCGTCTCATTATTCTTAACGACGACCATCAGACCGGAAGTGTCCATATCGATTCGGTGAACGATACCCGGACGAATGACGCCATTGATATCGGAAAGCTTTCCCGCGCAATGATAAAGAAGCGCGTTAACAAGCGTACCGGAATAATGTCCGGGAGCAGGATGGACGACCATGCCCTGGGGTTTATTGATAACGATCAGATCATCATCTTCAAAAACGATATCCAGCGGGATATTCTCCGGCTTTGCGTCAGTGTCCACCGGCGGCGGAAAATCGATATCGATCTTCTCTCCGCCGAAAACCTTAAACGAAGCTTTTACAGGCTTACCGTCGACGCATACGGCGCCATCCGAGATCAGCTGCGCAGCACGCGAGCGGGTCAGATCCGGACAGACCTGCGGAATATAGGCATCAACACGACCCTGATAGTTTTCAACGATGTAGGACTCGATCATGCGTTACTCCTCGTCAGCTTCGTCTTCGTCTTCTTTTCCCGAAAAGTCGATAAGACCGCTTTCCTTCTGTGGTTCTTCCTTCGGCGGATTAAACGGGATCTCCGGAATGAATTTCTCATTAAAAAGCAAGAATACCGCGAGCGCGATGCAGGAAAGTGTTACATAAATATCCGCGACATTGAAGATCGGAAACGTATAGCTTCCGAAATCAAAGCAGATAAAATCAACGACATACTTCAAACGGACTCTGTCGATCAGATTGCCGAGAGTTCCTGCGGACAGGAAGATCAGACACAAAGAAAGCTTTCTGCTTCTGAAACGTGCAAGCACAAAGAACGCAAGAACGATCAAGAGTATAAAAGCGATCGAAGAGATCACGGAAAGGAATGTGATCCCCCATGTTTTATCCGAGAACATGCTGAAAGCACTACCCGTGTTTCTTACATACATGAAGGAAAAGAACCCGTCGATAATAGGGTCTTTCTGCGCAAGCGCAAATGATTTAACGATCAGATCCTTTGTGAACTGGTCGATAAAAACGAGAACAACAAAAAGTTCCGAGAAAAGAACGTATGTCATCCAGGTCGGTTTTCTGAGTTCATTATTCATTCAATTTGATCCTTTCTATTTTCAGGCATTTACCGGTCTTCTCATCCAGATCCGCAAGAACAGCCTGAATGGTGGCCGATCCTTCTGCCGGCTGATATCTGGCCGGAAGCTTATCGGCAAGACGACGCAGTGAAGCGTCCGCGTCCATACCGAGGATTCCTTCTTCCGTGCCAGTCATTCCGACATCAGTGATATATCCCGTTCCACAAGGGAGTATCTTTTCATCAGAGGTCTGTACATGCGTATGTGTACCGAGTACCAAAGAGACTTTGCCGTCACAGAAGTAACCCATGGCGCCCTTTTCGCTCGTTGTTTCCGCATGAAAATCTATAAGAATGTTCGTAGGAGCATACTCCTTCTTCCATCTCTCGATATTATTCTGAAAATACTTAAACGGAGAATCCGCCAAGGGAGTGACGAATACCTGACCCATCAGGGAAATAACGAGAAGTCTGCCCTTGTCTTTCAGATCGACAAGGTACTCACAAGTTCCCGGCCATGAATCACTGACATTTCCCGGACGGATAACACGAGGTTCGGATTCCGCGAATTGAAGATAACTCGGACAGGAAAAAGAATGGTTTCCAAGAGTGATACAGTCAGCGCCGAATGAAAAGATCTCTTTTGCCGAAGCGTAATTGATACCGAGTCCAGCGGCTACATTCTCCGCATTTACGATACAGGCATCTACGGCATTTTCAGATAAAAATGCCTTCAGTTTGTTCTTTAATATGCGCTTTCCCGGATGGGCGACGACATCACCTACAAAAAGGACCCGCAATTCTTATTCCTCAATTCTAAAAATATACTCTGTATTTTACCATAAACGCAGCGTTTTCGGGAACAAAAAAAGAGCCCGTCCCATATAAGGACAGGCTCTTTCTGTTTCGGGTTTACTTTGCTACATCCGAGGCACGTGTTTCACGAATGATATTGACCTTGATCTGACCCGGATAATCGAGTTCTTCCTCGATTCTCTTACAGATATCACGGGCTCTCAGGATCATTTCATCATCAGACACCTTGTCCGGGCTGACGATTACGCGGATCTCACGACCTGCCTGGATCGCAAAGGCTTTCTCGACACCATCAAAACTGGTAGCGATTTCTTCAAGCTTCTGAATTCTCTTGATATAAGTTTCCATGTTCTCACGACGTGCGCCCGGTCTTGCTGCGGAAATAGCATCCGCTGCGGCAACCAGTACTGCGATCTCAGTTGTCGGTTCGCAGTCACCGTGGTGGGACATGATCGCGTTGATTACTGTGTCATTTTCTTTATAACGACGTGCAATGTCAGCGCCTAACTCAATATGAGAACCCTCAAGTTCAAAGTCAGCAGCCTTTCCGATATCATGCAACAAGCCTGCTCTACGAGCAAGCATCTCATCCAGACCTAATTCCGCCGCCATCATGCTGGCAAGCCAGGCGACTTCAATTGAATGCTGCAACACATTCTGCCCGTAACTTGTACGATAACGTAAACGTCCGAGATACTTGATGATCTCCGGATTCAGACCGACGATTCCTGTATCAAAAGCAGCTCTTTCACCTTCCTGCTTGATCGTCTGGTTGACTTCTTTACGGGCTTTGTGAGACATCTCTTCGATTCTCGCAGGATGGATACGGCCATCCAAAATCAATCTTTCAATTGTCAATCGGGCGATCTCACGCCGGATTGGGTCAAAACTCGAAAGGATAACGGCCTCAGGTGTATCGTCGATAATAATGTCAACACCGGTGCTTGTCTCGATCGCACGGATGTTTCTACCTTCACGGCCGATGATACGTCCCTTCATTTCATCATTCGGCAGGGACACAACCGAAACGGTCACTTCGGACACATAGTCTGAAGCATAACGCTGGATCGCATTCACGACGATCTCACGCGATTTCTTGTCGGCTTCAGCTTTCGCCTGTTCTTCCATCTGCTTGAGCATTACGGCCATATCGTGGCTGTATTCACGCTGAGCAGCGTCAAGAACAAGATTTCGAGCATCACTTACAGATAAACCGGATACTTTCTCAAGCTCGATCACTTTCTGACGTTCCAGTTCCTTTGCTTTCTCCTCCAATGCCATAACATCGCTGACACGGGTTTCAAGAGCAGATTCCTTCTGTTCCATCGCTTCGATCTTGCGGTTTAATGATTCCTCTTTCTGCTCAAGACGGTTCCTCTCTCTGGCGATCTCGGACTTTCTCTCTCTAACGTCCTTCTCAAGATCGAGTTTCGCGTTAGTTATTTCCTCCTTCGCCTGTAAAAGAAGTTCCCTCTTTCTGCTTTCTGCATTCTTCTGCGCCTCACCAATTACTCTTTCTGCATCTTCTTCTGCTTTAGCCACATCCTCTTCAAGCTTCTTCTGCTTAGCGGAAAGGCCTTTGCGGTAATATAATACGGAAAATCCTACACTGATGAGAGCACCGACTACGAAAGCAATTACAATCAATAGAATTGCTAACCAAAGTTCTATGGTACTCACCTCCAATATTTAATTTTCAAGATTCAAATCATATGTCCCTCTTAAGAACACCATATAATTTTAATGAAAAAATACTTCGATTGTCAACTTAATCGGTTTATTTGTTGCCGTTTTTGTTAGATTTTTTTGTTTTTTTCGAAGGCATCCTTCTTTTCAATGCTTCTTTCGAAGCTACGGAATAACCGAAAAAACCGAGCATTTTTCCGAGAGTGTAGTATTCACCGTGTGAATACGTTACGAGATTGGCTTTTTCCAGGCAGATCTTACCCTTCTCATCGATGAGCTTTTCATCAACGGAAACACCCGTGATCTCGGCAAGGAACATATCATGAGAACCAAGCTCAATGATATCTTTCAACTTGCAAAACAGAGATACCGGCGCTTCTTTGATCTGCGGCGCGTATTTCAGGCCGTCCGCTTTAATGGCGGTAAGTCCTGTCTTCTCAAACTTGTCTTCTTTGTCGCCGGATCTTACACCGCAGTAATCGCAAGACTTGGCAAGATCTTCAGTGACCAGGTTGATGACGAATTCCGAAGTCTCACAGATCAAGTCATGGGAATGACGGGATTTACGGATCGAAACAAAAACCATAGGCGGTTCGGAATTGATCGTTCCTGCCCAAGCGACCGTGATGATATTCGGTCTCTTTTCGATCTTTTTCGGTTCTTTTCCCGCACAGGAAACCATGACGACCGGAACCGGATTCAGCATCGTAGATGGCGGCATAACTATTTTCATATTAATCTCCCTTCAATCACTCAATAATGTGGATGCCGAACATTTCGTGGTTCAGCAGAAATTCTTTGATCTCAAGACCACCGGAGAAACCGACAAGTCGTCCGTCCTTACCGATAATACGGTGACAGGGAACCAAAAGCGGCAGCGGATTGTCACCACAAGCGGAACCGACCGCACGCGTTAGGTTTCGTGCGGATACTTTATCTCCGCCGGTAAGTTCAAGCGCGATATCTTCATAGCTGCAAGTCGCGCCATACGGGATCGTACAGACCTTATCCCAGACTTTTTTCTGGAAATCACTTCCGTGAAGCGGCTTGGCATGAATGGTAAAACCGGTCCTCCTTTTCGAAAAGTACTCGCCGAACTCGATCATGCATCTTTTAACTTCATCCGGAAAATCAAGTTTCACGAGATCTTTATACTCCGGTGAACCCTCTTCTTTCAGGACACCATGACCGTCCGCGATGCCAGTACGGATCGCAACACTTCTTTCCAGATTTCCGGTAACCTCTTTCCCGTAAGCGAAGAACTGCGTCATCTCGACAACATCGTTATCTCCGCGGATCGCGACGACACCCTTTTTGAACGGAACAAACCCGACGGAATAATTCGGATACTCGGAATCCAGCTGCGAAAACAGCGCCGCGTCGCAGAAAGTGCCGTCGATATATAATGCCTCATCCAAAAGCGCTTCCTGACGCATATTACATGCCAAAAGGACACGCGATTCCGCTTCATCTGTTACAGGGATCATGGTCGAAACTCTGTGGATCTGAAGGTCGAAAAACGCATAGCGGAGAAGGCTGTCATAAGCGGATACAAAATATTCTTCGGGGATATTCCTCTCACCTTCATCCGTTACGATCGTATCAACGAAATACATGACAGAAGAAGCGCTTCTATTCTTTTCCGAATAACCGTCGAGACCTAAAACGCCGAAGACAAGTTCTTTTCCCAATTCAAAAAACGAAGCGGTAAAGTACTTCCTGTTCGGATCCGAAAGGACCGAACGGATAAAAGATGACACATCATCAGTGACTCGATCCAGGATCCCCTGTTCCCGGATCTTCGTCTTGTCCAAGACTCTTAATGGCGATAATCGAATGTCTGCCATTTACTACCTCTTTCAGCCTTTTCGGCGACTGTCACGACCCCTCAGTTCTCATCATCGTTTTTCGAAGTTATTGTTTCATATATTGTTTTCGATATATAGTCCACATCATTGATGAATGTTTCACTTTCGGATACTTCAGGGATCAGGATCGCCTGATCCATCAGTTCCTGATACTGCATCAGGTAGTTTCCATACTTCTGGTTCTTTACCGTGCTCTGCCATACGGAGGGTGTCTTAACGACCGGAAGATAACCGGTTCTTTCCGAAAGTCGGGATATAAGAAGCAGGGCGTCCTCATCAAGCGCGATGAAAGATGCTAGTTCACAAGCCTCCTTCGGGTTCTTGCACGTAGAAGAAACGCAGAATGGATACGCGATAATAAGAGGCGCAGAATACTCATCGTCCTTGATGCCCGGAAGCTGCATCATGTTTAGGGTATTCGGCATATAGTTGTCATATACGGGGATCTCATCGGTCGTTCCGACCCAGATTCCGACCTTACGAGAAAGCATCGGAGAAATACCTTCGAACAGAGCTTCCGATTCGCCTTCTTTTAAACTTTCATAGGAATAACCCGAATTGATGATCGATTCGACATAAGCGACAGAATCACGGAAGTTCGGATCGATCCTTTCTTCACCGTTTGAGGCGGACAGGTATTCTCTGCTATAGATCGAAGACGGAAGATACGGAACCATATTCGCGGCAAGATAAAACGGGAGAACAGTCTTCTCTTCTTCATTCAGCTTAGCGATCTCGGAAATCAGTTCCAGAAGGGACGACTTACTCTGTCTGAAACTGACAGAAGGAATATTCGCCTGGCGAAGTACTTCCATATCACAGAAAAGCACCGCCGCGGACATCTGATAAGGAATACCGTACTGACTGTTCTCGACGTGGAATTCGGAGATGAGTTCGGGATAGATACGGTCAGACGAAAAGAGCGGGATCTCCGCGAGATATTCGTTGATCGGAAGTGCGTATCCCTTTGATACCGCCTGATCAAAGCTGTCTGTCAAGAAGATATCCGGCATGTCCGAGCCTTTCCACTGGCTCAAAGTCGAAATATTACAACCGTTTTCGGATGTTGTATATACATCAAGTACAAAAGGAAGATCGATCGAAGAAAGATAATCCAGGTCGACGGTAGCTCCGGTCACACCATCGCCGAGAAGACCGTTGCTTTTCGCGTAGTACAAACGGGCAAGATACTGACAGGTCTCATACGAGAGCGGAGAAGCGATCGTAAGTTCAAGAGATGAAGGCTGCGCAGAGGTTTCAGAGGTCTCGGATTCAAATGTTTCCGACGTTTCAGAAGTCGGGATCGTCGGGAACTTGTTGCTCGTCTTTTTACACGCAGAAAGAGAAAGACTCAGAAGGATCGACAAAACCACGCAGAGCGATAAAGTCCGCTTAGCACCGAACAGACGGGCACTATTCCTTTTGGAGTCTGAAGAAACCATATTCGACAAAATTCCTCACTTCTTGTTCTATTTCAATTATACAATAAAACATAAAAAAAGAACTGTCTCTTCAGCTTGTCGCCTTGAAACAGTTCTTTTTGGAGCCAATGGTGGGAATCGAACCCACGGCCTATTCATTACGAGTGAATTGCTCTACCCCTGAGCCACATTGGCATTGCCCTAAAGCACATAAAAATATACCGATTATTTCCTTAGATGTCAAGTTGCTATTAAGGATCCATATACAAAATGACCGGTCCATAAGAACCGGTCATTCACTTTATGGTTTATCTATCATGGATCACACGTTTCGATCACTCGTGTTCCATTCTCCAGTCGATACAACGCTGAAGATAATTGACGTAGTCTGGGTTCTTGCACATGCCTTTTCCTTCTACATCAGAGATCTTAGCGACATCCTGCCCGTTACAGAGCGTCGTCTTCATGACGATGTTAAGAGCAGGAACACAGGTGTCGTTTGCGATATATGTTCCGATACCGAAAGCAACCTTCGCGCGTCCACGGAAATGCTTATAGATCTTATCGGCTTTTTCGAAATTGAGGCTGTCTGAGAAAAGCAGCGTTTTCGTTGTCGCGTCGATCCCCAGAGACTTATAGTGAGCGATCATCTTCTCGCCCCACTCGATCGGATCACCGGAGTCATGACGAACACCGGAAAAGAGCGTCGAATACGTAAGCTGGAAGTCACGAAGGAAGCAGTCTGTCGTGATCGCGTCCGTCAAAGCGGTACCATTTAAGACACCGTATTCATCGACCCAGGCACGAAGCGCGTACCAGTTCGAATACGCCGGGTTATGCTTATGATCACCCTGGCCGACACACATGATCCACTCATGCGCCATGGTTCCTACAGGTGTCAGGTTATATTTCTTGGCAAGATAAACATTGGAAGTACCGACAAAATGGCTGTCCGATCCGGAGAGATCCGCGTCCGCAAGTGCTTTTACGGCCATATCCTGAGCTTCCGCGGAAAGACGACGTCTCATGCCGAACTCACTGAAGGAAGAAAGGCTGTATTTTCCGCTCTTCAGCCATCCGATCTTCTCATTCAAACGCTCCTCGAAGCTCTTAATGAGATCATCATAGTTATATGCCATACGGAAATATACTTCGTTTACGATCGCAAGCGTCGGTATCTCATACATGGAGGTATTCAGCCATGTGCCGCGAGCCTCGATGGAAAGGTTACATTCCGCGTCTGTTGTGATCTCAAAGTCCTCATATCTGGGCTCCCAGAGTCTGAGAAAGTCTACATACGAACCCTTGATCCACTTGATATCGTCCAGATACTGAAGCTCCTCTTCAGTGAAACGAAGTTTACAGTATGCCTGAAGCTGCTCCTTGATCTCCTGGATCATCTCTTCCGTGAACTTAACGTCTTTATTTCTGCAACGGAACGTCCATGTGGTCTTATATGACGGATACTGGTGATAGATCGCCTGGCCCATGGAAAACTTATACATATCAGTCTCAAGGAGACTTGTGATGATCGGATGTAATTTCATGTTATGCTTCCCTCCACGGTTCTTTTCCCTCATGCAGAATATCGATCTGACAGCACTTCATGGTAAGAAGCGCCGCGTCGTGCGAAGCCGGTGAAACGCCGGCACAGCAGGCAGAATCGACGATAATATCTCTTTCCGGAAACATGTTTTTGATCGCAAGGGCATTTGAAACAACACAGATATCCGTGCAAAGACCGATGACTTCGATCGGGTCTGTATCATCCTTTAAAAACTTTTTCCAGCCTGTATATCCAAAGGAAGGCTTTTCAATGACAAGCGCGTCTTCCGGAGCTGCTTTTCTTATCTTTTCGGAAATCAGCCAGCCGTCGGATCCTTTGATACAATGCGGAACCGGCAGATATTTCCCTTCCCTGGTATTCATATAGTTCTTCTTATGAGTGTCCTGCGTAAAGATCACGCGGTCACCCTTCTTAACATAGGATTTGATCTTCTTTACAACGTTTGAAACGATCTTGGTGGCTTCCTTGGATCCCAGTGCGCCATCGATAAAATCAGTCTGCATGTCAACAACGATCAGTGTTTTCATAAGATACCCTCCTGTAAGATAACTTAAGGTCATTATAAATCAATATAAAGAAAAAAAGAAAGACTCCTCAAAAGGGAGTCTTTCTGGCGTCCACGAGGGGATTCGAACCTCCGGCCTACCGCTTAGGAGGCGGTCGCTCTATCCTGCTGAGCTACGTGGACATATGAAATCAGCAATAAACTGTTTTCATCAGGATCATTTCAGACGTTCCATCGTCTTTTTCGTTTCGGCTTTGACCTTTTCCATATCGATCGTCTTCAGTTCATGCTTATAAAGAACGAACTGGCCATCGATCATGACGGATTCAACACACTTAGGACCGCAAGAATAAACAAGCGCGGACAGCGGATTTCCGAGAGGCCACATCTGCGGGCAGTCATAGTCAATGATCTGAAGATCTGCACGCATGCCTTGCTCTATAATACCACAATCCTCAAAACCGCATGCCAGATAACCGTTTCTGGTCGACATCGTGAAAACGTCTTCTGCCGTAAGGACTGTCGGATCAAGAGTCGTACCTTTTGCCATAAAGGACGCAAGGCGCATCTCCATGAACATATCCTGATTGTTGTTACTTGCGGCTCCATCTGAACCGATGCAAAGACGTACACCGTCCTTCTGCATATTGACCATATCCGCAAAACCGGACGCGAGCTTCATATTGCTCGAAGGATTATGCGCGACCCAGACTTTTCGATCCGCAAGGATCTTTCTGTCTTCAGGAGTTAAATGAACACAGTGAGCCGCGACGGTCTTATCATTTAAAAGGCCTGCCCAGTCAAGCTTTTGAACCGGAGAACATCCGTAGCTCTTCTGGCAATTATCATTTTCTGTGATCGTCTCGGAAATATGCACACTGACCGGAAGATCATATTCTTTTGCAAGTTCTGCCAAAGGCTTATAGAAGTCTTCAGGGTAAAGATAGATCGAATGAACCAGAAGACTATGTGTGATCAGTCCTTTTCCCTCATTGGCGATAAAGGAATTAAGTTCATCAACACTCGTACGGTCAACGGACCACTTCCCGTCAACACATTTCTTGCCCATGGAAGTCTGTTGTACACGAAAACCCGTTTCTACCGCACCTTTCGCGATAAGAAGCGCGCCATCGTACATATTGGCGACACAGCCCGTTCCACCTTCGATCATCTCGGCAAGTGTAAGAAGATTACCATAATAGAAATCATCCGCAATCATTCTGTCTTCACGAGGAATGATCTGACCGAAAAGCCAGTCCTGAAGCGATCTGTCATCCGCGATGTTTCGAAAGATCGACATCGGAGTATGACCATGCGCGTTCGCAAACGTCGGACAAAGGATCTTGTTTTTACCGTCATACTGAAAGACTTCAGATGCATCCTTCAGGGCTTCAGAAGCCTCGTCTTTCGATGTTCCGACATAGACGATCTTATTTCCGGTAACAGAGCAATAAGCATGCTCGACGATCGAAACAGGAGCTCCATCATGGGGTGTAACGATCGTAATATCAGAGAACAGAATTGATTTATTCATTTCACTCCTCCAAATCCCAGGAATGGATGTATCGATCCTGCTCAGGAGTAAGCTTATCGATCGAATACCCTTTTGACTGAAGCAGGAATTCGCCTACACGGTCATCAATGACTGTCGGTGTGTCATACACCTTCTTTTCCAGTTCTTTTCCGTGTTCGGCAATATATCTGGCGCTCTGAGCCTGAAGCGCAAAGCTCATATCCATGATCTCAACAGGATGTCCGTCACCGCTGGCGAGGTTAACAAGACGTCCTTCAGCAAGGATGCAGATCGTTCTGCCGTCTTCCATAACGAAGCCTTCGATATTCTTACGAAGTTCCTTGCGCTCTTTCGCCATCTCCGCAAGCTGGACCAGATTGATCTCAACATCGAAATGGCCGGCATTACAGCAGATCGCGCCGTCTTTCATCTTCTCGAAATGCTGCTTGGTAATTACGTCCTTACAGCCGGTTACGGTTACGAATACATCGCCAAGAGGAGCAGCTTCATCCATCGTCATGACGTCATAGCCTTCCATGATCGCTTCGCACGCCTTAACCGGATCGATCTCAGTCACGATAACACGAGCGCCCATGCCCTTCGCGCGAAGTGCGACACCCTTACCACACATACCAAAGCCTGCAACTACTACATACTTACCTGCAACGATAAGATTCGTTGTTGCCATGATCGCTGTCCAAACGGATTGACCCGTACCGAAACGGTTATCAAACAGATGCTTACAACGAGCATCATTTACGGCAATTACAGGATAAGCGAGCTTTCCTTCTTCTTCCAGGATCTTAAGTCTGTGAACGCCCGTAGTCGTTTCTTCACAGGCACCAAGCATACCGGAAACAAGGTTCTTATGAGTGGAATGCAAAAGCATCGCAAGGTCTCCGCCGTCATCGATCACGATGTCCGGTCCGAAAGCAAGTGTCATTTCCAGGTGTCTTCTATAAGTATCCGGATCTGCTCCGTGGATGCAGTAAACCTTCATGCCACGCTCAACAAGAGCCGCAGCGACATCGTCTTGAGTGGAAAGCGGATTACAGCCGGTAAGAGCTACATCAGCGCCGCCCTCACGAAGCACCAGAGCCAGATTCGCCGTCTTTGCCTCAACATGGACACTTACGGAGATCTTCAAACCCTCAAAAGGTCTGGTTTCCTTCAGTTCTTTTTCAATGATCCGAAGAACAGGCATGTTCCTGTAAGCCCAGTCGATCTTGTGGTGTCCTTCCGGAGCCAGTTTGATGTCCTTGATTTCATAAAGAGGTAAATCACTCATAGACGTTCTCCTTAAAGTTTCGAGAAGAATTTCTCCATTAACGCGATACTGTTTTTCGATGATTTATTCGCATTCTCCATTACTTCAGAATGGGAAAGCGGCTGACCGGAGATACCGGCCGCAAAATTGGTAATACATGAGACTGCCAGAACTTTCATTCCACTGTGACTTGCCGCGATAGCCTCAGCTACCGTAGACATTCCGACAGCATCCGCGCCCAAAACCTTAAGGGCTCTGATCTCGGCCGGAGTCTCATACTGAGGTCCGCGTGTATACGCATAAACACCTTTGTGAAGCGGAATGCCGAGTTCTTCGGCAGATTCGATCATCTTCTCGGAAAGCACCTTATCGTACACTCTGGTCTGATCCGGGAAACGAGGTCCGAACTCATCAAGATTCGGGCCACGAAGCGGAGAATCACAGAAAAGTCCGATATGATCGGTGATCAGCATCAGCTCACTCGGATTCATAGCTGTATTGATCCCACCGGCAGCATTGGTCATTACCAAAGTGGAAACACCAAGCTTCGCCATTACTCGAACATAAAAGGTTGCTTCCTGTGTCGAATATCCTTCGTAATAATGGAAACGGCCCTTCATGATAAATGTCAGAACGCCTGAAAGCTTAGCAACGAGTAACTTTCCGTCATGTCCGGCAACAGTAGTCTTTGGAAAATGCGGGACATCCTCATACGGAATCTCAGTGATCGTTTCAACACGATCCGTTAGCGGTCCCAGTCCTGAACCCAGGACAAGGCAAACATCCGGTATCTCCGTCACTTTCGAACGGATATACTCGGATGCCTCCAAAACATCAGAATAATAATCTGACTTAGTCATTGGAATCCTTTCCACAGCAATTCTTATACTTCTTGCCGCTTCCGCACGGGCACGGATCATTACGGCCTACCTTCTTAGCGTCACGCTTAGCCGGCTGATTCTGGGAAATACCAGCCTGCTGGTTTGCCTTAGCGTCTTCACCGGACTGTGCGCGCTTAGCGACAGAATCCAACTGAGCGTTGCCGTGACCTTCCTGAAGTTTCTTTACGGAATTCTTTCTTTCGATGCGCTGGCCTGCCTCGATGTTTGCCTTCATGATCAGGCGAACAGTATCGTTCTGAATGAGCATGTTCATTTCATCAAACATCTCGGAACCTTCAATACGATATTCGACTACCGGGTCCTTCTGACCGACAGATCTCATACCGATCGCGTTTCTCAGCTGATCCATAGCGTCGATGTGATCCATCCACTTCTGGTCAACATTGAAAAGAAGGATCTGACGCTCAGCCTCACGGAAGATCTCCGGAGTGATCTCTTCATCACGCTTCTCAAGCTTTTCAAGGCTCTGCTCAACGAGCTTGGAAGAGATCTCATCTGCATCAGCAGATTCTTTAGCAGAAATCTTCTTATCAAGATCTTCAAGAACCGGAACCGCGCCAAAGACATCGGAAATACCGGCCTTAAGACCTACGCACTCTTCAGATCCGATATCACCGTCAAGAGCAACACGATCTACGACACGCTCCGCAACAGCTTCTACCATCTTCTTGATGGTCTCGTGGATATCCACACCATCAAGAACCTTGCGGCGCTGTTCATAGATGAGGTTTCTCTGAACATTCATAACATCGTCGTACTCAAGTACGTGACGTCTCATGCTGAAGTTCTGACCTTCAACCTTCTTCTGAGCACTTTCGATCTGTCTGCTGAGGATACCGGACTGGATCTCAACTGTTTCGTCTACACCGAGAGTCTCGAATGCGGCATTCGCACGCTCACCACCAAAGAGACGCATGAGATCGTCATCAAGTGCCAGGAAGAACTTCGTACGTCCCGGGTCACCCTGACGACCGGCACGACCACGCAGCTGGTTGTCAATACGACGGGATTCGTGACGCTCAGTACCGATAATGAAAAGACCGCCGGCTTCTCTAACCTTTTCGGTTTCATCCTTGATCTTCTCTTTGAATTCTTTCTCAAGAGTGGAGAAACGCTCACGAGCTTCGATGATAACTTCATCATCAGTTTCGTTATATGCCGTAGACGCATCGATCAGTTCCTCGGAATAACCGAGTTTACGCATTTCCTGCTTTGCCATGAACTCAGGGTTACCACCGAGCAGAATATCGGTACCACGACCAGCCATGTTAGTAGCGATCGTAACCGCGCCATAACGGCCGGCCTGAGCAACGATCTCAGCCTCACGAAGGTGGTTCTTAGCGTTCAATACATCGTGCTTGATTCCCGCACGGGTAAAGATCTTGGAAAGGAACTCAGACTTACTTACTTCAACAGTACCGACGAGTACCGGTTGTCCCTTTTCATGAGCTTCCTTGACCTGCCGGAGAACCGCGGCATACTTACCGCTCTGGTTCTTGTAAACTGCGTCATGCTCATCGATACGAGCGATCGGCTTATTAGTCGGGATCTGAATAACGTCGAGGCTGTAGATCTGACGGAACTCGGATTCCTCTGTGAAAGCCGTACCTGTCATACCGGAGAGTTTTTCATACATACGGAAGTAATTCTGGAAAGTAATGGTAGCAAGTGTCTTGGACTCTCTTTCTACCTTAACGCCTTCCTTCGCTTCGATCGCCTGGTGGAGACCGTCACTGAAACGACGACCGTACATCAGACGGCCGGTAAAGTCGTCAACAATGATAACCTCTCCGTTGGTAACAACGTATTTCTGGTCACGTTCCATCGTGCCGTTTGCTTTAAGGGCGTTGTTGATGTAGTGCTGCAGATCGAAGTTCTCCGGATCGGAAAGATTCTCGACACCGAAGTGCTTCTCGGCCTTAGCGATACCGTTTGCTGTAAGAACAGCCGTCTTTGCCTTTTCATCTACTACGTAATCGCAGTCCCCGCTGACATCATCGATGTCGACCTTTTCATCGGTCTCAACAACGACGAACTTCTTAAGAGTCTTAACGAAGCGGTCAGCCTTCGTGTACATATCAGAGGATTCTCCGCCCATACCGGAAATGATAAGAGGAGTTCTCGCTTCATCGATCAGGATACTGTCGACCTCGTCGACGATCGCGTAAACGAGTTCACGCTGAACCATCTTTTCTTTTCGGTCGACCATGTTATCACGCAGATAGTCGAATCCGAATTCATTGTTTGTACCGTATGTGATGTCGGAATTATAAGCTTTTCTTCTTTCTTCATTGTCCAGGTCATGAACGATAAGACCAACGGACAAGCCGAGATAACGATAAACCTTACCCATCCACTCACTGTCTCTTCGAGCGAGGTAATCGTTAACTGTTACTACGTGAACACCGCGGCCTGTAAGAGCGTTGAGATAAACAGGAAGTGTAGCAACGAGTGTTTTACCTTCACCTGTCTTCATCTCGGCGATACGGCCCTGGTGAAGAATGATACCACCGATGAGCTGGACTTTATAAGGACGAAGTCCCAATACTCTCCATGCAGCTTCTCTGATCGTTGCGAATGCGTCCGGGAGAATATCATCCAGTGTCTCTCCATCCGCAAGACGTTTTTTGAGGACATCTGTCATGCCCTTAAGTTCACTTTCCGACATATTCTTGAATTTGTCGGAGCGACTCTCGATAGCCTCCACGATCGGCATGATGTGTTTGATCTCGTGATCGCTGTGCGTACCGAAAATCTTACTAATAATGCTCATTTCTTCCCTTTTCCTTCCATTTTTCCTTTTTCAGACTTTTCAGCCTGTATATTCATTCTGTCAAGCACTGTCCTATAGCCATCTGCGCCATAATCGAGACAACGTTTGACACGACTGATCGTAGCAGTACTGACGCCTGTCTTTTCAAAGATCTCAGTATATGTGTACCCTTTATCAAGAAGGATAGCAACCTGAAATCTTGAAGCAAGCGACTTGATCTCGGAGATCGTGCAAAGGTCTTCAAACAGAGAATAGCATTCATCTGTTGTTTCCAACGTCAGGATCGCCCTGAAGAGGTCATCCATATGTTCATCTTTTAACTTGCCATTCACCATTGTTTCACTCCGCAAGACCGATCAGATAGTCAACAAAGCGGTCAAATGTACCATTCAAAGCAAAGAACACACATATCGTGAACAAAAGAATAACGACTATGGCAATCAGAATGCGCTTAGTCATTAACTCTTTTCTTGCCTTACGAAGAACATCACCGATCGATGCTTCTTCATTGGAACCGATGGATGCCTGTCTTGTAGAACCGACTTCTCTAACCTGTTCACCGCTCTGTTTCAATCAAAATCCTCCGAAAACACAGTTACTCAAATTATCAGCAACTAATACTATACCGCAAGGTTCCAGATGTGACAACAACTTTTTAATATATATAATATATAAAACGCTTAGATTTCAGTGTCTTTTTCCTCATAGCGGTGTGATACCTCATATTTCTCTATGCAAAGTATTACGTTTCGTTGTTCCGCGTATGAATGAAGATCCGAAATATACCCGTAGACCTCGTCTGAACAGTTCTGCGGCACAACTATGATCAGTGTCTTTTTCGTATTTTCATTCACTTCAACCGTGACACCTGAAAAATCGGAGCCGTCAAAGTTTGAAAGATCCCTGATGTACTTTTTGACTTTATCGTTCACTTCGATTCTTGAAGAATAAAAAGGAGATGTCGCGTCCAGGCTCTTGATCGACGTTACCTCATTTCCTTCGCAACAACTGATCACCGGATAGTTATAAGGAAGATTCCCTCCGAATTTCGCTCTGATCTCGATCCCGCGATCGAAATTTTCCAGATCCCATATTGTCTGTTCATTCTCTTCTTTCTCATCCGAATCGGTACGAAGCGGGATCATATCCGCGTAAAGTGCCAAAGAAGAACAGTAAGATCTATTCAATGTAAATCCTCCTGCTTCAATGTCATAATAGACCTTCAGATAGACACTTCTCTCCTCAGTCTCAACGTCAATGTATACAGAAACGTTATTTACCAGATCGCCATAGACCCATCCATTTCCCGTAAGTTTTTCGAATTCATTCAAGATCCGGTCACGCACATATCTTCCGAGAAGACCGGTACTCAGCACATCCTCGATATCGACGCCTGTTGTTCCTGATACACCGCCAAGAAAGCCCAAAGCTTCATCCAGACCGGATGTGTCGATCGAAGTCTCTTCAGATATACCGAATTCAGAGATTATTTCGTCAGCGGTCGAAATTCCGTTGGCAACTAAAGGAATCGCAACATTGAGTTCAGATACCACATTCTCCGTCGCTCTTTGCATGTAAAGGTCCGCATTTACAACAGTCATGGAGCTTAGTACCGAGAAAAGAAGTACTAGGAACATTGGAAATGCTATAGTCGCCTCTAAGACAATCGATCCAAGTCTTAAGGCTCTTCTTTTATTCCGGATTCTCATAAAGCTCAAACCTCCTTTTTACGGTATATTTATCTCCACGCAAAGAACCTTCCGCTTTAACTCCCGTATATATTTCATCCCCACAGTCACGCTGGATCACATCAAGCATTCTTTCAAGAAGAACATCTTCCGGGACAAAAAGAAGGAAAACACGATAGTAATCTCGATACTGTGTGTCGGCAAAATCACCTAACGCTTCACAGACAGAATCGTTATAAAAAATCGGAACCGTCATGCCCATGGTAAGTTTAGTTACATCAACCATTGCCGCAGTATATGCAAAAAAGAACAGAACAAAATACATTACAACTGTTGGCGACAGATTGACCGTAAAGAAAGTAAGTAACGATATCAGGATACACATTATTTCGGCAAGCACTAATGCGGCACTTCTCTTTGCGTCGTCTAAGATGAAAGCACTGTAGTTCAATATCAGCCTTGTTCCAAACAAAGTTCCGTAAGAGATCAGCTTGTTGAAAACAGCATCTTCCGAACCGACAAACAGATATTCAAGATCTCCCTTATCGTTCGAATCGTGTATCTCATCAAACGGGATTCCGAGAATATTGCACTCTGGTTCATAATCATCATCACCTTGATATCTGGTAACAAAGGAATCAAACGAAAAAACGGCATATTCGTTGATCAGAAGCCTGTCCACGATCGAAGGAAGATCTACATCAATATACGAGTCAAATGCTGATGTCAATGAATCTATGCTTCCAGGATCAAAAAGAGAAATGGTTACCGAAGATTCCCCGCATTCAAAGAACTGACTACTGCTCTTCTCCCAAGCTTCCGTCACATCATCACAGAAAGAGGAAAAGTAAGGAAGCTGATCTCCAAGCCCCATGTGATCACAAATCACTTCAAAATCGGCCAATCGATCCTTATACTTATCCTTGTTCGAGAGATAATCCTTAAACGTCGGAATCCAGTTCCCGATGCCGATACCGCCTGTATGGCTGCTACCGGAGAGCTGCGAAACTGACAGATCAAGCCGATCAAGCAATGCATTTCCCTCAAAAGCAATGCCTCGAAGCTTCATGTATTCTACCGCAGATGCACGTAGATCATCTTCATCAAACTCATCTGTCAGACTATATTCGAACGACATATCCGAATAATCCTTCGTCATCTCTTCAAACACTGAACTTCCGTATTTCACGTCATCGATCGCATAGATGCCATACCAGTCCAGATATTCTCTGTTAAACTGCGAAAAGATCTGTTCCACCTGATGTGAAACAGCTTCAGTAAGGATCACTTCCTGTTTTCTACGATAAGCGCCTTGCAGGTAGATCGTTTCCAGAAGGATCGCCGCGGAAAGGATGATACAAAGGAAAAGCGTTATCGAGCCACGCCTTCCGAAAAGCTTTCTTTTCATAAGTGCCTCCTAACCCATCAGGATACTGACGGAATCTCGAATTCCTTTTGAAAAGCGATATGCCTTTTCGGGGCAGCTCATTTCTACATCCCAGGTGTTATTGCTACTTGTTTTTGTAGTTACTTCGAACATCTCATCTTTTTGGTTATTCTCCTGATGACAGGAAACTGACAATACTGCGATCTCCGAAGTTCTCGCATACATGATCGGATTCATGGATATGATCCCGCAAATGACCGCAAATACAATTGAAAACACAATTGAAGCCTGTACTGTATGCATAATCATCACCTCCTGCCTCAATATAGCAAGCGGCGAAAAATAAAAACGGCTTCTGTGAATACAAAAGCCGACAAAAACACTATATTTACGAGATTATATCAGAAATACGGATTACACTTTTTCTCGGTTCCGAGAAGAGTTTCCGGACCATGTCCCGGATAGCAGACAATATCGTCATCCATTGTCTTCAGAAGCTCTATTGAGCGCATCATATCTGAATACGATCCGCCAAGATCCGTTCTACCGATACTTCTCATGAAAAGCATATCCCCTGTAAACATGTGCTTTTCGGAATTACTCAGCGTGAACAGAAAACAAACAGATCCGGCAGTATGTCCGGGAGTCGGGACGATCTTCAGGGAAAACTCCTCAGAATCAGATAATCCGAGCATACTCTTGTCCATTTCATCTGACGGAATTACTTTAGAAGGCGCAGAAACAGATACTTTCAGGCCAAAATCAACGCCGTGATTTAAGATCGGATCCGGCAGCATCTTCTGATCTTTCTCAGAAACATAGATCGGACACATAAAGCGCGAATAGATATCATCCGCTTCAGCGATGTGATCAAAATGCCCATGCGTACAGAAAACCGCCTTTACTTCAACATCTTCGAGACCCGTTTCACTCCAGGGACAGCATGGATCGATAACAATAGCTTCTCTTCCGAAAAGCAGCACATACATATTGGCGCTTGCCAATCCATAGGAAAAAGGAAGAATCTTCATAAGGATGCTCAGAATTTATTGTCGCGAACGAGTTCACGCCAATCGAGGTCACCACGGTCGATCGCAAGAATAAGGATCTCGGCGCTTGCAAGATTTGTCGCGTAAGGAATGCTGTTATAATCGCAAGCCTTAAGAAGCGGATTGATCTCATTGTAATTCGCAAGCTGAGTGTCTCTTAAGTAAATAACGCAGTCGATCTCGTTATACTCCGCTCGAGAAGCAAGCTGATCAAAACCACCGGAATAGTCTGTGGAAAGACCGACAACGCTAAGTTCTGCGGCAGATTCAAGAAGTGTAGCCGTGTTATGCAGCGAGATCAATGTATGTTTAGAAAGAAGCTGACGATATGCTATGCAAAAGTTTACAAGAAGCTCATTCTTTCGATTATCAGCCATAATAACGATCTTCATTCTCGCTGCCTCCAAAAAAGTATATATATATTCTACTAACTCGGGGCAGAATCTGCAACCGAAATTTACTATTTTGCATAAAAAAGCATCAAATACTGATCAGCCAGGTTCTTCAGTTGTTTGAGGTGCAGTGGTTTCTTCAACGACACCGACATCTCCCATCGGCGGAGAAGTTTTCTCGGGAGCACCTGCGCTCGGGTCGGAAATGCCGAAATATGCGATGAGCAGTTTCTTTGCGATATCACTCGTATAGGAACCCCACTCACCTCTTTCAATACAGAGGGCAATACAGACTTCCGGATCATCTGCAGGAGCGTAACAAACGAACAATCCGTTTGAGTACTCTTTCTTCTTCTCCTCAAATCCCGTTTCGGCCGTACCTGTCTTACAGGCTACCTTGATCGGGAATTTGTAGAAAACGTCATGCGCGGTTCCCTGCTCACTCGTAACAACGGCACGCATGCCTGTATGGATCGCGTCGAGATAATCCTGATTAAAGCCGCAAGGAACAGCCTGCGTATTGCCGTTATAGAGTATCGAACCGTCATCAGCGACAACATTTCGGATAACATGAGGAGTTACCAGATTATTCGTAGCGATAGCCGCCGTATATCTTGCAAGCTGAGTAACCGTAAAGCAGTTGTCGAACTGACCGATCGCGGCCTGTGCCGTATCAGCAACGTGCCAGTCCAAGTCCTCGTCAGTCATAGTCTGACGGAGAAGTCTCTTATTTACACGGTTGGCGCGAATGCCGGGGATTTCACCGGGAAGATCGATGCCGGTAAGTTCACCTAGACCAAGGCTAGCGCCGATTCGGTCGATTTCATTGATCGTAGTATCAACGCCGAGTTTAGCAAAATAGATATTGCACGAAGTAGCAAGCCCGGATGTAAGATCGAGCATTCCGTGTCCTGTGTCAGGGCGCTCAAGGCACTTCCATGGCATGCCACCGAATTCCGTAGGACTTACGCAGCGGACTTCACTGTTCTGCGGAGTGATCGTTCCACAGTCCAAAGCCGCCAAAGCAGTTACCATCTTAAATGTGGATCCCGGCGGATACATGGACATGATCGCACGATTCCAAAGAGGCATGTCGACGGATGTAATATCCTGATATTCGTCGATTCCAAGGTAATACTTGACCTGTACTTTTGCCTGAGCGTCGCCTTCCATGGAAAGGACAAAGTCGTTCGGGTCAAAGTCCGGATATGAACCCATGGCGATGATCTCGCCGTTTTTAACGTTCATCATGACAAAAGCGCCGGCATTAGCGGTTTTGTATCTCTCATCTTCCGGCTTCTTTTCTTCCGCGCGCTGAGCTGCGGCGATATAGTCCTTGATCGCGTCGATTCCTACCTGCTGGATATTCGAGTCGATCGTAAGGTTAACGGTAGCTCCCGGGACAGGATCGATTCCGAGATTCGAATCATAGAAGAAACCGTTCTCTTCATCAGTAGACCAGATGTTATATGGTTTTTCACCATACTGACCATGCAGATAACGTTCCATCTGCGCTTCAACGCCGCCCTGACCGACAAGATCCGATGCCAAATATCCAACCGAAGAAAGCTCTGCAAGTCTTTCCTGGGAGATCTTTCCGACGTATCCGATAACATGCGAAGATGTTTTTGCCAGAGGTGTATAAACTCGTCGATACTCTTTATTCGGCAGGATTCCCATATAGTGGTAGTTCTGCTCCATAAGAAGACGGATGAGTTCTTCAGGAACATCTCTTGCGATCAAAACAGGTGTACCGGTCTGGAATGACCAGTTATCCGTGTAGATCTGATAACGGATACGAATGATACGATACGCTTCATCCTCGCTGTAATTCTCATCAACCTTGAAAAGACGACGAAGGTAAAGGAAAAAGATCTTAGGATCGTTTTTGACATAAGTATCTGTATATGTAACAACAGTATTCGGGTTTGGTTCTTTCAGAGCAAAGAGATTTCGGTTCGTCTGCCACAAAGCGATATCCTCATCCGACTTTAAGAACTCATAAGGATCAACGGAAAAATACTCGTCAAGGTCAGAAACCGGAATGCAGTTATACTCATCGAAGAGATAAGACAGTTCAAGACACATACTGTTCAGCTGCTCATCTTTAAGGCCCGAATTCGCCAGCATCAGAACATTGATCTCCTGACTTGACGCGATAACACGGCCATTACAGTCGACAATATCTCCTCGAGGAGCAGGAACGACATACTGATGGGAAACACCGACGGAACTTGCCGAGATCTTCTTTGACGCGTCCGAGAACTGCAAGGATACTGTCTTGATCAGGATCAAAAGGCCGAAAACGCAAAACAACAGACCCAGAACGAAATATCGGCTGGTCAGGAAATCAAGGACACGCGAAGGCACGCCGCCATCCGACGGCATACTGTTCGACGAGACATGGTCTTCATCGAATACGTACAAATTGTCGTCGTTCAGATTTTTTGCCATCTTCTGTCCTCCACGCTATAGCCATCGACAAGACCGGACTTAATACCCTTTTTGTATGGCCCGACAAATCGAAGGAGCAACAAGATCGGGATCGCAGCGATCACGTTGACCAGGATCTGCGGGAAAATGCTTGATAACAGTATATACCTGATCGAATGGTACGAGGCGATATTTCTGGACATTTTCAAATAGAGCCATGAAAGGATATGACCGAGCGAGTAATACATCGCCGATACCATGGCAACCTGAACGAGTCCCAGAGTGTACTTTCTTCTAAATCTCGTACGAAACAGGATCGATGACAGAATACCGACATAAAGGAACGCTAAAAGGCCGATACCAAGAACGGCAACAGGCGCATTGTTCATACCGGTAATAACCGGGCCGGAAAAATAATCGCGGAGCATTCCGACCAAAAGGCCGACTACGATACCGTCGATCGTACCAAAAAGATATCCGGAAAGCACTACGAATACGAGCATCAGATCACACGTGCGGCCGAAAAAGCCAAAAACATGCGGAAATGTAACCTGCAGACAGCAGACGCTCGTAATATATACGGCATATAAAATGATCTGTCTCGCGCGTTCCTTCTTATTCATCAGGCAGCCTCTCCTGGGGTTTCGGGAGCGGTATCGGCCGATGTTTCAGAAGAAGGCGTTGTCTCAGGAGCAGCAGTTTCAAGAGATGTACCGGAAGGATCCTCGACCATCTCAGAAGATGTCGGATCTTTTGCGGATTCCTGTGTCGGATCCGTATCCTCATTCGGAACCATGATGAATACATCTTTGATATCGGAAATTACGGCATAAGGACGCAATGTAGCCTTCAGGTCGTTCGGATCAGAATCATCGAACGATTCGATGACGCCGATCGGAATACCTGCCGGAAACAGTCCTCCCTCACCGCTTGTAACGAGTTCCTGTCCCGGCTTGAGTATGATATTACTCGGTATTCTCGTGACGACACATAATCCTTCGCTCTTTAATGTAATATCACCGGAAACCAAAACGGTAGCGCCATTTACTTCATTGACCTTCGCGCTTACGGTAAATCCTTCGTGCAGCAACGGAAGGATCTTGGAAGAATCCTTATCGGTGGTCATTACACGACCGACAAGATTCATTCGCGCGTCAACGACCGCGTATGAACCCGTGGATGAATCAATACCTGAATCCGTGCCGACATTAACACGGATAACACTGAACCATTCGTCGGCTTCTCTTGTAAGAACGGAAGCACCGTGAATGTGGTAGTTTTCGAATGAATCCTGGATACTGAAAGCACTCTTGAGTTCTTCCCAGCGGATACGAGCCTCTTCACCCTGCTGTACTTCGTACTCCAACTCGGCGATCTCTGCTCGAAGCTCTTCATTTTCCTTTCGGATCTCCATACCTTCCGCGATCGCAGAATAGAAGTCAGAAATCTTGGTACCGATCTTCTGGAATACGGACTGGATCGGATCGACTATAATGGAAATAGGCTTTGTTGCGCCGGAAAGAGGACTTCCCGGGATCGCGCTGAGGACGATAAAAGCGATCAATAGCAATGTCGCAAGCGCGAGCACAAGCAACTTATTATCGAACAATCGTCTCATTACAAAACCCTCCACTTCAAACTTTCAAAAATTATACCACACTTTTAAGGAGCAAAGGATAAGAGTTCTCTAACTTATCAACTGCAGCTCACGCCCGTCGGTGATGTTCCGAAGCGACTTTTCACCGCGATCCAAGGTAAAAATCCTCTCAGAAAGCATATTTTCCGAAAGCGCCTTGTCCGAATTGATCGCCTGAAGCATCGCAAAAAGATGCTCCTGTCCGATCTGAGGGCGCTTTTCGATCAGAAGGATCTCATGTACCGAGACCGGAAGCACAAAGAAATCCATATCCTTTGTCTTGGCAAAATCCGAAAGATAGTCAGTTCGGAGAAGCACGGCAGCTCCCGGGAACGGCGCGTCATACGAGACCACAAAGATATTCGGTTCTTCATTACTCTTCATTTCATCATCAAATTCCAGATCCAGAAGATTGATCGCCTTGATCCGAAAACCGTTCATATTCTTAAAAGCATGCTTGAAAAGCACTTCCCGATCGATCGTCCAGATATCCAAAAGCGCATCATCCACCGTTACACAGCCGTTTCCGATCGTCGGATCGTTAACGAATATCTGAACGATCGCTACCATGTCCCCGATGAGCATATACGGTTTTTGATTGATGTCCTTCTTGTTTTTATCAAAATTCATCAGCTTTACGATGAGCTTGTCCTTCACCTTTTCCCAGCAAGTAAACACTTCACTTAAGGTGTTATCGGGGAATTTGTTCTTGCTGACGAACGCTACCATCTTTCCGATACAGTCTTCGATCGATGTCCCACGTTTGTAAGCATCGTAGAAATCTTCGTAGTAAAAAACCGGAGCGATCCGGTTTCCGGGAGCCCTGATGATGATTCCGTGAAGATTCCGGTTATTCTTATGAATGACCTGTTCCGTGATCGAGTATTTCTTCAGCGGTTGTTTTCCGCCATACTTATATTGTGCCCGGAAAGCTTCCATAAACTCTTTAAAACTGAGCTTTCCCTGAGTTGATTTACGCTCTGTGACCATATTATGATTCCTCCATATATCCGTTTTTCAGCATACTGATCGATACACCCCTACCGACAACAATGTGATCGACAACATCGATTCCGATCAGTTGGCCGCTTTTTTGAAGTTCTTTTGTTGCTTGAATATCTTCTTCGCTTGGTTTTGCATCGCCGCTTGGATGATTATGAGCAAGGATCAAGGCAGCCGCGTTGACTTTCACGGCGATCCTGAACACTTCGCGATTACTGACACCAACAGAATTCAGCGTTCCTTTGCAAAGAACATGATGCGCGATCAGGCGTTTTTGCGTATCCAGATACACGACTTGTACCTCTTCCGTATCCAGCCACGACATTTTCTCCTGAAAGTACCGGCAGGCGACATCTTCAGACAGGAAGCGCACACGGCTGTCATTAGAAAAAGACATCGCGCTCCGTCTTCCAAGCTCGATACTGGCTTTGATCATGATTGCTTTAATACGCCCGACACCTTCGATATTCGATAGTTCCGATATCGAAAGCTGGTTTATTCCGGAAAGACCATCCGGAGTGTTTTCGGATGACAGTATCAGAGAAGCGATCTCCTTCGCGGACTTTCCTTTCGTCCCGGTCCTGATGATGATCGCCAGAAGCTCCTCATTCGAAAGAGCCTCGGCTCCGGATGTTTCCATTCGTTCGTACGGCCTCACGGATGGATGCAGTTCCTTCATTTTCATTTTTTCACCTCCTTTGCATAAAAAAATCCCGACCAGAAGCGAGGATACATTTCATGTAATCTCATTTCATAGTCGGGTTAAAACCGAATCAAGCGGGCCATAAGCCCAAATTCCTACATATTCAGTTGTATATCAGATCCAATTGATCAGTTTTCTTTTTTACCGCAGCACTTCTTGTACTTCTTGCCGCTTCCGCACGGACACGGATCGTTTCTGCCGATCTTCTCAACGTGAACGATGTTGTCCTCACGGTACTGCTTTGTGATCTCCTGCTGCTTTTCTACTGTAAGAACGTTGTCCCAGCTCTTCAGTGTGTAAAGCCACTCAGCCTTCGCGTCACGCATGTTGTAGAAAAGCTTTTCGTAATCTACCTTCAGAGATACGTCAGAATCGTCATCAACGGACTTATAGTCATACTCTTCTGTAAGGCTTGTGCTGATTCCTTCGAGGAAACCTACGAAGATCTCCATGTTGTCTTTGCCGAAGCCGAGCTTCTCAGCAAGCTCAACTGCCTTACCGTTCAGAAGATCCTCATTATCCGGATACTTCTGAAGGATCGCGTCATAAGCATTCTTCTCAAGCTCATAGTACTTGGAGATATATGCCTTGTAATCGTTTTCGTTCTCGACCGTCTCAGAATGCTTGGTCCAACTTTCAAAATAGTTCATTTTGAAACCTCCCGATCAGTTTAATTTTTCTGCGATTGCGCGCAGGAATTCTTCTGTATTTACAACTTTCTTATTCGGATGATCCATAAGAGCGTTCAAGTCTCCTGTGATCACACCTTCTTCAATAGTGTCGATCGATGCCTTTTCCAGACGATCCGCGAAATCAACAAGATCCGGAAGCTCATCGAGCTGACCTCTCTTACGGAGAGCACCTGTCCAAGCGAAAAGTGTCGCCATCGGGTTTGTAGATGTCGTCTCGCCCTTGAGGTAACGGTAATAGTGACGTGTTACAGTACCGTGAGCCGCCTCGTACTCGTACTTTCCGGAAGGAGAAACAAGAACGGAAGTCATCATAGCAAGGCTTCCGCAAGCAGAAGCGACCATATCGGACATAACGTCACCGTCATAGTTCTTACATGCCCAGAGCATACCACCCTCGGAACGCATTACACGAGCAACCGCGTCATCGATAAGTGTATAGAAATAGGTAATACCTGCTTCTTCAAACTTATCCTTGAACTCTTTATCAAAAATCTCCTGGAAGATATCCTTAAAGCGATGGTCATAAACCTTGGAAATAGTGTCCTTTGTAGCAAACCAGAGATCCTGCTTGATATCCAGTGCGTACATGAAGCAGGAACGAGCGAATGCTTCGATGGAAGCATCCAGATTGTGCATACCTTCGATTACGCCCGGACCCTTAAAGTCATGGATCTTCTTTACTTCTTTTCTACCATCCTCATATGTAACAACAAGTTCAGCAGTTGCCGGACCGTCAACATACATTTCCGTATCACGATAAACATCACCGTAAGCGTGACGTGCCAGTGTGATCGGCTTCTTCCAGCAGGAAACGAAAGGAGAAATACCCTTAACAAGGATCGGCGCACGGAAAACCGTACCGTCCATGATCGCACGGATCGTTCCGTTCGGGCTCTTCCACATCTGCTTCAGCTTATATTCGTCCATACGCTGTGCGTTTGGAGTGATCGTGGCGCATTTTACGGCAACACCGAGCTCAACGGCACGGTTTGCGGCATCGATCGTTACCTGATCGTCTGTTTCATCACGATGAGGCAGTCCCAGATCAAAATACTCTGTCTTCAGATCCACAAATGGCTCGATTACGATATCCTTGATCTGCTTCCAGATGATTCGCGTCATTTCATCGCCATCCATCTCAACGAGTGGCGTTTTCATTAGAATTTTGCTCATCTTATCCTCCGCATTTATAAAATCCAAGTAATTCTATCTTAATTCCTATTATCCGTCAATTGTGAATCAGACCTGTCCGCAAGCGGAAAGCAAGACTTCCATAGACGTCCGATCGTCCATTTTTCCCGTCTTTACCCACTGGTCAGACTCAAAACAGAGCATGTAGATCTTTTCAAGCTGCGCGATCGTAAATCCTCTGGACTGAGATACGAGATTTCTGGCCACAAAAGGATGGACTTTCAGTCTCGAAGCGATCTCCTGAGCATTACCGAGTTCTTTCGCGCAGATCAGATGACGAATGTGTCTTGCAAGCATAAGACGGATCTTCGGGATCGCCTCTTTCAAAAGGATCAGGTCATTTAAGATCTCAAGAGCTTTTCCGGGCTGCTTGTTTCCGATCGCGTCAGTCATATTAAAGACAGAAGCGTGCACGTCCGGGATGCTCAAACGATTCAAAAGCTCCATATCAAGCTCTTTTACGCCCTTGTTTTCACAATAGAGCATGATCTTACACACTTCATTTTCGATCATTCTCATCGAAGAGTCAGTTCTACTGATGAGAGAACTGATACACATCGGAGAAGTGGCGATACTCTTCCTCGCAAACGAGGATTTGATCCACTTCGTCAGCATCTCCTCGTTCTGAAAGCTGAATTCGGCAAGCGTGCCGATTCCGGCAACCGCGTCCAAAAGCTGTTTTTTGCGCTTATCTATCTTATCCTCAACGAATATAACCGCCGAAAACTCCGGGATAGATGACAAAGCCGATTTCCACTTCTCCACTTCCGAAGCGGAAGACGGAGCACGGTTCGCCCAAAGGCCGAGATTTCGGATGACCGTCATACGGTATTTTGACATAAAAGGCGGAGAGCCTACAAGAGTTTGGAACTCATCTAGAGGCATTTCGGAATTTGTCTGGTCTTTCAGATAGAAATCCAGACTCTCGGCACCGGGAGAGATCCAGCGCTTCTTCATATCGGCGATCGTCTTATCGACAAGATACTTCTCTTCACCGCAAATGAGATATACCCTCGAAGCCGTATCGTTCTTGAGGTCATTTACTACATCGATGTAGTCTTTCCATGCACTGTTTTTCTCTTGTTTTGCCATATATCTCCTCAGGAACTGAAATAGTAATCAAGATCCCATTCATTTTCATTTACCGAAAGAAGCACACAACCTCTTTCATCTGTCCTAAGCCAGGGAATATCATGTTCCGAAAGCCGGTCAAGGACTTCCCCGGAAGGGTGTCCGTAATGATTATACCCTACACTAATCACGGCTGCATCTATCATTTTATCACTTAAGAAACTATCTGACGTTGAGAACCGGCTCCCGTGATGTGCCACTTTCAGAACCTGAATATGCCCCATATCAGGAGATTCCAGTTCTTTTTCAACATCTTCGGAAATATCCCCCGTGAAAAGCACTTTCGTATCATAGATCGAGCACATAATGACCATGGAATCATCATTACCGCCGGTCGTTGCCTCAGAAGGCCAGATGATATGAAAAGAAAGATCATCATCGACAGTAACGACAGTGTCTTTGCTTAAGATCGTAACTTCAGAAGGAAGATCTGTAAAAACCGTCTTCAATTGCGCCATTTCAGAGCTTTCCGCCCAGAATGGTGCGTACAGGTGATCGATTAATCCCAGATTCCAAAGTTCGATGATCCCGGAAATGTGATCCGCGTCCAAATGAGAGATGAATGCCATATCGATCCTTGATATGCCGAGATATTCCATGGTTGACCGGATCGTCTCCCCGTTCCCTTGATTTCCTCCGTCAACAAGGATCGACACATCTCCGTGTGTAACGAGCGCACAATCTCCCTGTCCGACATCCAGAAAATAGATCGAAGAACGCTTTTCTTTGAAGAATACATGTTGGACGATGAACCCGACAAAAGTAAGTAACGCGATCATAAACAGTATTCTTCTTCGAAATCCCGGTCGGATCAGCACGCAGAGCAAAAAACTGACTACCGAAGTAAGCAGGATCATCGGAACCCGACTCATAGCCAGACTTCCTCCGAATTGCAAAGAACCGATGTACGCCATGCTTTTCAGGATCGAAACCATGCCTCGAACCGGAACGAAAAGCGCCATTCTAACCCCATGAAACGGAAGAGACATGCATATGACCGTCAAAACCAAACCGAGACTGCATATCATTTCAGCGGGAAATCCCGATAACACGACCGCCAATATAGATGAAAGCGACATTGTGTTACCCATACTGAGAAGCACGGGAATCATTCCGATATGGGCGCAGATAAAGCATGACAAAGCTGTTCGGATCTCTTCCGGAACAAAGGAAAGATGCCTATGCATGATCTTTTCCGTTTTCTTATGAAAGATCATGATCGAAAATGTCGCTCCGAACGATAACAGAAGTCCTGAAGAAAAGATGGCGAAAGGATCTGAAACCATCAGGATCAGTGCACTTAGAGAGCATGCGGATAGTCGGTCAATACAACGCTTAAAGAACGACAGATATCCTATGATCAGATACATTAATATGCTTCTTGAGGCGGACCCTGACCATCCACAGACAAATCCGAACAGCAACAGGAAAGCGGTCAAGCCGAAGATCTTGTGTTTTTCGTCCAGGATCAGTGAACACAAAACTCCTACAGTCGCTGTGAAATAGCCGACATGCGCGCCTGAAACAACTAAAAGATGCGAAAGATTGCTCTTTCGGAACAACTTTTTATCCGCTTTGCTTAAATGAGAGTCATCCCCAATGATCATTGCCGACAGCACAGATGCCGTTTCTTCATCAGTGCTGTCCATCCAGATCGCGTAAAAGATCCTGCGGATCTTCGCTCCAACACGATAGCCGATATTCTGCAGCGAGAGATCAGGATTCTCTATGACTTCATAATCCGCCCATTCCGCGGATCTGAGGATGCCCTTCCGTCGATAATACGAAGAAACATCCATATCACCGGGGTTTCCTTTGGTGACGATCGGCGCGATCTTGGCATCCAATCTTAGGAAATCCCCATATTCCATGATCTGGTCAGTAAGGAGGATTATCCTTTCATTACTCTCCAGAACAAGTTCAACATTCTTATACCCTTCATCGGAAGCATTCGCAGAACTCACCTTTGCGGTCCCGGAATAGTACTCGCAGTAGTTCAACCTTCTCTCATAGTTCTTCCATAATGAAAACCCGAAGTAACATAAAGCAAACCCTGAAACGGCAATAAGTATCGTAACAAGCTCGGAGATCTTCCTTCCGCTTGAAAAGCACAAGTACCCGAAGAGCACAGAAAAACAGATAACGACCACGAGGCTGCTCAACTTTGAACCGAAAAAGGAAATATAGCTTCCGAACATGCAGCATATCAATAAAACCAGCAAAGGACGGCTCATAACGGTACAAATGCACCTTTCGACCCATACATCCAGAAAGAATGATGATTTTCGGCTCTTAGAAAACACAGATGGCTGCGCGAGCATAAAAAAATGTCCTCCATATAATCAATAAGGACATTTTAAATGTGGAACAATTGCATTTCTTATCCAAAACGCGACAAAATCCCGCAAATCTTCGAAATTTCAACGGTTTCGGAATCGATCAGCCGTTCAATTCATCCTGAAGATATTCTTCGATCGCGGCACGAAGGTCATCGAGTCCCACTTTCTTTTCAGAAGAAACAGCGAAGATTCGGGCATCTTCATGGAAATCCAGGATCTTGGAAAACTCATTAAGCTGCTTTCTGATCTGTGCCTTGGAGAGTTTGTCACACTTGGTAAAAACAAGGAAATACGGGATACCCGATTGATTCATATAGTCGAGCATACGGATATCGTCGGCGGATGGAGCGTGACGGACATCGAGCAGGTGCAGGACCAGAGAAAACTTTCTTCCGGATACAAAATACTGATCGCAGAGCTTATTGAACTTTTCTTTGACGTCTTTCGCGGCCTTCGCGTAGCCGTAGCCCGGAAGATCGGCAAAGTACAGTTTATCATCTACATTGAAATATACGACGACACGGGTCTTTCCCGGGGTGGCGCTGACTCTTGCCAGTTTCTTATTATCGGCAAGCGCGTTGATCAAAGATGACTTTCCGACATTGGATTTTCCGGAAAAGACGATCTCCGGGCGGTCAGACGGCGGACAAGACGCGATATCGGACGCGACTCCCCAAAATGTAGTCTTTCTAAACTGAATGCTCATGTCTTTCCTCCCGGATTTTTAGTCTATGATACCACAATCTCAACGTCTTCAAAAAATCGCCTCAAAATCGCAAATGATTTTTATATGCACTTTACCTATTATCCGCAAAGTTTTTTTCAGATAATTTTCAAAAGATTACAGTACCAAATAAAAATGAATAGGGTTATACTATTTTTGTAGCGGTAGGCTATATTGATTTTGTGGAGGAATCTATGCCGGAGAATATGTCAACACCGAGTCCTGTTGATCCTTTTGACTATCGTGGCTACCTTTTGGAGCCTTTCGGACCGATTGGTATTATTTCTCATACCTCGAACGAAGCCTTTGTTCGACAGGTTAATGACATCTTATACGAAAAAAGACTCCTCAAACAGCAGAAGAATTATAGTCCTTATGTAAACAGCGCAGGCTATTTACGTAGGGATTTTACTATTTCAGCGACGATCACGCGTTTCCAGACTGGTGAAGGTAAAGTAACGATCAATCAGACCGTAAGAGGCCATGATATCTACATCATTTCCGATGTTCTCAACCACGAAGAGTCCTTCTCTCTTTCCGGTGCCAAGCACTTTACAAGCCCTGACGATCATTTCCGTGATCTTCTCCGTATCATCATGGCAGTCAGCGGAAAAGCCAGAAGAATCAATGTCATCATGCCTTTCCTTTACGAAGGCAGGCAGGATCACTGCATCACAAGAGAATCTCTCGACTGCGCGCAGATGCTCAAAGACCTCTACAACCTCGGCGTTGCGAACCTGATCGTATTTGACCCGCATGACCCGAGAATCATCAACGCGGTTCCGCTTATGGGCATCGAGATGCCGAAATCCGCATATAAGATCATTCACACCCTGATTTCTAAGAATCCGGGTCTCCACATCGATAAAGACAACATGATGATCATCAGCCCTGACGAAACAGCTGTTTCCAGAGCGATCTTCTACTCGTCCATGCTCGAGCTTCCTCTCGGCCTGTTCTATCGTGACCGTGACTACACAAAGGTCGATTCTGAAGGCAATCATCCGATCAAGAGTTTCCGCTTCCTCGGCGATGACCCGAAAGGCAAGGACGTTCTGATCGTAGACGATATGATCAACTCCGGTAACACCATGATCCGTACTGCCCGTTACATGCACGAGCGCGGAGCCGGAAACATCTTCTGTGCCGCACCGTTCGGTCTTTTCACCGACGGTCTCGAGCCTTTCAACAAGGCACATGAAGAAGGCATCATCAAACAGGTATACTGCACGAACCTTACATACCGCCCGAAGGAGCTTTTCGATACTCCGTGGTATGTAGACGTAAATATGACACCATTTGTAGCACGTCTTATCGACGCACTGAATGTTGACGAATCTATAGGACAACTTATCAGCCCGATCGAGAAGTTCAACTCCCTTCTCGGCCAGGTACGTATCGAAGAATTGATGGGGTAATATCAAAATGAATGAGACAGAGGTAAACAAGTCTATGCAACCGATTATCCAGAGCCCGGACGAAGGCGCTTATTCCCGTTATAACCAGTATGGCGACAACCCGATGGCACCGGTCGGACCGATCGCGCTTGTTCCGCTTAAGGGCAGCGTCGAGTTTACAGATAAAGTAAACTGGTACCTGAACAAAAGAAGATCCGAATATCAGGAACATGAGTTCATCAGTAAGTACCCGGGCTTCTATCGTCAGGACTACAGGATCGAAGTTGAAAACACGAGATTCTCTTCCGGTGAAGGTAAGGCGGTTATCCAGAGCTCTGTCCGTGGTCACGACCTGTTCATCATTAGTGACGTAACCAACTTCTCCTGCACATACAAGATGTTCGGTCAGGAAAACCACATGAGTCCGGATGATCACTATCAGGATCTCAAGCGTGTTATCCTCGCCTGCTCCGGTAAGGCCCGCCGTATCAACGTCATCATGCCGTTCCTTTACGAAGGCCGTCAGCACAAGAGAAACTCCCGTGAGTCCCTCGACTGCGCTTTTGCCCTCGAAGAGATCTACGGTCTCGGCGTTGAGAACATCATCACATTCGACGCGCACGACGAGCGTGTAGCAAACGCTATTCCTACATCCGGTTTTGAGAGCCTTTCGGCTACCTACCAGATCATCAAGGAAATGTACCGTTCCATCCCTGATCTGCACTTTACCAAAGATAAGTTCATGGTAATCAGCCCGGATGAAGGCGGTATCTCTCGTGCTATGTACTTCGCTTCCATGCTCGGTGTTCCGCTGGGTACATTCTATAAGCGCAGAGACTATACAAGAGTAGTTAACGGCAGAAACCCGATCGTTGCTCATGAATTCCTCGGTGAATCCGTTGAAGGTCTTGATATCCTTATCGTAGACGATATGATCTCTTCCGGTGATTCCATGCTGGATATCGCTCGTGAAATGAAGCAGCGTGGAGCCAGAAACATCTACTGCGCCGTTACTTTCGGCCTCTTCACAGAGGGCGTTGAGCACTTTGACAGAGCTTATGAAGAAGGCATCATCTCGAAGGTATTTGCAACGAACCTGATCTACAGACGTCCGGAACTCCTTGCGGCTCCGTGGTTTGCAGATGTTAATATGAGCAAGTTCGTCGCTCTCCTTATCGACGCGATCAACCACGACTCCTCTCTGTCGAACCTCATTAAGCCGACAGACAAGATCAAGAAACTTCTCGCAAGCAAGGGCGATCTTAAAGATCCTTCTGAACAGTCCTGATCGCACCTATGGCACAGCGTAAGACGACATCATCGAATCGATCAACTCAAAGATCCGGAAGTACTGCCAGAAAAGCACCGGCTTCTTCCCGTTCGTCGAAAAGCACCAAAAAGCCTGTCGTTTACGAAGAAGAAAAGGAACCTCTGTATTCCGTCATCTGGTCTTATTCTTGGGGAAAAGCACTGTACCTTCTCCTCGGTATCCTTGTCCTGATCGGACTGGATTTCCTGATCGCCATGAATCACTATGATCTCTTTTTCACGGTGCTCGGCATCGAGATCATAGCCGCTATGCTGATCGGATGGATCGTTTTCATTGTCCTCGACCGTATGAAGCAGAAAGAACTGGCTTCGGAAATGCAGGACGAAGATCCTGAGGAATGATCTATGCCATTGGACGGTATCTCCACTCACCTGCTCGCAAATGAGTTAAACAAAGAGCTTTCGGGCGCAAGGATCGATAAGATCTACCAGCCCGGCCGTTTTGACGTGTTCTTTACCGTCAGATCCCAAAACGGAAATAGCAAGCTTCTCCTAAGCTGTGACCCGCAAAGCCCGAGAGTTCAACTGACGGAACATATGCGCGAAAACCCGCAGATGCCGCCGAATTTCTGTATGCTTCTTCGAAAGCACCTTCAGGGCGCGCGTATCCTGAGCGTAGAATGCCCCGGTTTTGAAAGAATCATAGAGATCTCCATCTCCACCACGGACGAACTCCATGACACATCGACTAAGAAGCTGGTCATCGAGATGATGGGCAGATACAGTAATATCATCTTCCTGACTTCCGAGAACAGGATCATTGACGCGCTTGTTCACGTTGACAGCAGCACGAGCCGCGTTCGTGAGATCATGCCGGCTCGAATCTATGAGGCGCCGCCCGCTCAGGGAAAGATCGCGCCTGACCAGGCTCTTTCCATGATCGACAACGGAGAAATGCCGATCCTTAAAGATTCCCTGCAAAGGCCTGTCGCGAAAGCTCTTCTCGACTCGATCCTCGGATTCTCCCCGCTTCTTGCCAACGACATCTGTTTTCAGGCAAAGATCGACCCGAGGTGCGGATATTCTTCTCTTTTCTCTGACCAGATCGACGCGATAAGACCTATCTGCAGAAAGATCCTTTCTGACATCTGCGAGGGCAGACCTTCACCGACTGTCTTTTATATCGATGGTGAGCCGAAAGACTGGCACGCGCTGTCATTAAAGGACGCAGGTATACCGAAACCGTGCAAAACGATCTCCGAAGCGATGGATCATGTCCAGTACTTTTCGGATATGCGCATGCGTTTTGAAGCCAAAAGACGTTCGATCCGATCGATCCTTACAATGGCGTTTAATCATGCGTCCAAAAAGCTTTCCATTCATGAAGAGGATATCCGTGAGACTGAAAATGCCGAAAAGCTTAAGAGCGAAGGCGAACTTGTCCTGGCATATCAGTACCTGATCAAGCCCGATGACACTTCTCTTACGATCCCGGACTACCCAGACTTCGGCCAATCGACAACGATCGATCTTGAACCCGGAATGACTGCTTCCGAACAGGGGCAGCTCTATCTTAAGAGATATAGAAAAGCCATCAGCCGCCGAGAATCCGCGCTTCGTTTCCTCGAAGCCGAAAAGGAAGAAGTCTCCTATCTGGATTCCCTTCTTCACGCCGTAGACGCGGCAAGTGAGGTCGAAGATCTTCAGGCCATCGAATATGAGATCAAAACCTCTCTTTCAGCCGAAAAGGAAGATCGTTCCAAGCAGAATAATGCAAACCAGATCTATTATCCGGGAAAATCCAAGTCCGGCAAGGCTTCGTCCCGAAATCTTCGCCAGGCCGCTCGTGCCGCGCAGGCAAAAAAGAACAAAGCAAAGACCGCCAAGAAATCCGAAGATCCTTCCGATCCCCGTAAATACTATGTTGACGGCGGTCTCGAAGTGCTTTCCGGAAGGAATAATATTCAAAACGACAATCTCACCTTCCACGTCGCAGCAAAGGACGATCTTTGGTTCCATGCCAAGAACATTCCTGGTACGCACGTTATTCTTCGCACCTATGGAAAAGCACCTTCCGACAAAGCGATCACGCAGGCCGCATCAGTCGCCGCCTACTATTCAAGAAGCAATAAGCCTTTTTCCGGCGGGATAAGCGAGTCGAAGACCGAATACGATGTTCGGGTCGAGATCGACTACTGCCCGGTCAGCCACGTCAAAAAGATCCCGAAAGCAAAGCCGGGAATGGTCATTTACGAGGAATACAATACTCTTTTGGTCAGCGCGAAACTTCCCAGGAATCAGGAAAACCAGAAATGATCTTCTCTTTGAATTCCGAATCTTCAAGAGAATAAATACAACCGCAGTACTTCTGACGATAAAGGCCATGCTCTCTGGCCATAGTCTGACCTTCCCTAAAATGCGGGCGCCAGTCATAGTAAGCAAACTTAACACCGTACTTTTTAGCACATTCTTCAGCGATCGAAGCAATCTTATCGTGCTGCTGATACGGGCTTACCAGAAGGCTTGTCCCGAAAGATGAGTATCCATGCTCTTTCGCGTAACGCGCCACATAGTCCATACGGATGAAATAGCACATATCGCAGCGGGAATCGTACTTTCCTTCCCATGCTTTGGAAAGCCAGTCATCCATACGGAAGTCGTCCGAATAGAAACAGGCCAGATCATAGATCTCACCGAGCTTTACGATCTGTTCTCTTCTTCGTTCGAACTCGAATTTCGGATGGATATTCGGATTATAGTAAAGGATGTCAGGACGGATTCCCTGTGAAAGAAGATCCGAAACGGGATATTCGGCACAGGGCGCGCAGCAGGCATGAAGCAGCATCTTGCCTTCATTTTCCGCGTTCATTTCAGGATTCTCCCTTGATATCATCGATCGTCATCTGCGACGGATCAGAACCATTTTTCGAAATGCCGAGTCCGGTCAGTCTTCTTTCCATATCGGCCGGACAGGAAAGACCAAGGTGCTTCCAGCCTTGAGGCGCAAGCACACGTCCACGCGGTGTCTTTGCGATAAAGCCGCACTGCATCAGGAACGGTTCATAGACATCCTCGATCGTGCCGGCGTCTTCACCGGTACAAGCGGCAAGAGTTTCCAGGCCGACCGGACCACCGAGGAATTTCTCGGCGATCGTCGTCATGATTCGCCTGTCTGTGGAATCAAGGCCCATCTCATCGATAGCAAGCTGTTCAAGACCGAAATCTGCGATCTCACGGTTGATAACACCGGCGCCTCTTACCTCCGCGTAGTCACGGAGACGCTTCAGAAGGCGGATCGCGATACGCGGCGTACCTCTGGATCTTCTGGCAAGGCAGTCGAGACCTTCGTCATCGATGCCGATATTGAGAATATCCGCGTCTCTTTTCAAGATGACCTTCAGCTCCTCAGGTTTATAAAGTTCCAGACGATGGACCATACCGAAACGGTCACGAAGCGGAGCGGAAAGCATGCCCGCTCGGGTCGTCGCGCCGATAAGGGTAAATCTCGGAAGATCCAAACGGATCGATCTTGCGGCCGGACCTTTACCGATCATGATATCCAGTGCAAAGTCCTCCATGGCAGGATAAAGAACTTCCTCAACGCTTCTGTTCAAACGATGGATCTCATCGATGAAAAGCACTTCTCTTTCCTGAAGGCTCGTAAGAAGCGCGGCCAAGTCACCTGCTTTTTCAATAGCGGGACCTGTGGTGATACGAAGATTAACGCCCATCTCATTGGCGATAATGCCCGCAAGTGTCGTTTTACCGAGACCCGGCGGACCATAAAGAAGGCAGTGATCAAGAGCCTCACCACGACGCATCGCGGCTTCGATAAAGATCTTAAGGTTATCCGTGACCTGCTTCTGACCGGAATAATCCGCCCACGTTAAAGGGCGAAGACTCTTCTCGTCACGATCTTCGGGAAGCCTTTCTCGAGCGATCATACGCTCATCATGATCAAAATCGTTAAACTCCATACAATTCCTGCCGTTTCAAAATCTGGCCTTACGGCCGTTTCATACATCTATTCTATCACTTTGCCAGATAACGAAGCGCACTTCGGATCATTTCTTCTACCGTCATGCCTTCCTTATAAGCGGATCTGGCTGCCTTATTCGCTTCAGAAGCCGGATAACCGAGCACAACGAGAGCAGATACACAATCCTCCAATTCGCTCTGACCAGGCTCGGAAAGCGAGATGACCGTGTCACCGGAGCCTTCGATCTCTTTCATATCAAAGCCCTTAAGCTTGTCTTTGAGCTCCAGAACGATCCTCTCCGCGGACTTCTTGCCGAGTCCTTTTACCGAGCATATCTTCTTGATATCGCCCTGCAGAACAGCGACCGCGAGTTCAGAAGGACGAAGGACTTCAACGACACCGATCGCGCTCTTCGGACCAACACCACTTACGGTAAGCAGAAGCTCGAACATGTCCTGATCTTCCGGTTCCGGGAAACCGTAAAGCGCGATCAGGTCCTCTCTTACATAGTGATACGTATATACGCAGACCTCATCACCGATATGACCGATCCTGCCCTGCAAAAGCAACGGCATATAGATCTTATAGCCGATGCCGTTATTCTCGATCACGATATTCTCTCCGCGGGCGGATACAAAGGTTCCCTTAATATATGCGTACATCAGACATCCCACTCCTTCTTTCCATAACGTCCGTATTGATAGCCGGAAACGGCCTTAAATGCATCATTGATGCCGGTATGCGCCTGACAGATACAGATCGCGAGCGCGTCCGTAACATCGTCGGGCTTCGGCAATTCTTTAAGATTCAGGAGCATCTTTACCATCTGAGATACCTGGTTCTTATCGGCTCTACCGTAACCTGTGACCGCCTGCTTGATCTGCATCGGCGTATATTCGAATACCGGAACATTGGCTTCCGCCGCCGCCAGGATCTCAACGCCTCTGGCCTGCGCGGTACCGATCGCCGTTGTCGTATTTCTTTCGAAGAATAATTCCTCGATCGCCATCACATCCGGATGATGACGCTCCATAAGAACGTCCAGCTGCTGATGAAGCGTCAGAAGTCTTTGTTCAAACGGGGTATGTGCTTTTGTCGTGATCGCGCCGTAATCAAGCACGGTAAAGTGGTTCTTCTCATAAGAGACGACACCAAAACCCGTAATCGCATATCCCGGATCGATACCCAGAATGACCATAAAAGTACTCCTTAAGCAAATCTGAACATTCGTTCTTTTAGCATTATAACAATCATTTTCTGCCTTCGCAACCGTTAAGAAGAAATCACTTCAATGATCTCATCGGGCGGCGTAACAGGGCTATCCGAGATCTCGTAGGCATCATTCATCTTAAAGAGCGCCTCATCCACACGGTCATCGGAAACAGGATTTTTGGTTCCGACATACAGCGTGAAAAGCTCTTCTCCGCGAGAAACCTTATCCCCGATCTTCTTATGGAGCCTGATGCCCGCGCCCATATCGATGACATCTTCTTTGGTCATCCTGCCCGCACCGAGAAGACACGAAGCCTCTCCGACAGTAAGCGCGTCGCAAGCAGATATATAGCCGCTCTTATCGGCATATACCGTCATGATCTCAACCGGTCGGTCAACAAATACCGGCGTTCCGTCGGACTGAAGCATTCCGCCCTGAGAAAGCAGGAGTTCACCGAATCTCTCGAACGCCTCTCCGCTCTTGATCTTCTCTTCACAAGCATCCATGAGCTCCTGCTTTGTCTTTCCCTTTCCGATGTCAGTAAGCGCCAGCATCTCGGAAGCCATCGTCAGAACGACTTTCTTAACATCTTCTTTTCCATGTCCCTGAAGGACACTTACGACTTCATACATCTCAAGGATGTTTCCGACCATCTCGCCCAAAGGCTGCTTCATCGATGACATAACGACAGTTACGGGCTTACCGGCAAGTTTACCGATTGAGATCATTCTCCTGGCAAGTTCTTTTGCCGAATCCGTATCTTTCATAAAAGCACCGCTGCCGCACGTTACATCGAGAACGATCGCGTCCGCGCCGCCCGCTATTTTCTTACTCATGATACTTGAAGCGATGAGCGGGATCGATGGAACGGTTCCCGTAACGTCACGAAGCGCATAGAGATATTTGTCGCACGGCGCGAGGTCCGAGGTCTGGCCGCCGAGGAGCATGCCGCACTTATCGATCTTATTCTTAAACTCAGAAGGATCTACGGAAGTATTAAAGCCTTCGATCGATTCAAACTTATCGATCGTTCCGCCAGTAAAGCCCAATCCTCTTCCCGAGAGCTTGACGCAAGGCACTCCAAAGGAAGCAACGATAGGAAGAAGGATCGGAGTGACTTTATCACCGACTCCGCCCGTACTGTGCTTATCGACTTTAGTTCCCGGGATATCAGACAGATCACAGATCTTTCCGGATCTGGACATGGCGATCGTAAGGTCTGCCGTTTCCTGATCGGTCATGCCCTTCCAAAGGACCGCCATAAGAAAAGCCGAGATCTGATAATCGGGGATCGACTTATCGGTAACTCCGGTCACGAAGAACTCGATCTCCTCACACGAAAGCTCACCGCCGTCACGCTTCTTTTCGATCAATTCAAGCATATTCACGGGACAGATCCTCCTTAATGCATCATACTGATATTGTACCATTTTATGTTGGTTTCTCTTTCGATTATGTTAGAATATCGGTATAGTTTCAAAAAAGAGAGGGCGGAATATGCCGGACAACGCAGAAATGAACAGATTAAAAGTCGCCATCATCGGATGCGGCAGAGTCAGCGAAAAGCACATTCGCGCGGTAACCGGTCTTTCTGACCGTCTGACGCTTTGCGCTCTGGCAGATACCAATCCGGACGCCCCTTCTTCTCTTTTAAAGGCCTGCAAAAAGAAGATCAAGAAGTACAGTGAAGTCACTGCTTCCTTAAAGACATATATCGATTACAAGGAGATGCTTAGCGCGGAAAAGCCTGACATCGTCGCGATCACGGTTCCTTCCGGACTTCATTTCCAGATTGCGAAGGACTGCCTCGAAGCTGGATGCCATATCCTTCTTGAAAAGCCCATGACCATGAGCAACAAGACTTCCCGTGAACTCTATGAGCTCGCTGATTCCAAAGGCCTTCGTATCGCGATGGGACATATCTACAGATACTTCCCGATCGTTTCTCTTCTTCACGAAGACATGGCAAACGGAGTGTTCGGCAAGGTCGGTCACGGCTCTGTTATTGTCCGCTGGGGACATGATAACGATTACTACAAGCAGGCCGCTTGGCGCGGAACCTGGAAAAGCGATGGCGGCGCTTTGATGAATCAGACAGTCCACGCCCTGGATCTCATGTGTTATCTCATGAATTCCGAAGCCAAAAGTGTCAACGGCATGATCGCCAACCGTTTTCGTGAAATGGAAGCCGAAGATACCGCGATGGGCGTTTTTACCTTCTCGAACGGCGCTCTCTGTCAGGTCGAAGGAACCACCGCTACATCTCCGAAAGATCACGAAGCGTCTTTCTTTATCAACGCAGAAAAAGCGGCGATCCGTATTTCTCTTCGAAAAGGAAAGCCGTCCTATTCCATTACGACGATCAAAGGCAAGAATCTTGCTTTCAAATACTTAAGAAGATATATCAAGCAAAATGGTCTGAAGTACCTGATCGCGGTCGCTAAGAATCCGCATTACGGCATCTATACCGATCTTCACAAGGCGATCACCACGTACACTTCTCCTGTCGCGGACGGCAGATCCGGTTATCTGGCTGTCGACATGGTACTGGGCTTCTATCGTTCCGTCTTAAAGAAGACAGAAACAGAATTGCCACTTCCTAACGAGTTTAAGATCGAGGAAATGGCAAAACTGGAAATTCGTTAATTCACTTATTCTGCTTCAAAAGCACTATCAGGGATCCTGCTCAATTTCATTCGGGTCGGCAGGCTGCTGATTTGATGTCTCAGAGCTCGAATCTGAAGAGGACGGCGTCTCAGACGGAGCCGGCGTTTCGGATGTTTCCGAGCTCGACGGTGTCTCAGATGGTGCCGGTGTTTCTGATGTTTCCGAGCTCGACGGTGTCTCAGACGGTGCCGGTGTCTCGATCGTCTCAGAAGAGGTTTCCTGCGGAGTCGTCTCTGCCGGTGTAGTCTCAGACGAAGAATCTACAGGCTGAGTGACGATCTCGGTAGTCGGTGTTACAGGTTCTGTATCATCCGGTACCGGAGCAGTCGGAACAGGTGTCGGATCGATAAACTCAGTCGGGCTGACCTCACCGATCGTCGGGTCTTCGTTCGAGATCATTTCGAGCGGAACATAACCCATCAGGCCGTTTTCCTTACGAACTTTCGCGAAATTGTCATTGCTGGCAAGAAGCGTTACGGCTTCACCACGAGAAAGAGTATCGATCACCTGGCTGTCCAGGGACTCTTCTACATAAAGGGAGGTCTCGTCGTAGAGGCAGTATACAACTATGCCGACATTCTCCTCGATCTGTTCGGTGCTGTCCGGAACATCGATGGAATTGAGTCTTCCCGTCCAATGGCTGATATTGAAAAGAACATACATACCCGTATATCCGATCACGCCGGAAACAAGGAAGATCAAGAATCCGATCAGAACGTACTTCCACGGAGAATTCTTCTTCTCCTTGTTCTTACGCTCCTTTTTCGGCTTCTCGTCGATCTCATAATCATCTTCATCGTCATCGTAATCGTCATCTTCATCGGAAAGATCCGCATCGTCCATGAGCTGCTGGCTCATCTGATGACGCAGCTCATCAGACTGGATCGTCGGTGCATCAGCGGCGGCAGCCGCCATCGGAGCAGCTACAGGAGCCGCCGCGGCTACAGGCTTTGACGCTACGGAAAGATCATTACTTACCGCTGCGGCCTCAATATCTGCATCTCCCGGAAGGAGCAAGGTGCTTTCCACGCGGATAACGATTGCGGTAAGACCTGCCTTTACGCCTTCTTCCATGGCAGTGTGAACAAGATCAGCTGCTTTTGTTTCCGGCTGAGTCGGACGTGCAATCACGGTACCGAGCTTCTGGATCTTGACCTCCTGATCAAGACCTGTACCGATCATGACCAGTTCGTCTCCATCCATAAGTTTCAGATGTACTTTCTTATCCGGAAGGACCTCACCATCCTGAGCGAAGCGGCCTAAATACTGGGTCAGTTCATTTCTTCCCTCGTGCTGGAATTCTGCTTCCTTCGGGATAGCGCCCATCTGTACATAACGATGAGCGACGGTCTGATTCTCGGTAAGAGAGATCAGTTTGCCCTGACGGAACATCCAGATATGTGTATTACCGATATTCAGGACACGGAGCGTGTCACCTTCGATGATCACCATGGACATGGAAACCTGGATCTTCGCGCCGTTATGCTTCACCGACTCATTGCAGACGGTGTTATTCAGTACGGTTACGACCTGGTTGGTAAAGCTTTCATAATCCAGAACGCTCATCAGCTGTGTCTGAGCGCAGAGCTCCTGCATCTTCGCAAGAACCGTCTGAAGGGTCATTGCCGCAAGTGTATCTTCTCCCTGAGCGGAGAAAAGAGCACAGATCTGAATAGGCGCGGTCGACTTCGCCGAACGCACATAGGAAGAACCATATTCGTTTGCCATACGATAAAGGCTGTGGAAGAATACATTCTCCTGATTCTTACCCTGAACCTGATTGGTTTCGCAAACTGCTGCAGATGATGTCTTACTCATATTATGCTTCCCCCCAGATAAAACGATGAAGATCCGCGAGCTGAGTATCCCAGTCAACGATCATCATCCATGGATTGTCCTGAACATGGAACATTCCATCGGCAGGTGCACGATATTCTTTTACATTATCGAGAACATCGATCGTGTCGAGAGCAACACGCATGATGTCCATCGCGGTCATATTCGTTTCAAACATTCCGGCCGAGTCTTCAAGAAGCGCTGCCTGGTCTACTCTTCCGTAGTCAGCAACCTTTTTGATCAGAGCAAGTGCCAGCGTACGTTGACGTCCGGAACGGACATAGTCGGAGTCAAGGCTTCTGATACGAGCCCAGGAAGTTGCCTGGATACCGTTAAGGAGCTGCTTTCCTTCATGAGAAAGGAGCGGACAGTCTTTTCCGAGCAGACGGTTTTCTTCAAGAATGCCCTGGTTGGCGTACTTAACCTCACCTGCGGTAACATCGATCTCGATACCGCCGACCATATCGATAACATCAGCGGAACTTCCGAAATCGAGCATGACGAAACGCTGGATATCCAGACCGAAATTGTCGTTGATCGTGTTGATCAGAAGACCGACTCCGCCATACGCGTAAGCGTGTGTCAACTTATCGGTAGAAGATTTACCCTCGATCTTAACGCCTGTATCACGCATCAAGGAGATCATCTTCAGAGAATCATTACGATGATCGATCGAAACGATCAGGATCGCGTCGGCACGGCAGGTAACGTCATTCGTACCACGGGCGTCGATACCGAAAACGAGGATATTCTCAACCTTACTGTCCTTCTGGGCGACTTTCTTGATCGGATACTTCTGGTTAACGTATACGCGTGTATGTCCGCCTTCTGCCCATGAAGATGCTACATCTCCGGAATTGAGGTCAACATTGTCGAGATTATCGAATTCGATCGTTTCATACTGATCTTTACTTACGAACGGTGTATTTACAAAGCCGACAGCGCCCATAAGACGATATACGTAAATGAACGCGCCTAATCCCAGACCGAGAACCGCACAGAGAATGAAGCACAAAACACGGATCACGATACGGATCTTTGACTTCTGCGGTTTACTATTTTCCGTTCCTCCATTGGAACGCTTGTCTTTAGTATTAGAATTCATATATTTTCCCTTTCTTAACATGCACCATATTACCCGATTTGCCATTACTTTTCAATGTTATGCTTGATATTCCGCACGTTATGTTACAATAGAGTCATATTATTTGTTTTAAGGAGAGAGCAAATGAAAAAGCAACTCATTAAGATCGTGTCTCTTTCGATGTCACTGATGCTTTTCGCGTCGCCTCTTATCGCATGCGGAAAGAAAGAATCTGAATCCGTTTCTTACGAAACATGGTGGACATCAGAGTCGACCGAAGATTCCGGCGAAGTGACTACAACCGAGACTGAGGCTCCGACAACAACTTCAGAAACAACTCAGGCACTTCCGACAGATGTCATCGAGAACCCGTACACAGGTCTTCTCGAAATGGATGTCGCTAACAAAGGCAAAAGAGGCATCGGTATCACCATCAACAACTGCAAGGTAGCCAACCCGCAGCGTGGTACAAGCGAAGCTTCCGTTATTTTCGAATATGAGACAGAGGGCGGCCAGACCAGACTTCTCTGCATCTACCCGGATATTTCCAAGGTACCGCTCGTCGGCGCTGTAAGATCCGGTCGTGTTAATTCCGCGGATATGTGCGCAGGCACAGGCGCTATCTTCGTATGCTGGGGCGCTGACTATACTGCCGTTCCGAGCCACGTAAAGAACAACAATATCACATGGATGGATCTCAACAACTACATCTACGACTCCATGCGTGGCCATGACGCTGAGGAAGTTCCGGAAGGACGCTTCTGCTGGCGTGATCGCGAATGGATGAACGAGCCCGGCCACAGAACAGGTATCGAGCACTGCGGCGTTACACGCGGTGACTTTATCCTCAAGTGCGCAGATAAGCTCGGCATCGATATCAGCGGTGATACAGAAAGACTCTTCAATTTCGTTGAAGACGGTACCGCTTCCATGAAGGACGCTAAGCCTTGCTCCGAGATCAATGTCTATATGTCCGGAACAAACGACGACGCTCTGTTCGTATATAATGAGCAGGAAAAGGTCTACTACAAGAGCCAGTACAACGGCGATCCGCAAATGGACTGCAATGTTGACAAGCAGATCAGCTTCACAAACGTATTCGCCCTCTACTGCCCGATCAACTTGAGACCCGGTGAAAGCGGCGGTGAGCGTCATAAGGACATCCACATGGAAGAAGGCGGCAAAGGCTACTATGTTTCCAACGGTAAGCTCGAAGAGATCACCTGGACAAAGCCGACACCGAACGATCAGATCAAGTGCTTCGACAAAGACGGTAAGGAAATCGAAGTCAACGCCGGTAAGTCCTACATCTGCATCGTAGATACTGACTTCTATGAGAAGACAACTTACAAGGGTTGATCAGAAAACAACTGAAATAACAAAAGGAGCGGCAGATGTCGCTCCTTTTTTATTCGCAAAATAGTGAATGAAAGATCAGCCCTTCAGAACACCCGTAAGTTCCGAATAAGAAAGCGGGCGGATTATGACCTCTTCCTTGGTTTCATCGAGCTGATAAGGCTCAAGTGCTTTCATCGCCTTATCATAAGGAAGCATTCCGATGATCTTCTTCTCAGTTGTACTTAAGAACAACAGAATGAATCTGGGTGTTTCCGTATAGAAGTCATGAGGTTTCTTCAAAAGACGTGTAGCCACACCCTCGTTCAATGTAAAAGAACCTGCAGGATTACCGCCCTTATCCGTATCAAAGTTGTAGGATGGAACGTACGCATTCACCCACAAAGGAGAGCCTGCTTTTTCTTTATCGGCTTCTTTACGACGATCAAAGATTCCCATAGATCAAACCTCCTCAACATGTGATTTATCGGCGATCATATTGATCGATGATTTTCTGTTCTTCACGTAAATATAGATCGATACGACGACACGGATGATCAGCATGATCACGACAGCGCCGGAAAAATCGAGAAATACATCAAAAAGGCTGGAAGAACGACCGGGCACAAAGATCTGGTGATACTCATCAGCCGCAGCGGAAAGTGCCGTGATCCAAAGAGATACTCCGATATAGACCTCATTATCGTTCTTAAGTTTATCGAGACGTCCGGAAGCAGGAGGATTCTCCCCTGTCTTTATGTGATTCGTCGCGAACATAGCGATATAAGAAAAAACGGAAAGTACCGTAAACTCGAAGATGTGCGCGCAGTTACGCACGATTTCTTCATTCACTGTAATATGGAAAATCTCAGCGATCTTTCTGATCACATCCTGAGAACGCAGTGTCGACACATCCGCGGACTCCGCAGAAAGAGAAAAGATCACCGCCAGCCACCCGATGACGAGCAGCCACATGATGAACGCAAAAAGGAAGTATAACGGATGAAAGGTCGTTTTCGGTTTTTCCTGTGTCAGACCCATTAATAGACGTCTCCTTTTAGGGTTACACGTCAAGTATACTACAAATACCGTGAGTTCTCAAAATAATTAGCGAATGATAAATTCACGCGTTATTTCGCTGCCCTTTCATGGCTCTGTCGATATCACGTTTCGCTGTTTTCTCGGCCGCGGAATCACGTTTGTCGTAATTCTTCTTACCTCTTGCCAGGCCGATCTCGAACTTGACCTTTCCGTCTTTAAAGTAGCACTTGGTCGGAACGATCGTCAGTCCGTCCTGCTTCACTGTCGAAAACAGACGAATGATCTCGCTCTTATGCATCAGAAGCTTTCTGGTCCTCATCGGATCCAGGTTAAACCGGTTTCCCTGCTCATACGGACTGATGTGAACGCCGATAAGGAAGATCTCCCCGTCCTTTACCTGTACATAACTGTCTTTGAGGTTCACTTTTCCGGCGCGAAGAGATTTCACTTCCGTTCCGGAAAGAACGATACCGGCCTCAAACTTCTCATCTATGAAATAGTCGTGGAACGCCTTACGGTTTTCCGCGATGATCTTTATGCCTTTCTTAATTGCCATATGTGCCTCCTAATTCCAGGGAAGGATACGCATTCATATCCAGTTCGTCTCGAACACCTTCCCGGAAAGCATAGTATCCCGCGGAAGCGATCATCGCGGCATTATCGGTACAGTAAGCCATCTTCGGAAGACATAGCTGGCATCTTCTCTTTTTCGCCAGTTCTTCCACTTTCTGCCTAAGACATGAATTCGCCGAAACACCGCCGGCCAGACAGATCTTCTTCATACCCGTAAGTTTCACCGCTTTATCAAGTCGATCACAAAGGATCGAACAGATCGCATCCTGATAGGATGCCGCGAAATCGTTGATGTTTACGTCTCCGCCGCTCTGACGGACCTGATTGATCGTATTGAGAGCTGCAGTCTTGATCCCACTGAACGAAAAGTCCAGAGAATCCGTGATCTTCGGAGACGGGAAAGTAAACGCCGTCGGATCTCCGGTCTTACTTGCTTTATCTAGTTTCGGGCCGCCCGGATAACCGAGACCGATCACTCTCGCGATCTTGTCAAATGCCTCACCTGCCGCGTCATCACGTGTGCTGCAGACGCATTCCATATCGGAATAATCCTTTACCAGAAGGATCTCACTGTGTCCGCCGGAAACAACAAGACAAAGAAAGGGCGGCTCCCAGGTCGGATCAGTAAGATAGTTGGCCGCGATATGGCCTGCCATGTGATTGACACCGACAAGCGGGATCTTCTTGACCTCGCACAGCGCTTTTGCAGCGGAAACACCGACCAGAAGAGCACCGACAAGACCGGGGCCTTTGGTTACGCAAACGCAGTCGATATCGTCATATCCGACACCGGCCTGCTTCATGGTTTCGGAGATGACGGGAACGATCGCCTCGACATGCATGCGCGAAGCGATCTCAGGAACAACACCGCCGTACTGGCTGTGCAGATCCGCCTGAGACGCGATCATGCTGGCGCGAACGATACGGCCGTCCTCAATGACAGCGCATGCCGTTTCGTCACAAGATGATTCAATTCCCAAAGATAATACCGACATTTTCACCTCTTACTTAAAGTACTGTTCCAGGAACTCTTTGAGCATGGCTCTGTAGCCTTCCGGATCGATCATATAGGCTTCACAGTAACCTGCGCCGGAGATCATCATGGATTTCGTCGTATTCGGATTCAGACGTTTTCTCTCTTCAACGATCTGCCCGATCTTATCGGATCCGACAAAGGTATCACGGCCTCCATACATGATGCAGACAGGAATCGGAAGTCTCGAGATCTCAGTCGCGAGATTAATGCTTCCGGATTCACCGGAAGAGATCCTGATCGCGTATGGAACGAAATACTTCGTGATAAAAGCCAGCTTCGATTTCTTTTCGACAAACGGGACGATATAGTCATCCGAGTTCTTCGCAGGAGAATCGAGGATGATTCCCGAGATATAAGTCGCGTCAAAACCGAGATCCTGTATCCTCTGGCTATATCCCTCAAGTACTTCCGTATCGGATGACGGCGGAAGCTTGTCCATAGCAAGAAGGCACGCACTGCATCCGGAGCCGATGCCGTAAAGAATGACGTCTGTCGTTACCGAGATCTTCTTTACATGCTTAATGGCGCCTAAGACATCCATCCATTCGAGATATCCGTAACCGCATATCGCGCCGCTGCTTTCTCCTGAGTTTCGAAGATCGAAAAGAAACACGTTAAAGTGCATGTTCAGGAAATCCTCGATCATCTGTACCATCGATACGTTGAACGGAAGACGGTTTGACTGGGTATCATGGACAACGATGATCGTACTGATCGGATCATCCGTCTTAAAGAACCATCCGGAAAGCTGCGTCTGGTCATCCGCGGAAACAAAGCTCGTCGCGGAATAAGGCGGAAGAACGTTGGACGGGATGTTCGGAAGTTCTTTCTTATCGATACTCATCAGATCGTTTGCCGTTGTAGTCGTCAAAACGATGACCGCGATAGTCGCGGCCGCGAGAACACTGAGAACAAGCGCGATACGAACGATCAGGCCTGACAGGGAAAGCTTCTTTCCTTCACGCTTTGTAATACCTCTTCCCATATTCACCTCTTACAACATACGGTGCTTTCGAAGGATCACAACAGCGATTCCGATACTGAAGATACCGGAAAGCAGAAGAATAAAGAACGGAACGGGCTTAGATGCAAACTCGGCATCCCAGGGCATCGGACAGTTCTGTCCGAAGAAGCTGGAAATGATCGTAGGAACGGAAAGCGCGATCGTCGCGGCAGCCATGATCTTCATGATGTCGTTCATGTTATTGTTGATGATCGAAGCATACGCGTCGAGTGTATGGCTTACAACGGACATGTAGATATCCGCCATCTGTTCTGCCTGCTTAAACTCGATGATAACGTCATCTAAGAGTTCTTCATCCTCTTCGTACTGACGGATCGTCGTCGGGCCGTGATTCAGTTTCTCAAGAACAGCTTCATCGGACTTCAGGGATGTCGAAAAGTAGACCAAGGTCTTCGACAGGTCTAGAAGTCTGTAAAGTTCCTTATTTGTAGTGATTTTCGCAAGTTCTTTCTCCGAGGACTCGATGCTCTTGTCGACCTGACGCAGGAGTCTGAGATACTCTCCCGCGGCAGCGTTCATGATCTGGATCGCGAAGCGGTTTCTGTAGCCGACTTTGCAGTCCTTCACCTGATTCTCCGTGAATGCCTTGAGCATCGGAACATCTCGAAGCGATACCGTAATGATATGTCTTTTTTTGATGATAATGCCGAGCGGAACGGTCTCCAAAAGGTCCGGGTGATCGTTATCCTGAACATAAGGAATGTCCACGATCATCAGAAGAGAATCCGAATCCGCGTCTGTATCGATACGCGGTCTCTCCTCGTCATCCAGCGGATTTCTGATGAACTCTTCCGGCACGTCGTATTTTTCCACCAGCATCTCGATCTCTTCATCAGTAGGCGCGACAAGATCGATCCAGCAATCATTACAAATGTTGTTTGCTTTGCGGATCTTGCTGACTGTTCTGTCGGTTTTCGTCTTCACTTCTTCCGAAACATAGATATTCAGCATGTCTTTTCTCGCCTTTCTTCAGAATTAGTCCATTTTACCACAAGAATCACACTCCGGTCGAACCAAAACCGCCTTCTCTGTTTATACCGATAGTTTCAACGCTCTCGGTCATCACGAATTTCGTTGTCTCGTATTTCGCGAAGACCATCTGCGCGATTCGATCACCCTTCTTGATCTGATAAGGTCCTTTTGTATTTCCCTTATCCGTCGCGAAAAGCACCGGCGCGTCAGCGTATTTCTCCGGAGAAGTGTTCTCTAAGATGATGCAGATCTCTCCTCTGTAACCGCTGTCGATCGTTCCCGGAGCATTCGGGATACGAAGCGGAGTATTCAGGGAAAGACCACTTCTCGGGCGGATCTGGACTTCATAGCCTACAGGAATAGCGAACTTAAGACCGGTATGGATCAGTTTTATTTCACCCGGAGCAAGAAGCACATCCTCTGTGCTGTAAAGGTCCATTCCCGCGTCGCCGTCATGCGCGTAAGACGGGAGCACGGCGTCTTCATTTATACGTTCTACATAGATCTCAGAACTCATACCACTCTTCTCCTTCATCATCAATGTCAATGTCAGAAAGCGAATCGATGACCATTCTTCTTTCTTCCTGGTCTTCGTTCATAAAGCGAACCACAGACGCGGTCGGGATGCCCATCGATACCATTTCGGAAACCGTTTCTGCCGAAATGATGTTTCTCGCGTTACCGAAAAGATCGGCTCTGCAGGCACCCGGATAGCATACGATATCGAGTCGGTCATCGTGATGGATATCACTCTTTTCGGAAGTCTTCTCACAAAGAGATACTTCCGGATGTTCACGGCAGATGGAGCAGTGTGCCTGATGGCGTCCGAGAGGACAGAATTCAGACTGCATCCATTCGATCGGGCCGTAGCGATGTACGCAGAGATACGAAGCGATATCATCCGAACTTAAGGACAGCGCCAGCTTTTTGACCTGATCATCGGTAAGCTCATACGACAGATACAGGTAATCCAGTGCTTTTGCCGAAGCATATCTTACGGTAAAGCGGTTGTAGATGTTCGCGCCCGCGGTAAGACCAATTGTCTTCTCATCGGTATTCGTGCCGAAGAATCCGACGAAACGCTTACCCGCGTGGGATCTCATAAGATCATAGGCCTTGGAGACGACTTCGAGAATGTCATCCTTATACGCTCCCGGAACACGAAGCGCGACCTTTGCTTCCGGCTCAATAGAAAGAAGCTCGTCGATATAGCGGATACGTCCCGATCTCGTGATCTGAAGCGCGGAGAATACGTAAAGATCCGCGCCGCAGTCATAACCGCCGGTGATCCTTCCCATATCGATATAATCAGCGATAACGATCTGCGCCTTTTCCGGCTTCACGGATGTCATCTCCGGTTCTTCATTCGAACTGAAATCGCGCTTTCTTCCTTCCGTCTGCTTTTCAAGGATCGCTTCGGCAAGGAAAGCCATCGCGTCACGACGAAGCGCGTTGATATTGGAAATACGAAGGTTGATCGGGAAATCTCCTTCTTTTTCGATATTGACGAAACTAAACGGAGTCTGGCCGGTCTTTCGAAGCTGTTCTTCCGTTCTCTCCCAGGAAAGCGGCTCACTGTCTCCGAGATCCTGCGCCTCGGTCTTACAGGATGCCGATACTTTGGCAAAAGCACCTTCCGACACCTCAACGAAGAACTCGTACATATCTCCGTTCTTTCTGAAAACACCGTTTAACGGGGTTCTTCTGACCTTATCCTTCGGGATATCGATCTTCTTACTCATGCGATAGACAGACATGCCGCGAGAAAGCTTCGCGATCGCGTCCGGATGAAGTCCTTTTACGACAGCAGCGTCTCTTTCCACCTCGATCTTACCGACCGGGAAGCTGGCGATCTCATCTTCCTTGTCGCGGATCGACAGAAAATCGCCTTTTTCCGGCGGATCCGGCAGGAATGATCTGACACTGATCGTACCGGCTTTCGCGTTTACGGAAATGACGTCCCCCCAGAAGAGGCCGTATTTACCGACATATTCGCCGGAAAGATAATCCGATCCCTTTTTTCCCTGCATGTACTGTGTGGTAAAAGCACCGCCACGGTTAAATGTGATCAGAAGATCGTTCTTCACTTCTTCCAGGACATCCTTGGAATCTCTGTTTTCACTGATCGCGTCGATCATCTTTCGATATGCGGAAACAACCGCGGTGACATACTGTTCGTCACGCATACGGCCTTCGATCTTAAGAGAATCTACACCGATGCTCATCAGTTCACGAAGATAAGGAAGCGCGGACTGATCCTTTGGAGAAAGCAGCTTTCCCGAACGGATCGCTTTTCCCGAAACAGAGATCTCTCGGTTTCCATCGAAGATCTGGTAACTCTGGCGGCACGGCTGCGCGCAGGATCCACGGTTACCCGAACGAGATCCGGATTTATTCATCGCGCTGAAAAGGCAAAGTCCCGAATAGCAGACACACATTGCGCCATGCACGAAGACTTCGACTTCGATATCGTTCTCATGAAAGATCTCCGCTCTCGCGCGGATCTCATCGATCGAAAGCTCACGCGGAAGGACAACTCTCTCCATGCCGAGTTTCTTCATTTCCTCAGACTGTGTCAGGGAGAATACATTCATCTGTGTGCTCGCGTGAAGGGGGATCTGCGGAAGATGCTCAACAAGATAGGAAGCCAGACCCTTATCCTGTACGAGGAACGCATCTGCGCCCATCATATAGGCATTAAGAGCCAGTTCCACGGCATCCATCATCTCATCATCATCAATAAGAGTATTCAGCGTGATATAGACTTTCGAATTACGAAGATGGGCATAGTCCAATGCCTCTCGAAGTGTCTCCCACGAGAAGTTATCGGCATGCATACGGGCGTTATACTGATTCAGTCCGAGGTATACCGCGTCCGCCCCGGCGTCCACCGCAGCTTTCAGTGTAGACATAGAGCCCGCGGGGGCCAGAAGTTCCGGTTTTTTCATAGTATCTCCTTCGGAATGTTGTTTTCTTTACAGTACTGTTCGAGTGGAAGAAGCGGTTCTTCCTTCGGCTTTTCGGATTCAGACTGATGTACGGCGCTCTGCCAGCGGAAGCAAGCTTCCATATAAGCTAAGATCAAAGCCTGATTTGTCGGGATCTGCGGGTTATCGTTCAATGTCTCTGTCAGAAGATCGTTCGCGATCTTGGCGCAGTACAGTGTCTTTGCCTTCTCCACATCAGAATCGACATGAAAACGATATGTCATGCCGGCGATCCTGACATTGATCTTCTGCGGAAACTTCTCCGCTTCGCCCTTTTTCACTTTTTTCTTCGGCTTTGTTTCGGTATCTCTCGGCAGCTGAAGATACTCGGCAAGAACCGGTTTGTCCGATTTCTTACTCTTCTTCGGCTTCATTTTTCCGCCTTCAGAAGAATACTTCTCGAAAAGCGAATCCGATATACGCTCATATGCCATGTTGTTCATCCTTTCTCCGAGCTTAAGATCTCATACAACCGCATGATCTCCGTCGGCAAAAGTTCTTCTGTTCTTACTGTTTCTTTCTTCCCAAGTGCTTTCAGCGCGGAAACGATAGCATCCTTACTGTATTTTCCCGAAGACGACAGGCTGTTGACCAGTGTCTTTCTTCGTAATGCAAAAGCACTTTCCGTAAAATCGATGATGCCGGGATCCCATTCCCTTTCCTCATCCGCCGTGATCTCAATGACCGCGGAAAGAGTATTTGGCGCAGGATAAAACGATCCCGAATCAACGGTGAAGCATTTTCTCTTCTTACCGAAAAGCTCAGTGACGACCGAAAGCGGGCCGTACTGCTTTGTCTTCGGCTTCGCCATGATACGGTCGAGTGCTTCTTCTTCGACCATATAGACCATCTTTTGGCACGAAGGAAAATCCTTCATGACTTTCAGCATGATCGGCGTCATGACATAGTACGGCAGGTTCGAAAGGATCACTTCGGGAGCAAATGACGGATCCGGGAGATCTTCCTTTTGAAGAGCCAGATAGTCCTTATAGACGACCTTTCCGCCGTTTCCTTCGATGACTTTCGTAAGTCTCGGCTGAAATCTCGTATCGATCTCAACCGCGACATATGTTCCTGCCGATAAAACGGCCTTTTCGGACAATGCCCCGAGACCGGGACCGATCTCAAGGCATGTCGTGGTTTTATCAAGTTGCGCCAGATCGAGGATATCCCCGATCACTTCTTCGTTACAGAGAAAATTCTGCCCAAGGCTTTTCTTTGCTTGAAAGCCGAACTCGTCGAGTATGGACAGAACTTCCTGTTTATTCATCCTACAAAGTACCGTACGCCGGCCTCGAAGATCTTCTGATCTTTCTCACCCGGGATATTCTTGGCAACGCCGTTGCCCATACGTTCACTGTGACCCATCTTACCGAGGATACGTCCGTTCGGAGAGATGATACCTTCGATCGCGCACATCGAGCCGTTCGGGTTGAATGCTGTATCCATTGTCGGATTGCCTTCTGCGTCAACGTACTGTGTCGCGACCTGACCCTTGGCAAAGAGTTCCTTAAGAAGCTCTTCAGATCCGCAGAAGCGACCTTCACCGTGGGAAATAGCAATCTCATAGGTGTCACCTTCGTTTGTGAAGGACAGCCACGGAGAGTTGTTGGATACGATCTTCGTGGAAACATATGCGCTCTGGTGGCGGCCGATACGGTTAAATGTCAGCGTCGGGCCATCGTGCTCCAGCGGCAGGATATCGCCGTACGGGAGAAGTCCGAGCTTCATGAGAGCCTGGAAGCCGTTGCAGATACCGAGCATGAGACCGTCTCTGTTAAAGAGAAGGTCACGAACGGACTCTGTGACCGCGTTGTTTCTGAAAGCGGCAGCGATGAACTTACCGGATCCTTCCGGTTCGTCACCGGCGGAGAAACCACCCGGGATCATGATCATGTTTGCCTTCTTGATCCTCTCGCTCATCTCCTTGAAGGAATCCTCTACCTCCTGGGAGTTTCTGTTACGGATGACCATAACATCCGGTTCAGCGCCTGCACGGGAGAATGCAAATGCCGTATCATATTCGCAGTTCGTGCCCGGGAATACCGGAATGAATACCTTCGGCTTCGCGCCGGTAAGGATCGTCGGAGCTGTGATCGCGTTCTTTTCGACATTGCCCTTCTCATAAGAAACAGCAGCGCCTTCATCGACAGTTGTCGGGAAGATCGGCTCGAGTTTGCTCTCGAATGCCTTGATCGCGTCATCGATCGAGATGGAAGCATCGCCATAAGAAAGCATCTGATCGTTTGTTGTCTCACCGAGAAGCTTACCGCCGACCTGCTCGATCTTCTCTACTGCGTTTCCGTCGCTTACGCAAAGGAGAACGGTTCCGAAGGAATGCTTGAACAGATCTTCCATAGCGAACTTATCGGAGAACTTAAAGCCGAGCTTGTTACCCATGCACATCTGAGCAACACGAGCGGCGATACCTGCGGATCTTACAACACCTGCGCAGAGAATCTGTCCACGATCCTGGATCTGAGTCATGCACTTCATGACGCGGATCGCGTGATCCTTAACATAGCAGCCGTTGTCGTCACGACGGATCTTAACGGCATAGAGCTTCTTTCCTGCTGCGGAAAGCGTAGAAGAAACGACCTTATCGGTGGTTGTCATGCCGACTGCGAAAGAAACCAGCGTCGGCGGAACATGCAGTTCATTAAAGGAACCGGACATACTGTCCTTACCGCCGATAGAAGCGGTACCGAAATCGAGCTGAGCCTTGTAAGCACCAAGCAGTGCAGAAAGCGGCTTGCCCCAGGACTTCTCACCTGCCATACGCTCGAAGTACTCCTGGAAAGTAAGTCTTGCCTTGAACGGATCAGCACCCATAGCGGCAAGTCTCAGGAGAGACTCGGTGACAGCGTGGTAAGCACCGTGGAACGGGCTCCATGCGGAGAAGTAAGGATCGAAACCATAAGCCATTACGGAAACGGCATTGGTCTTGCCCTCTTCAACCGGGATCTTACATGCCATACCTTCTTCAGGTGTCAGCTGGTAGCGGCCGCCGAACGGCATCAGGACAGTACCTGCACCGATCGTACCGTCGAATCTGGAAACCAGACCTTTTCTGGAGCAGCCGTCCAGAGAAGAAAGCGTGCCCTTAACGGATTCTGCGAAGTTGCCATCGACATAAGACTCAACGGTCTTATCGATGATTCCGTTTGCAAAATCAGGCTCGGTAACTTCTGCCTTCGCATAGGAGGAAGCACCGTTTGTATCGATAAAGGATCTCGGGAGTTCAACGATCGTGTTGCCCTTCCAGGTCATCTTCATGACCGGCTCCTCGGTAACAACGGCAACTACAGTTGCTTCGAGGTTTTCTTTTGCCGCGTATTCGAAGAATGTCTTCTCGTCTTTCGGATCGATAACGATCGCCATTCTCTCCTGAGACTCGGAGATCGCGATCTCAGTACCATCAAGACCTTCGTACTTCTTCGGTACCTTATCGAGGTCGATGGCAAGACCGTCAGCGAGCTCACCGATCGCAACGGATACACCGCCGGCACCGAAGTCATTGCAGCGGAGGATCATCTTGGAAACTTCCGGAATACGGAACAGTCTCTGGATCTTTCTTTCTGTCGGCGGATTACCCTTCTGAACCTCAGAACCGCAGGTCAGAACGGACTTCTCATCGTGCGCCTTGGAAGAACCTGTTGCACCGCCGATACCGTCACGGCCTGTACGACCACCAAGGAGAACAACGATGTCGCCCGGTCTCGGACGTACACGAACGATATTGTCAGCCGGAGCAGCACCGACAACGGCACCGATCTCCATTCTCTTCGCTACATAACCCGGGTGATAGATCTCATCAACGTGACCTGTGCACAGACCGATCTGGTTACCATAGGAGCTGTAACCTGCTGCAGCCGTACGAACGAGTTTCTTCTGGGAAAGCTTACCCTCGAGAGTCATGGAAACCGGAACGGTCGGGTCGCCGGCACCTGTGACACGCATTGCCTGGTATACATAGGAACGGCCGGAGAGCGGGTCACGGATCGCGCCACCGAGGCAGGTAGCCGCACCACCGAACGGTTCGATCTCAGTCGGGTGGTTATGTGTCTCATTCTTGAACATGAGAACGTAGTCTTCTTTTTTGCCGTCCACATCGATCTGGATCTTGATGGAGCAGGCGTTGATCTCTTCGGACTCATCGAGATCGGCAAGCTTGCCGTCCTTCTTGAGTTTTCTCATCGCCATGGTTGCGACATCCATGAGGCATACCGGCTTCTTGGAGATCCTCTCGCCGTAAACATCTTCTCTTGTGGAGAGGTAGTCAGCGTAGATGCTCTTGAGTTCCTCGGCAAAAGCACTGTCGCCGTCGATCTTTACGTCTGTAAGCTCGGTAAGGAATGTTGTGTGACGGCAGTGGTCAGACCAGTAAGTATCCAAAACACGGATCTCCGTCATGGTCGGATCTCTCTTGATGGACTGGAAGAACTCCTGTGTGAACGCGATATCCGCGTCAGACATTGCGAGTCCCCATGTCTTTCTGAGCTCAGAAAGTTCTTCTTTGGACTTTGTCGTGAATCCGTCGATCGTCGGAACGGAGGAAGGAACATCGAATACTTCTTCAAGTGTCTCCGGCTTTTCAAGGGAAGCTTCTCTTGCTTCTACCGGGTTGATGAGGTACTTGGCAATGGCTTTCTTCTGGTCATCTGTAACTGTACCGTAGAAAACGATCACTCTTGCGACTCTTACGAGCGGCTTTTCCTTCTGTGTGAGGATCTGGCAGCACTGCGCGGCGGAGTCTGCGCGCTGGTCGTACTGACCCGGCAGGGACTCGATCGCCAGAACATAAGCGCTTCCGGAAGTATCGATTGTCTCGTCATAAACAACGTCTACCGGCGGCTCGGAGAATACGACGTTCTTTGCCAGCTCGTATTCTTCATCGGTCAGTCCGGATACATCGTATCTGTGGAAGATCCTAACGCTCTCGATCGTCTTTACGCCTACATCGGACTTAACGTCCTTCATAAGGCCGGCTGCCTCGACAGCGAATTCCTTCTTTTTCTCCGAAAAGATTCTTCGAACTTGATTACTCATAAATTACCTCCAAAAAGATGTATCCTTCTAACGTTTCTATGGTATCACAAAACCCTGTCTTCTTATAAAAGAAAACAAGGTTTTTGTGCCATTATTTTAGTTTTTCAGCAACTTCCGTGAGAAGTTCGCTGTTGTACTTGAGGAATCGCTTCAATCCCTCTGCGTCGAGAGAACCGTGGGCCAGTCTCGCCTGATCGTAAAGATGCATGCAAAGTGCGTCCAGTTTCTCCTTATCATCGGCAACGGATGCCATTCCGCGAAGTCGTAATACGAGCGGATGATCGGTGTTGAGGACCAGATCCTTCTTGATCGGGAACATGTCGTCCAGATTCTTGTACGGATCGTCTTCCCTGCCGGTACGCATCGACTCGAACTGCTTTCTCATCTCCGCCATTCTTCTGGCTTCTTCAGTCTCACGGATAAATGCCGGGAGCTGATCGGCGCCGAGAGCCACAGCCGAGACTTCCAGTTTATCGTCGGAAGTTGCCGCTTTAAAGAGCTCGCCAAGTGCTTTTACCTCATCTTCGGAAGCGGCCTCACCCTCAAGCTCCGCGTCAACACGCTTGAACTTGACGTCGTTCTGCTTGTACTCGAGGAAGGAAATGAAGTTGTTGTCGAGTTCTTCGTTGAGAATGACGACATCGAAGCCCTTCTCCTTCGCCATGGCGATATACGCGGCCTGCTGATCCGGCGCCTTGGTGTAGCGGATCGTATCCTTTTCCTTGTCCTTGGTCAGTTCCTTGAGCGTATAGAACTCATTGTCGACTGTCTTGAACAGGCAGATGTCCTTGACCTTCTCGTAGAACTTCTCTTCTCTCATCATGCCGTATTTGACGAAGATTCCGATATCGGACCAGTAACCTTCGAAAGCCTTACGGTCGTTCTTGAAGACTTCGTTGAGCTTGTCGGAAACCTTACGGATGATATGGGAAGCAAGCTTCTTGACGTATTCATCCTGCTGAAGTGCCGAACGGGAAACGTTGAGCGGAAGATCCGTGCAGTCCAGGCAGCCGCGGAGCAGGAACAGAAATTCCGGAATGACTTCCTCGATGTTGTCTGCTACGAATACCTGGTGATTGTAGATCTTGATACGGCCTTCAAGTGTCTCGTAGACGTTGTTTGTCTTCGGGAAGTAAAGGATACCCTGAAGATTGAAAGGATAATCCATGTTGAGGTGGATCCAGAACAAAGGCTCCTTCATGTCGTGGAATACGGTTCTGTAGAAGTTTCTGTACTCCTCGTCCGTGCAGTCCTTCGGAGACTTTTTCCAGAGCGGCTCGGTGTCGTTGATCGGCATGATCTCCGGAGCTTCGTATGTTTCGCCCTTCTCCTCGGCTTCCTTTTTCTTCTTGTCTTCTTCCTTCTCACGCTTTCTGTCTGCGACGACATCGCTGTAGTACAGATCGAAAGGCATGAACGAGCAGTACTTCTTCAGCACGCCGCGAAGCTTCTGCGCGTCAAAGATCTTCTTGGCTTCTTCGGAAAGAGTGATCGTGATGGTCGTTCCACGGTCGGCCTTTTCGGAATCGGAGATCTCATAATCCATACCGTCTTCGGAGACCCACGAAACTGCAGGAGCGTCCTTAACGAAAGACTTGGTATCGATCCTTACTTTATCGGCGACCATGAATGCCGAATAGAAACCGAGACCGAAGTGACCGATGATGCCGCTTGCGTCGGTGCTCTGCTCCTTATACTTCTCAACGAAGTCCATCGCGCCGGAAAAAGCGATCTGATTGATGTACTTATCGACTTCCTCTTCGGTCATGCCGATACCGTTATCGGTAAACTCGATCGTACCCTCTTCGCTGTCGTAATTGACGTGCAGCTGATAATCGGCGTCGTCTTCCTTTACGGCTTCACCGAGATCGACGAGACGCTTGAACTTGGCGATCGCGTCGGAGCCATTACTTACGAGCTCACGGACAAAGATGTCCTGATCCGAGTAAAGCCACTTTCTGATGATCGGAAAGATATTTTCCGTTGTTACTGAAATCGTTCCTTTTCTAGCCATTTTCTTCCTCCAACTTTTATACGCACCCGGGAAGTCCCGGTGAAATTATTTATGCAGTTCGATATAGCGGTGCACGATCTTCTGATAGCTCTCCATGAGCTTAACGAGCTTCGGGCACTCCGCCGAACGGAATTCCTGATCTTCCACGCTGTGCACCGGCAGGATATCGAAAGGCGAACTCGTTACGAAAAGCGCCAGTTTCGGCGGACCGTCGTCCTCTTCCGTCTCCAGCCTTACGAGTTCTTCCATGGTAAAAGCACCTTCCTCCAGCGTAAGGCCGGCTTCGGTGATCGCATCTTTTACGTATTTTCTTGTGATTCCGATCAGGATCAGATCTTCTGACGGTGAATAAACCGTATCTTTATACAGAACGAAGAAATTCGAACGTCCGCCCTCGACCAGTTTTCCGTCTTTTCCGGAAAGGATGACTTCATAAGGCATTCCGAACTTCGTTTCTCTCGAAGAAGCCTCCGCTACGGCCTTTTTGTAGTCACCACGGAATACTTTGACATGCGGCTCCACACGTTCCCACTGAAGATTCGTGGTCACGATACCGTTTTTATACATCTCATCGGTCGGATATGTCATATTGCTCAAATATACGAGCCACAGGGATTTGGTGATAACGATACGGACGTTTCCGTCAGACATGCCGCTGTCCCAGATCATGGACTGGGCGGCAAAGTGATATGTATCCGGATCGATCGGGAAATCCTCTTTTGCGGAGACGGACTTTTTCAGTCTCTCCATATGGTCTTCCCAGAAAAGCAGGATCCCCTGCTGAAAACGGACGGATTCATAATATGTGATCTCTTCCGTCGGTACGAAGAGCCGGCTTCCGTCCGGAGAGTCGAAAGCGACCTTCTCGCCGTTTAACGTGCAGTATTTTCCGATGTTTCCTTCCACCAGTGGATACGCCATGATCAGGTCCCCTTTCTTAATCGACAGGCAGAGGAATTAAAAGCCCCCGCGTACCGTATAATTTTACTCTTTCACATGTATTTCGTAAATAAAGATAAATTCGTTATTTGCACAACATTTATATGCTTGTATAAAGGAGTAAACATAAATAAAATGAATTTCGAAATATCGGTTGACGCGGCGTATATCGTCTGCTAAAATGCCTTTATGCAAAATTGTTAATAATTATTCACGGAGGTGCCTTATGGCAAAGGAAAAATTCTTACTTGCGTATTCAGGCGGACTGGATACATCTATCATCATCCCGTGGCTCCTTGAGAACTACGATTGCGAAGTAGTTGCATACTGCGGTGAAGTCGGCGTTGGTGTCGATCACGATTACCTCGAGAAGAAAGCTCTCAAGTGCGGTGCTATCAAGTGCATCATCGAAGATATCTCCGAAGAGTTCGTTTCTGACTTTGTCTTCCCGACTCTCAAAGCAAACGCTGTTTATGAAGGTAAGTACCTCCTCGGCACATCCATGGCACGTCCTGTCATCGCCAAGCACTTTGTTGAGGCTGCTCACGCAAACGGCTGCACAACGATCGTTCACGGCTGCACTGGTAAGGGTAACGACCAGGTAAGATTCGAGCTTTCCATCAAGGCTCTCGATCCGGATATGAAGATCCTCGCTCCTTGGAGAATCTGGGATATCAAGTCCCGTGACGAAGAGATCGACTACGCGAACGCTCGTGGCATCGAAGTTCCGGTAACTAAGGAAAACAACTATTCCAAGGACGAGAACCTCTGGCACCTCTCTCACGAGGGTATGGACCTCGAAGATCCGGCAAACGAGCCGAACCTCGATAAGATCCTTGAGCTCATGGTTTCTCCGGAAAAAGCACCTGACGAGCCGACATACGTTACGATCAAGTTCGAAAAGGGTGTTCCGGTTGAAGTTGACGGCCAGAAGCTCTCTCCTGCTGATCTTCTCAGATACTGCAACAAGGTTGCCGGCGCAAACGGCGTAGGTATCGCTGACATCGTTGAGAATCGTCTGGTTGGTATGAAGAGCCGTGGCGTTTACGAGACACCCGGCGGAACACTTCTCTTTGCTGCTCACCGTGAGCTCGAACTGCTCACAGTTGAGCGTGACACGATCCACTACAAGGATCTCGTTGCTCAGAAGTTCTCCGAACTCGTTTACTACGGTCAGTGGTTCCACCCGCTCCGCGAGGCTATCTCCGCATTTGTTGATAAGACACAGGAAGTCGTTACCGGTGAAGTCCGCATGAAGCTCTACAAGGGTAACTGCACACCGGCAGGCACAACTTCTCCGTTCTCTCTCTATGACCCGGAGATCGCAACCTTCGAGGCTGACGATGTTTACAACCAGGCTGATGCAGGCGGATTCATCAACTGCTTCGGTCTCCCGATGAAAGTTAACGCAAAGATGAAGCAGAAGAACGGTCTTCTCTGATTTCTCATCTGTTAGGATTTCAAAGGGGCCGCGAGCATTCGCGGTCCCTTTTCTTTTCCAAAAGGAGATAGAACTATGTATTACGTTCCGGACGGAACCACTCAGTGTGGCTATTATGAATGCGAAGACTGTGAGACAGGCTTTCTTGACCTCCGCGTCGCTCCCCGCCTCGTCTGCCCTTACTGCGGACAGGAGGTCGATATGGAGATCGGTCCTGACGAAGAATTACCGAAAGTCCGAGAAGCCGCAAAGCTCATCAAGATGCTCGAAGGCGAAGAAGTTGAAAAGTACGACACATTATTAAGCCTTGCCATTACCGGCGGAGATTACAGCTGGATCGACTAAGGCTCATCAAAAAGGAGACATCAAATGGAATACAGACTTATGACAATGGCAGATTATGACGAAGTCTATCAGCTCTGGGTAGCCTGCCACAACGGAATCAACAGCACTGACGATTCTTACGATGGAATCGAGAAATACTTAAAAAGAAACCCGACGACCACTTTTGTCGCCGTGGATGAGGGTCATGTATGCGGCGTGATCCTTTGCGGACATGACGGCAGACGTGGAATCATCCAGCACATGTCCGTCTCCCCTGATCACAGAAGACTCGGCATCGGAGGAAAACTCGTTGAGCTCGCGCTCGATGCGTTAAAGAAAGAAGGCATTAAGAAAGTCCTTCTTGTCGCCTTTAAGCACAACGAGCTCGGGAATGCCTTCTGGGAAGCGCAGGGATTCACGTTAAGAGAAGATCTTAACTACAGAAACAAAGCGCTTGAGGAACTTGAGATCATCGATACATATAAAGACGAAAAAAGCTGCTGTTGCTAAACAGCAGCTTTTCTATATCGATCGGAATTTCTGATCATTCCAGACCGTACTTCTCTTTTACGATTTCATCCGGCTCATACCCGTCCAGATATTCATCTGCCATCGACAAGATCTCGTCGCAGGAGATCGGATGAAAGATATACTGATAAACCGGATCGTCGTAGTTTTCAACATGTGTCTTTACTACCGGGTCTTTTGACTCCTCATCAAAGCCTGCTAAATATACATTTTCTACCCTGTAGATATTCCGAAACTCTGAATCGTATACTTCCAGATCATCGGCGCTGATATAGTAGCAGTCACGCTTTTCGTCATAGCAGAAAGAAGTGATGTATCCGAACAATCCGTAGATCGCCTTGACCCGCTCTCCTGTGGATCGATCATAGATATAGACCGTCCCGTCAAAAAGATGGATCAGGCCAAGATCCGCATTCTGACAAAGAATGGAACCTTTCATTCTTTCCTCAACGTTATCCTCCTCTTTTTGGAGAGCAAGATCAAGGAACTTGTCTTTCTCGGGGGAATCATAATAAGAATCATAATCCACTTCTTCAAATATTCCCGAATATGTCTGAATAAGGCTGGATTCACGTTTCTGAAATGAATATATGTGGTTATCTCCTATGTAGGCAAGGAAAAGTGTTCCGTCGCAATAGTCTTCGACATACGAATTTGCACCTTCGGAGATTTCCGGAGCAACATAAGAATACTCTCCGTTGCTTATCCGATGATAACCGCCGCTATCAAACAAGAGTATCTCGTCTTTTTTGATCAATGCGGGTCCGACATAGCTTTTTCGCGGATACTCGGCCAGGAGATTAAGATCAAGGTCATATAACCATATCGTGTTATCATCAGAGGCAACGACATCTCCGCCATTCACATATACACTTGTCAAAGGAGAATCCACCCATATTTCCTTAGGATCTCCACCGGAATGGACATCTTTCAGAAAGAGGTAATTATCGTATCCGTCTACACGCGTCCATACCATATAATTCCCATCGGTATATAGATCATAGACAGAATTATTATTCGGAATTGTGATCTCTTCAGTGTTACCGGTTGCCACATCGACCTTGAAGAAATAGGTTAACGGATAATCATTGACCCGGACAAAAGCCTCATTTCCATCAGAAGAAAAGAAAACAGCCATATCATAACGGTCAATATCAGAAGAGATCTGAATCTTCGGATCAAAGCTGCTGGCAAACACACTTCCTCTGAAAAACTCAATACGATCAGGAGAGATCAGAGCATACCCATTTCCCATCTGATCATAGGTTGCTTTTCCTTCATTGACCAGAAGATCTGTCTCAATACGAGTCTTCAGATCGAAATAACGGAAACTCTCACCGACTCTTTGAAAAATGAATCCGCTGTCTCCGTCAAAAGCATAACTGTATACTCCTGTCTCGAAATCGAGCAGCACTTCTCCCGAGCTCAGATCAAGAACATAAGCTCTATTGTCCCAGCCATGAACCACAGAGAATCCGCCGAACGGCGACACGGCAAATGAATAGAGAGAAGTCGGAATAACGATATCACCATCACAAGAGAAAGAATCCGGCGGATCATAAATGCCGAGAGCTTTTACAAGAGCCTGCATCGCAAGTTCACTGAATTCATTCGTATTATCATCAGGAAAACCGAGTCTTGCCGCGTATACAGATGCTTTTCGATTACCGTCACGAAGAATGACTGCGGATGTCTGGGCAAGAGAATCCGCGTATTTCTGCTGTATGGTATTCTTCTGCTCTTCGATCTCATCCTTTTGCGCTTGAAGTTCATCCTGCTGTCTTTTGATCTGCGCCTTCTGATTGGAAATACGGATAATGAAGAAAACACAGACGGCAATGATCGCCAGAAGAACACCGAAAGCAGCGAGAACACGGTTTCTTGCACGGTTATATGCTTCTTTTCTGTGTCTCTGCGCAAGCTCTTCGTAAGGAATGCCCATGATCCCCGATACAAGACGGATCACGGCGTTATCGGTCTTCACTTTTCTCTCTTTTGGAGAATCTGCTCTGCAGTCTGCTGCCAGAGGCTCTTTGTACTGCCTGAATTTTTGAGGATGTCCGTCAGGTCCCATCTGGAAGATCTCTTCATACAGCAATACTTCTGGAAATGCCGTATCCGGTTCGCCATCCGCAAGGACTAAAAGGATATGTTTTCTGTCATTGAATCGAAGAAAAGCTTCGATCTCTTTCATGCACCAGACGGATTCCAGATACGCGGGAGAACAGACACAGATCAGGTATTTCGATTCCCAGATCGCTGTCGTGATCACGTCAGACAGATCATCGGCAACGGAAAGCTCCGTTTCATCACGAAATATCCGAAGAGGGCGTTTCTTACCGATCTTTTCGGTGATCGCCTTCGGAAGTCGGAAATTCTCGAGTTTTTTCTGAAGTTGCTGCGCTATCTCGCTGTCCGGCTGACAATGACGATAACTGATAAACGCGTCGAACCGAAACCTTTTCCCCATGTTACACTCCCCAATGTGCCCAATGCCTCTTACATTTTAACATTCGAGGAACTTATTGCAACAAGACAGCCTTGGATCAAAAGCGGAAATCGCGGCTGTTGGAATTCTTGATCTCTTCGATATGCTTTGCGCAGATCTCACGGACATTATCCTTCGGGATCTTGGCAAGTTCCTTTTCGATCAGTGCCCAACCGACCTTCTTCGTATCCTCGGAAGCATAGTCAACGAGGAATTCGGCAAGCGTCATCAGCGCGTTCGGATGGCAGCAGTTCAGGATCTGACCGCTCTTGCAAAGGCTCATGAAACGGTCGCCCGTTCTGCCTTCACGATAGCAGGCGGTGCAGAAAGACGGCACGTGATCTGTCTCCATCAGCCATCTTACGACTTCGTCGAGAGTTCTCTGGTCGGAAACATCGAACTGTTCCGTATCCGTCGGACGCTCTTCTTCGGTATAGCCGCCGACAGAAGTTCTGCTGGCGCCGCTGATCTGGGAAATACCCATCTTCAGCGCCTTTTCACGAACCTGCTGGCTCTCACGTGTAGAAATGATCATACCTGTGTACGGAACTGCCAGACGGATGCAGGCGATGATCTTTTCGAATGTCTGATCGTCGATACCGCCGTCAAACTCGTTCGGATCGATATCATCTGCGCGCTTTACACGCGGTACGCTGATCGTATGCGGGCCAACGCCATGTACGGCTTCCAGATGCTCCGCATGCATGATCAGTCCGGCAAACTCATACTTATAAAGCTCCAGACCGAAAAGCACTCCCAGTCCGACGTCATCGATACCGCCCTCCATAGCGCGGTCCATAGCCTCGGTGTGGTAGTTGTAATCGTGCTTCGGTCCTGTCGGATGAAGTTTCAGATAGCTGTCCTTGTGATATGTTTCCTGGAACAGGATATATGTGCCGATACCGGCCTCTTTCAGTTTTCTGTAGTTCTCAACTGTCGTCGCGGCGATATTGACGTTAACTCTTCGGATGTCACCGTTCTTGTGATGTACGCTGTAGATCGTGTTGATGCACTCGAGAATGTACTCGATCGGGTTGTTCTTCGGATCCTCACCGGCCTCGATCGCCAGTCTCTTGTGTCCCATATCCTGAAGAGCAATAACTTCCTGACGCACTTCTTCCTGGGTGAGTTTCTTTCTCGGGATCGACTTGTTCTTCGCGTGATACGGGCAGTACAGACATCCGTTGATGCAGTAGTTGGAGAGATAAAGCGGCGCGAAAAGCACTATTCTGTTACCGTAGTAAGCCTGCTTGATCTCTTCAGCGATCTCGAACATCTTCTTGATTCGTTCCGGATCTTCACAGGCCAGCAGCACAGACGCCTCTCTGTGGGTCAAAGCCGTACCGTGCTCAGCTGCCTGAAGATTACCCGGGCGAGCCTTTTCAAGGATCGCATCGATCAGTTCGAAGTTGTTCTTATTTGCTTCGGCGTATGCCAGTGTTTCTTTGATTTCTTCATCATTGATAAACTCGTCGGCGATCAATGATTTCGGGTCATACTTATACATGTGTTTTTTCCTTTCTATTTCAATCCTTTACGGCAGAATAAGTTGTTTTTACGCTGATGTTCGGAAGATTTCCGATCTTACCGGAAAGTGTGGCAATATCGTCCTGCGGAGCATCGATCACCACGCTGATGATGTTGATCTTTCTGTCTCTGTATGGGATGCCCATTCTTCCCACGATATACTGTCCGTATTCGTGAAGAAGGCTATTGAGTGCATTCGTATCCCCGTTCTCTTCGACGATCACGCTGATCACAGCTACACGGTTTTCCATTTCAGATCTCCCCTTTAAACAAAAAAATCACGCCAAAAGGCGTGAATAAACATAAGCACAGAAATATCATATAAGATATACACCTTGCTATCAGCAGTTATTCCGCTTCCCCTTAGGCAAGTCAATTATAGAACACAAGGTGTTTTTGTCAATACATGTGCATATATATAAATACATAGTGCCTGTAATTGTGGTATCATTAACCAGTAAATCGAGATAAAGGCAGGGATCACATATGGCGAAGAAAATGTGGGCAGGAAGATTTGAGAAAGCGACTGATAAGGCAGTTAACGATTTTAACTCGTCTCTTCCCTTTGACTGCAGAATGTATAAGCAGGATATCGAGGGTTCTGTAGCCCATAGTCAGATGCTTGCCAAGCAGGGCATCATCTCTCAGGAAGATGCCGATAAGATCAAAGAAGGACTTCTTTCCATTCTTGACGATATCGATTCCGGAAAGCTGACTTTCGATTCGGATGCCGAAGATATCCATATGTTCGTTGAGGAAGAGCTCACCAACAGGATCGGCGACGCAGGAAAGCGTCTGCACACAGGCAGATCCAGAAATGACCAGGTCGCTCTCGACCAGCGTCTCTACGCTGTTGACGAAGCCAAAGAAGTTCAGTCTCTTCTCGGTCAGCTCCGCGATACTCTCATTGACATTGCAAAAGAAAATACACAGACATATATGCCTGGTTACACACACCTTCAGCGCGCGCAGCCCATTACTTTTGCGCACTATCTCATGGCCTACATCCAGATGTTCGGCCGTGACATGGATCGTCTCGACGAAGCGATCGCTAGAACAAACATCTCTCCTTTAGGATCCGGCGCTCTTGCGGGAACCACATATCCTCTGGATCGTGAGTTCGTTGCCGAGCAGCTGGGCATGAAGGGCGTAACTCTCAATTCACTCGACGGCGTAGCCGACAGAGACTGGGCGATCGAACTTGCATCCTTCGCTTCTCTTGTCATGATGCATCTTTCGCGTCTTTCGGAAGAGATCATCCTCTACTCCTCTCAGGAGTTTAAATTCATCGAACTCGATGACGCGTATTCGACCGGCTCTTCCATGATGCCGCAGAAAAAGAACCCGGATGTTGCTGAGCTTACACGTGGTAAGACCGGTCGTGTCTATGGCGACCTCATTTCCCTGCTCGTTACCATGAAGGGACTTCCGCTTACGTACAACAAGGACATGCAGGAAGTTCAGGAGGCGCTTTTCGATGTGATCGATACACTTAAGGGCGTGCTCGTTCCGTTCACCGGCATGATCAAGACCATGAAGATCCGAAAAGAGAATATGGAAAAAGCGGCTCTCGGCGGCTTTACCAACGCGACAGACCTCGCTGATTACCTGGTAAGAAAGGGTATCCCGTTCAGATCCACGCATGAGATCTCCGGCAAACTTGTTCACTACTGCATCGAGCATGAAACGACTCTCGAGAAGCTCTCTCTTGAAGAGTTTAAGCAGTTCTCCGACCTGATCGAAGAAGATGTTTACGACGCGATCTCCCTTGAGACCTGCGTCAACAAGAGGACCATCATCGGCGCTCCGGCTCCGGAGACAGTAAAGAACGCGTTGGATTCACTTTCCGAGTGATCATTGATATATCGCTTTCAAAAAGAAAAAGACTCGACGCCGATATGACGCCGAGTCTTTTCTTTTAACAAAATCGCAGATCAGTTATTCTCTTTTTTCACCGCTTCCGCTCTCTGCTTGGCAAGTGCCGCGAAACGCTTTTCTCCACAACGGCAGATCGTCATTGTTTTCGGATTGATGTTTCCGCATGTGCATTTCCATGCGTCCTCAGTTACTCGGATCAGTTTGTCCATGTCGCTCTTTTTGTTCGTGGTTTCAGGAACAAAATCCGGCGCTGACGGATCAGGCGGAGTTGCCCACTTCCAAAGAATGCTTTCGTCAGTATAAGCACTTGTTTCAAAATATGTACGGACTCTCACGGAACTTGTATAATACAGGCCCCAGATAAAGTAAGCACCAAGAACGGAAATGATGCTTGTGATCGTTTTTGTCTGATCGAAGAGTCCGATAACGCGAGCAATGATCACAGATACAAGTGTCAGGATCATCGTGATCTCAAACGTTTTCAGGAAAGTGACCTCACGATTGATGACATCCTTAACATACTTGATCTCAAAGACAGTAATAAGTCCGGTCATCATAATATAAAGATAACCGACGATCTTGATCGAATCATCAAAATCCGCATCCGCTTCATAAGAGTTGAGCAATGAAAACCACTGCAAGCAAAGAGCGATCATACCGATGATCCCGATGATGCTGCAAACAACGGTAAACAGAAGGATTCCGCCAAGTTCTTTATACTCAGGATGAGCAGCTACGGAGACTTTTTTCCCCGCGGAGCTCTGCGACGAATTGATCTTGCATCCGCAATTGGCGCAGGAACGGCTTGATTCCGGAACAAATTCATTACACTTTGGACAATACATAATACCAACCTCCTAACACAGTTATTCCCTTAACCCTCTTTCATGATACACAATTATTCCCTGCCATTACATGGCGCAGATAAACCCGTGGAGCATATCTATAACCATTCCCGAAAACCCTATAAATCCGCTATTTCTCTAAAAGGTTCGATATGACCGATTTTTGATAATAGCACCGTAGAATAAGACATGTTATAATCGCAATATAACAGCACGGCGAACAACATGGAGGTAATTTACTTTGGCACGCAAGAAGCTCGGTGTATTCATGAGTGAGATCACCCAGTTCTTCCAGCAGGCCTGCGGCAAAGCGATCATTGATCTTGCTTCGCTTCGGGATATGGATGTTGTTGTGTTTGCCTCTTACGGTTCCTACACTTCTCCATATGGCCGAAACCTCCTTTCTGAGATCGGAAAGAAAAACATCATTCATCTTCCGGACTACTCTTCTCTGGATGCGATCATTGCCATGCCAAGCACTTTTGATATTGCAGGAATGGATGATGAGTTCTATGAACTCGTCTGTGAAAACGCCAAATGCCCCGTGATCTGTCTTCAGACAGGAAGAGACGACTTCTATACGATCTCCATCGACAATCACGCTTCCATGTACCAGATGACGCGTCACTTCATTGACGAGCATCATTTCACTGATATCTGCTATATGTCAGGACCGTTCCAGGCCAAGGACTCTCCTGACCGCCTGCGTGGATTTGTTGACGCGATGAGAGATGGCGGTGTCGCGATGCAGCCGAACTCCATCTACGAAGGGAACTACTGGCGCAACCGCGGTCAGAAAGCCGTTGATTTCTTTATGCAGGAAAGGCGCTCCTATCCGCAGGCCATTATCTGCGCAAACGACTATATGGCTCTTTCCATCTGTGATGAACTGAAAGAACGAGGAATACGAGTTCCTGAAGATGTCTGTGTATGCGGTTTTGACGGAATCCAGGAAGGAAAAGACGCGATCCCTTCTCTTACCACTGTTCAGATCACACCGGAAAAGTACGCCGAAGCGGCTTTTCAGATCATTGACGATCTGAAAGCAGGAAAGAAAGTCGACAAGAAGATCACTTTGACTGATGAGATCTATTACCGCGCAAGCTGCGGATGCGGAAAGCAGTTCATCTGCGGCAACGTTGACGAGATCTATCATTCGCTTGCCGAAAAAGAGTTCCTGCTTCGTGAATCCGGCCGTATCACAGCTGACTACCAGAACAATTTTGATATCGACACATGTCTTTCCGTCGCGAATTACTACTTCCATACGCTGGGCTGCGAACGCGGATTTATTTGCCTTTGCGATGATTCAGACGATCTCTTCTCTTCAGAAGAAGATACCGCTTTTTCCGAGAAAATGTTCCTGCTTCAGATAATGAACAAGAATGACCGTATGCACGGAGAAGCTCCCAATGAGCTTTTCCCGAGGAAAGACATTCTTCCGAAAGATATCTTTGAGACCGAAGAACCCGGGATCTATATCGTTATCCCGCTCTTTTTCAAGAACAAAGATTACGGCTACATCGTATTGAATCCTCAGAAAGATCAATGGCCGAATTCACTGACGATCACCTATGTCAGTGCTCTTTCCTCTTCGATCGAGAGCTGCTTCTATGAAAAGAAGTTCAGCGCGGTCAAAGAGATCACAAAGCTGTCCAGAACCGATGAGCTCACAGGTCTATACAACCGCCGCGGTTTTGAAAACGCGCTTCAGGATCTTCTTAAGAATACGCCCGATGATTACACGATCAGCATTGCCAGCATCGATATGGATAACTTAAAGACCATAAACGATGTCTACGGTCACTCAGACGGTGACTTCGCGCTGGCTTCTATTTCACGAGTCCTTCAGGATTGTCTGAAAGAAAATGAATTCTGCGCGAGATTCGGCGGTGACGAATTCTCTGCTGTTCTGGTCGCCAAAGAAAAGTCACGCGCTCAGGAATACATAGACAAAGTCACTTCAGAACTGGAAAGAGTTTCCAAAGAATCCGGAAAACCATACTCCCTGCACGTCAGTATCGGCGCAAGCAGGCTCGCCGGAAGAGACACCTCCAACATCGTTAACTGTATGAGAGAAGCTGACGAACAGATGTATCAGAAAAAGAGAGCGTATAAAAAGGAAGGAAACGAGTAAACCTCATTTCCTTCCCTCTTTTTTCCACCTCATATGTTTCTTACGGCAGATAACTCATTTCAATTGTATTTACAACGCCATCACAGAACGTGTACATATATGTTCTGTAACCCATATATACTTCGGATGCCTGTTCATACGTCAAGATCTCATATTTCTGGCCGTTCGATTCAAATTCAGAAGATCTTGCAGGTTCACCTACTGAGTTGATCAGATCATCCTTTGTGAAAAGCTCCGGGAAATTGTAGGTAACAGCACCATCCGGAAGTTCACGGATCGCGGAAAGATTGAAAGAAGAGATCACACAATCTTTAGCCGCAAGGTCCGCATCCGTAAAGTTGGCGACAGTCAATCCGACAGATCTATAAGGAATAACATCAAAACTAAAGCCGATATAGAAACTGGACTGTTTTTCTACGATCGTTTCGAAGTCGCTGTCGGAATTACTGAACGGAACGCCATCGTTGACCATATCGGAAAGCTTCGTTACGCCAAGCGTGTACTTCTTTCCGTTATAGAAAAAGCTCATATCATTAAAGTCGTTAAACTTATCCGATGTGCAGGTGCCTGTCGGTGTTCTCTGGGAAATCTCAGCGATAGTTGTTGTGGTGGTTGTTTCTTCCTCGGTATCTTCCTTCTCTTCTACACGTTCATCTTTATCATTCGACTTCTTGTCGGAAGACTTAGATGAGCAGGCAGACATACCAAGAACGAGAACTATGCTCATAATGATGCTCATGATCCTTATTTTCTTCATTTTCGTTTCTCCTTTTTCTTTTTTCTTTTCAGTTTCCTATACGTTTATCAGTTTCTCATACTGTGGATCGGTGCCGGGATACGTCCGCCTCTGGAAATAAACGCTTCGGAAGAAGCTGTATTCACTTCCATGATCGGCGCGTATCCGAGAAGTCCGCCGAACTCGACCTGGTCGCCGACCTTCTTACCCGGGACAGGAATGACACGGACAGCCGTGGTCTTATTGTTAAATGTACCGAGAGCCATCTCATCGGCGATGATACCAGAGATCGTGGATGCCGGAGTATCACCCGGGATCGCGATCATATCAAGACCAACAGAGCAAACGCATGTCATCGCTTCGAGCTTTTCAAGACGCAGGAAGCCTTTCTCGGCAACCTCGATCATGCCCTCGTCTTCGGATACCGGAATAAACGCGCCGGACAATCCTCCTACAAAAGAACTTGCCATTGTTCCGCCCTTCTTTACGGCGTCATTGAGCATCGCCAGAGCGGCTGTCGTTCCCCAAGCGCCACAGTGCTCAAGACCGAACTCTTCAAGGATACGGCCGACAGAGTCACCGACTGCCGGTGTCGGAGCAAGAGAAAGGTCGATGATACCGAACGGAACATTCAGTCTCTGGGAAGCTTCACGAGCAACGAGTTCACCGACACGTGTGATCTTAAACGCGGCCTTCTTGATCGTTTCGGCGACGACACCGAGGTCTTCTCCCTTAACTGTCTCAAGAGCTGCCTTGATAACACCCGGACCGGAAATACCGACATTGATGACGCACTCCGGCTCACCGGGGCCGAGGAACGCGCCCGCCATGAACGGGTTATCTTCCGGAGCATTCGCGAAAACAACAAGTTTCGCGCAGCCCAGAGCGTCTCTGTCTTTCGTCGCTTCCGCTGTCTTTTTGATGATCTCACCCATATCTCTTACGGCATCCATATTGATGCCGGAACGAGTAGACGCGAGATTGATCGAAGAGCAGACATTATCCGTAACGGAAAGAGCTTCCGGGATCGAGTCGATCAGGCGCTTATCGGAGATGGTATATCCTTTCTGTACCATAGCGGAGAATCCGCCGATAAAGTTAACGCCGCACTCTTTTGCTGCCTTATCGAGAGTTTTCGCGAACATCGTATAATCCTTCGCGCCGGAAGCCGCGGCAACGATGGAGATCGGTGTTACGGAAATACGCTTATTTACGATCGGTACTCTGTACTTTTCAGTGATCTCCTCACCTACTTTCACCAGATCCTTGGCATAGCGTGTGATCTTATCGTAGATCTTCTGGCAGGACTTCTCCGGCGTATCTGCCGCGCAATCCATCAGATTGATACCCATGGTGATCGTGCGAACGTCCAGATGCTGTTCCTGGAACATGCGGACGGTTTCTAAAACTTCAAAATCAGTAATCATATATAAACCTGCGATTCATTTAATTTTCGGATTGATCTACCAAAAAAGAAAGATCAGATACGGTGCATAGCGTAGAAAAGATCCGTGTGCTGGATACGGATGGATACGCCGATCTCTTCACCGACTTTATCGAGCTTATCGGAAAGCACCTTCATGTCGGACTTTGCTGTCTTCAGATCAACAAGCATGATCATGGTGAAGATGTCATCTAAGATCGTTTGTGTGATGTCATTGATATTTACGCCTTCCTCAGCAAGAAGCGCCGAGATCTTCGCGATGATACCTACCGCGTCGCATCCAACGACTGTAATGACCGCCTTATTCTTATCTTTTTCAGTACTCATAGTGTGTTTCTCCTTTTACTTTTTATCATCAGGAGGGTCTCCCCTCTTTGGTGCGAAATTGATCAGATACGATAGGTCTTATTGATCTGAGCGAGCTCGAAATCCCAGTCTCCGCAGGCTCTTGCCTCGAGTTCCACATCCTCTCTGTCATAGAACGGAACGAGGTGGGAAAGGATCGTCTTTTTCACGCGAAGCGCTTTTGCACAGGAATAACATTCCTTCGGTGTTAAGTGAAGCATATTCGGACGTCTGGCCGCTTCGATCTCGCCGCAGTCCATGATCGCCAGATCCGCGTCATCGAGATATCCGGCAAACAGCGAATCGACGGAAGCGTCCGCCGTATAAACAAACACTTTGCCTTCGTGCTCGACACGGATGCCGTAGCATTCGACCGGATGATTGGTTCTGAAGAATCTTGCCTTTGCGCCGAAAAGCGGCAGCTCGGACTCATGTCCGATATAGCCGATCTTATATCCCCAGTCATTAGTAAGAGAATTGATCACGCCTTCAGGTGTCTTCGGAGCGAAGATCGGGACATTCTTGAATTCCATGCCGTGCTTGGTATTCATGTCGATGGCATAGCGCATCACCATAAGGTCACTGTAATGATCGGCATGAAGATGCGTGATCAGGATCGCGTCCAGACCATTCAGCGGCACATGAAGCTGAAGATTGGAAAAAACACCGCTTCCGCAATCGATCAGGACTTTCTTGTCATTGATCGTCAGAAGATATCCCGAAGCCGCCTGACCGGGGCCCGGATAACCGCCGCTGCATCCTAAGATCGTAACTTCCATGAGATTCGTGTCCTTTACTTATAAACTGGCACGTCTATTTTACCATATCCTTAAGAGAATAGCTTATCTAAAAGCACTTCCGCTTGGCGGATGCCGTCGATCGCGGAGCTCATGATGCCTCCCGCGTAGCCTGCGCCTTCGCCTGTCGGATAGATGCCCGAAACGCTGATACTTTCGCCGGTTTCGGATCTTCTGATTCGAACCGGAGAAGAACTTCTCGTCTCAACCGCCGTCAAGACCGCGTCCGGATCGTTAAAACCTCTGATCTTTTTGTCCAGTTGAGCAAGGCCTTCATCAAGAGTCTTTGCGACTTCCAGAGGAAGGATGTCCCAGAGGTTACTCATCGTGACTCCCGGCTTATAAGATGGTGTTACCTTACCCCACTTCTCGGTCTTTTTATGTTCATGGAAATCACCGACTCTCTGTGCCGGCGCGAAATAGTCTTTCTCACCTTTGGAATAGGCCTTCTTCTCAAGTTCCTGCTGAAACAGGATCCCCGCGTTCCAGTCCGAACCTCCGAAGTCATTCTCATCCACACCAACAAGCATGGCGGAATTGGCGTTTTCCTTATCACGCGCGTATTCGCTCATTCCGTTTGTAACGACACCATTCTCTTCAGAAGATCCGCAAACGACTTCCCCACCCGGACACATGCAGAAAGAATAGAGTTTTCTGCCCGTGGATGTCGCTGTAACGACCTTATAGTTCGCAGGACGAAGGATCTCATTCTGATACATTTCACCGAACTGGGATCTGTCGATATCCTCCTGCAGATGCTCGATTCGAACGCCGACCGCAAACGGCTTCATTTCAATATTCACGCCCTTTTCAGCCAACATATAAAACGTATCTCTCGCGCTGTGTCCGATTGCGAGAACCAAAGCGTCACATGGGATCTTCACGGAATCCTCGCCGCTAAAAGAAGCGCAATGCGTGATCGAAACGAGCTTTCCGTCGACGACTTCTATATCGCAGAGTTTCCTCTCGAAAAGAACCTTTACACCGCGCTTTACCAGATCCTCGCGCATATTCCTTATGACCTTTCGAAGATAATCCGTTCCGATGTGCGGGTGAGACTCATATAGGATCGACTTCGGCGCGCCGTATTTCACAAATGTGCGAAGGACCAGATCTCTTCTTGGATCGGAAACACCACTGAAAAGCTTACCGTCGGAAAATGTACCCGCGCCACCTTCTCCGAACTGTACATTCGAACAGATATCCAGCATGCCGTCTTTCTTCAGGCGCTCGATATCGGTAGTTCTGCTGTCCACATCTCTTCCTCTTTCCAGAAGGATCGGCTGAAGGCCGGAAGAAGAAAGCGTCGCAGCCGCAAAAAGACCCGCGGGGCCGGACCCGCAGACGACGACACGTTTACCGGACATGTCCCCTTCACTCTTTGGCGCAAAAAGGCACGGATCTTCGATCTCATCACGAAAATCGGTATCCTGAAAACGCGCGGTCAGTACAACGCGGATATCATTCTTATGTCTGGCGTCGATCGACTTTTTCAGAAAGCAGCAGTATTTCGGAAGTCTCTTATGAGATTTCTTTTCAAAATACGCGCGCACATCACGATGATCCGTATAAGCCGAATCGCTTTTCGGGAACTTTTCGTAAACAGATAACGGGATCGACAGCTGAATATCAGTCTGCATCGATCTCACCTGCCTTTTCCGAAGCGCAGGAACTGCCGGCAAGAATACCGGACGCAAACGCCCAGGTCAGGTTGTATCCGCCGCAGTCACCATCAACATCAAGGACCTCACCGCAGGCATAAAGACCGGAAACCAGATCGGATTCCATCGTATCCGCGGAAAACTCCTCACAGTCCGCGCCGCCGATCGTGGTCTGCGCGAATTCAAGAGATTTGGTTCCGAGGACTCTGAATTCCCAGGAGCGAAGAGTTCCGATGATCTTGTCGATGTCCTGATCGGAAAGCGACAGGATCGGCATGGAAAGAGGTCTGTCGAGCGCTGATTTCACGATCATCGAACCGATCTTCTGCGGAAGAATCGAAAGAAGGACCTGATCGAGTGATCGGGATCCGAAGTTTTCTCTTCTGGAAGCAATCTCAACACGGATATTGGAAAGCATCTCCTCATCAAAGAGACGCAGGCACACCTTCATCGGAACCGTCAGGCGGTCCTTTCGGATACGTCTTGCGACTTCTCCGGAAACCTGAAGTACAGCGGGTCCGGAAAGTCCGTAATCCGTGAAAAGCACTTCTCCATAATGTCCCGCGACAACATCGCCATCCGCGACAAGCGTCAGATCAGCATCCAGACGAAGCCCGGAAAGTGCTTTTGTAATAGAATTCTCAGTTTCGAGCTGAACGATGGACGGCTTGGGTGCATAGACTTTATGTCCCAATGTCGAAAGCCACTTATATCCGTCACCGGTCGTTCCGAGATTCGGAGCGCAGGCGCCGCCACACGCAACGATGACCTTGCGGGCCGAATAAGATGTACCATCTTCACTTTCAACACGGAATAGATCATCCTTTTTGATCGAAGCCACAGATGCGTCAGAGATGACTTCAATCGAATTCTCTTCCAGCGCGTAGCGGAAAGCGTCAACGACCGACGCCGCGGTCTTGCTCATCGGAAAGAGCTTGTTCCCCTCTGATGTCGTTACGATGCCGATATCAGATAAAAACGAAAGAACGTCCTGCTGGGACACATGAGAAAAAACCATCTTTGGATAGTCTTCACGACGGCTGTGGAAATGAGCAAGAGACATTTCTTTATTGGAAAGATTGCATCGGCCGTTTCCCGTCGCCAGGACTTTTTTCCCGACGCGGTCATTCTTTTCGAGGAGAATGACATGACCTTTTTCGAGGCCCATGGCCTTTCTTTCCTTCTGAAAAGCAATGGCCGCGCTCATGCCGGACGCACCTGCGCCGACGATCAGAAGGTCATAGATTTTTCCGTCATTCCCGCTCATATTATTCCTCATTCATCAGCTGAAGACATCTTGCGAGTTTTGAGATCGCCAATGGCTCGCAATCGGTATTTGCACTTACTAAGGCTCCGAGTTTCGTAACGGATTCGACATCCCCGGAGATCAGCTCGATCTCCATTTCACAGATCGGAAGGCTCTTTCCCGCGCCGAAGCAGTCTCCTGTATCGAGGCAGATCTCAAGTGTACTTCCTTCAAAAACGGCTGTGATCACATGACGAGTAAATGCCGTCTTCGACAACGTCACCAGCTCTTTTCCCTTAAGAGGAACAAGCGTTGCGGCAAGGACCTCAAAAGGATCCTCGGCGTTTTTCGATGCGGAAAGAAAGAAATCGATATCAAACTCATCTCTTTCGGTCTCAATATTCCACTCACAACGGCTCGTAAGACCGGAAAGGAGATTCGGATCGAGATCTTTTGAAAGCGCGACAGGGCAGGTCTTTACGGTATGAATATAGTTCTCGCCGTCCACATGACGGATCCGGATCGTTGTTCTCGTATCTCGTAAAGCACGATCAGACGTGTCCAGATAGCGGTTTTCAAAAACAGAAGTCTTTTCGGATAAGATATCGACAGAATCAAGAAACCACGGAGCTTCACTTGCGGCATACAGGGCTTCCCGGCTTTGAAAAGAAAGCTTCAACTCAGTTTCCATACCGCCCTCCGATGATCAGATGGTGATCTCTCGAACACCCGCGTTCGTAACTACACAGACGTTTTTCGTTCCGAAGAACGCGATCCTCAAAACAGGCTCATCAATAACGATCGAAGAAGTCACTTTCGCGGAAGAAAGATCGATAAGAAAAACATTCTCATCCACGGCGAAAAGCGCCATCGATCCCGAAACATCGAAGTTCAGTACATCATTTCCGAGGGACACTTCACCGATCTTGGTGCCGTTACTGTTAAAAGACGCGAGACGGAACGGCTGATCGATACCGTCGGAATATACGACGGCATAGCCTCCGTCATAGGACAGCATACCGGAAACGCACGGGAATCCCGGAGTAACGGTATTGCACTCACCGTTTCCGGCAATCGCAACATCGCTGATTCCGGCGATCGCGACTTTATCGTTGCTCATATATGCCAGGATCGGCATGATATCCGAGCTGATCGGCGTATAATAAGCATATTCGGAAGGACGAGCGGTAGTTCTGTCCTTTGGAATGGAGAACTGCTTCATGTGCGGGATCATCTGAGATCCGTCCGTATCAACAAGAGAAACACTCAGTGTACTCTCATCCGGTGAAAAAGCCAGAGAAAGCGGATATCCGGACTCATAGGAAGACCATTTCGCGAGGAAGGTGCTGTCCTTTTCCATGATGTACACACTGCCGAAAGAGTCAGTTTCATCGATAATGACCGCGGAAAGTCCGGAAGGCGCAAGCGCGACATTACCGATCTTACCTGTCATATGTGTCTTATAGATCATGCCCTCTTCTGAAAAGAGCGCGCAGAGGAATCCTTCCGTATCGGCAACCATGGCATAAGGGCCGTTCTGAATGCAGATCGGACTTGTCGTCTCAAGATCCACACTGTAGATCTCATTTCCGGAAATGGAAAGATAAGCGACTCGCTTATTCGATACTTTCAGAAGACCGCTCTGGAACGGATAAAGCTGCTGGGCTTCCGAATACTCGCAGTCAAAACCGGCGATCGCGGAAAGACGGAGCTGTTCCTTCGCGCCATCCTTGGCGGCAATGTGATTTCGCATCATATAGACCAGTATGATCGTAACCACGGCCAGGATAATGCAAAGCGCAACCAGAAGCGGAGTTGAATACTTATGACTCAACTTCGCTTTCTTCGGTTTCTGTTGAATTCTATTTGCTTTTTCAGGCATCTCTTCTACTCTTTCACGGACGGTCGTAAACATCAGAAGCCGACTTATTGTCGATCGCTTCTGTAGCCAGGAGGTAGGCGTCCCAAACGCCGAAACCTGACATTTCGTGACCGTTATCTTTATATAATACGCTTCTGTCTACGATAAATCCACTATAGTAATCGTTGATGAAGCAGTAGAACTCATGATCTCCGCAAGGCACTAGTTTCAGCGTCGTGGTCTCACTTGTGATCTTCGTGACCGTGATCGTAGCCTCCACATTGGAAAGCTCCGGTTTCACATCATAGTCTACTCGGGAAACAGGCATATTGAAGATCGAGCCGAAAAGCATGAGTCCGTAACATTCCCCGTTCGAGTCATATACTTTGGCATTTCTCTTATCAAGCTGAAAAATAGAATCAGCACTGTAGAAGTCATACGATTCATTTAACATGCAGTCGATAATGAAAGTCTTATCTTTGATCGTAGCATTAACGGTGATGACATCATTAAGATAGCCGTGGATAACGTAGGAATCAATAAGATCATACGAGCGCATCGTCAATCCCGGAAGATTGGCAGGTTCGATACAGAACGTAGAAGGGTTATTGCTTGCGTATCCGTAATAGTATCCACTGATCTCCATGGAAAGATATACATCAACGGTCTCTCCGCTCATCAGACGAAGATGAATGATATACTGCGGATCATCAAGACCATACGCCGCGTAGTTATCCTTTGCGATCGGGATATACTGAGTGACACGGAACTGACGGATCGCCTCAAGAAGGTTGATCATCGTATTGTTGGGTTCTCTCTGCATCGGATAGGTACAGTCATAATCCGGCTCGAGAATGATACCTGTATCATGATCCGGGTTGACCTTGACTGTCCATGAATCATCTGTGGTCTTGTTTTCAAAAGAGATCTCGTTGATCTCACTTCTTTCATAGTTAAAGATGTAACGGTCCAGATAATCCTCGAAATCCCTAGTCAGGCACTGGTAAAGAGCATAATCCGCGACCAGGATCTCATCACTTCCGGACACCATGGCATAGGTACCGCTCTTATCGCCAAGCAGATCTCCGACGGAAACAGAACTCTGCGTCCCGTCATTCTTATCCGCGATGATACGATACTGAGGGTTCGAGAAACCGTATTTTCCGGCATCTCCGCCTTCCGGCACAAAGCGGTTCGACAAAGAGAAATGAAGTAACGTGGAAACCGCACTGTCGATTTCGACAGTATTAAGCATACGAGCTTCATAATCAGTTCCGTTATGAGAAGCAGAAACTACCTGCTGCGCTTCATCAAAACGAATGATCATGGAGTCACCTTCCGGGCCTTCTACGGTGAGAGACTTCAGTTCTTCCAGTTCAGCGTAATGCACCGTATGGTCTTCGTTCTTATCATCCAGGCGCTGCTTCTTTACATGCTGAGCGATCAGCACGATCAGAAGGATAACGACCAACGCGCCAAAAACAGCAGCCAGGATACCGAGTTTTTTCATTTCTTTCATAAGCCGCGCCTCACAGGTGACGTCTTCTGCGATATGTATAGATACCGCAGATCAAGCATCCGAGCGGGATGATCGTCATGACGATCACGGACCACATCGTCGCGGAAGAAGAAGAAAGCGGTTTGGAAAGCGCGTAGCTCGGGATCGTCTTCGTCGGGATCGTCTTCTCAATGGAGATCTCACAGATATCGCCGATCATACGTCTGACGAAAACGGCATTGTTATCATTCAGCGTTCTTGTCGAATAGTAAGAGTCCGATGTAAAAGCACTTGTACCGACAATGATCATGCATGCCGGCGCGTCAGCATTTGTCGCGTCAACGCTCATGAGAATGACCGGATAAGTTCCCGCGGATACGGCAGCGTCGATCTGCGCGTTCTGGAAATCGACCGAAGCACTTCCGGAAGTAACAACAAGCGGAGAAACATAGACTTCAGAAGGTCTGTCAGACGCGATCTTCAGGTAACGGCAGTTTTCGTTGTAAAGATCAAGCTGCAGACCGATAGCCTGCGCGTACTTGTCATCGACCGACGCGATCGAAGTATATGGATCACTTGCCGTGTAAAGACGGGTAATATCGTTTTCATGAATGATACCCTGCTCGAGAGTCACACCCATACGGAGAGTAACTTCATTCAGATTCGTAAAGTCCAGAGTGTTCTCTTTATCGAAATCATTTACGAGAAGGATCTTACCGGAGTTATCGATATAAGACTTGATGACCTCTTTTTCAGTGATCGTGATATCCGACTTCGGATCCAGAATGATGAGAAGCTCACAGTCATCCGGAATCTTCGCGGAATCACTGCCGATCGAAAGCTCGGATGAAACCATACCGAGAGAAAGCAGGATATTATCGAGATTCGTATGACTCGGAAGATCGTGACCGTTCAGATAATACGCGTGAAGCGGACGACCGGACGTGACATAACGGATATAGCCGGTAAATGTGTTCTCGATCTGGTTTCCGACCGGCTTATAAACACCGTAGTAATACAGCATATCACTGTCATATTCGAAGCAGCTGTACGGATTTACCGGAACCAGAATATCACCGCATTTGACGATATATGTGTATTTCTGGAGATTATAGACGTTATTCGGATCGAGCTGGGTAAGGATAAACGGATCCACATCCGGATCGATGTACTTCAGATCGATCATTCCATCCGCTTTTGCCTCATAATCATCAAGGATCGGAAGGAAATAATCACGCCACTCGATCGAAGTGTCGTTTCTGTCGAAAAGACCGATGATCTCCACTTTCTTATCGAGATCTTCGAGATAACTCTCGGAAAGAACCGTGATGGAGTTCTGCTTTACGGATGTCGTATCGAATGTCAGTTTCTTATCGAGCGTCAGGTCAACGATCAGGTTGAACACGATACAGATCGAGACCACTAAAATGACAGAGATGACCGATACATTCTTTAAAGCCTTGAACCTTTTGTCGGAGCGGACCTTGACCTTTGGTGCCTTGACGGTCTTCTCCTGAAGGATACTTTCTCTTGCTGTTTTTCTTGCCATGTTCGTATCCCCCCTCTCAGCTCTGACTCCAACGTTTCTTTTCGAGAACGCGGTATGTGATGTATGAGAATACGAAGGTGAAGCTCAGGCAGAAAATGAGCGGCACGATCTTAAATACTCCGGATGTATAGCAGCTTGTCTTATCGTAAGGATCAAACCAGACGATCGCTTTTCTCAGATTCTCACCTGCCGAATAGATCGCCGAATCAGACAGGCCGAAAAGATGCGTGAACTTCAGAAATGACTTAAACATTTCCGAAAGGGACGACGCGATCGAAGAAAGCATATTGAGGAAAAGAAGGATAACGAAGCAGCAGACGGCAGACATGATCTGGTTTTCCGTCATTGCCGATGTAAGCATTCCGATCGAAATGAAAAGTGCCGCGAGCACCATATAAGCGAATATCGCGCCCCAGGCCGCCGGGCTGACAAAGCCGGAAAGAGCGACCGTAACGATCATATGGAAGAATACGCAAAGGAGCATAAGTGCCTGCAGCAGGATCGCGGCGAGGAACTTTCCGAGAACAGCCGATTTCATGGAAAAAGGCATGGTATAAAGGAGCACATCCGTTCCGTTTTTCTTTTCTTCAGCGAAAAGGCGCATCGTAATGATCGGAATGAGGATGATGAAGAAGCTTCGAAGGAAATTGATCTCCTGCGAAATATCAACATTGGAGACCGTACTGGTCAGCATCTTAGTAAAGTAATAACCGCTGATCAAGCCGATCAATGAGATTGCCACCCAGCCGACAGGATTTCGGAAATAGGATAAAAACTCACGTTTAAAAACTGCAAACATATCTTCTTCTCCTCACTTCTTCTGTGAAGTAATATCTGTAAATACATCTTCAAGCGAAGGTGCCATGGAACGGAACTCAAGGATCGGAACATTGATCCTTGCCATCGCGAAGAAAATGGCCTTTCTCACATCCAGATTTCCGTCCGCGGAGACATCGACCTGAAGAAGCCCTTTCTTTTCGGAAAGCGCCGTTACGGATTTGATCCCGGGTACGGCACGAAGCGGCATCTGAATATCCTTCATGGATCCTTCCACGGTAAGCAGATAGTGCGAGTTTCCTTCGACCTGTGCGGAAAGCTCGATCGTCGGCGCGTCAGCTACGATCTTACCGTTATTGATAATGATCACTCGATCGCAGATCGCCTGAACTTCCGAAAGGATATGCGAGCTGAAAATGATCGTGTGATTTTTGGAAAGCGTTGTGATGAGCTTACGGATCTCAATGACCTGATTCGGGTCAAGACCTACTGTCGGTTCGTCGAGAATGATGACCTCAGGATTTCCGATCAGGGTCTGCGCGATACCTACACGCTGACGATAACCTTTAGAAAGGTTGTGGATCAGTCTTCCGGAAACATTACCGATATGGACCATCTGCATGACACTGCTGATCTGCTTCTTTCTGATGTCCTTGGGGACTTTTTTCAATTCACTGACATACTCAAGATACTCGAATACTGTCATATCAAGGAAAAGCGGCGGCTGCTCAGGGAGATAACCGATGTTCTTCTTGGCCAGTTCAGGCTGCTCAAGAATATCGTAGCCGTTGATGGTGACTTTGCCGCTGGTAGCGGAAATATAACCGGTGATGATGTTCATCGTCGTCGTCTTACCCGCACCGTTCGGTCCGAGGAATCCGAGGATCTCACCCTGTTCCACTTTAAAAGACACTCCTCCGAGTGCTTTCTTATCGCCGTAAAACTTTACAAGATTCGATATCTCAATCATGTATCTTCCCTCCGCAAACTCTTGCGAACATATTTTAACCTATAAAATCATATTGATAAACCCATTGGACAGGTTTATTCCGCTTCTCCTCCGACGATCTCCGTAGTAAAGACATGACGGCCGCTTTGCGCCTCGATACCATCCACCAGGATAACCCCGTCATTCTCCTTAAAGAAGATCAGGACTTCTTCACCCGGATGCACTTCCGAAGAATAGTTGATCGTAAGTTCCCCGATCCTCTTTTCCGTGGGAAGCACGGAATAGCAGGCGTCTTCGCTCCAGGCCACATAGTTTGTGTTGTTCACATGCATATTTCTGTCGATCTGACTGTAATCGGCAAAACGCTTGAGTTTCTTAAGTCCTTCCCTCTCATCGTCCGGGATCGAAGCCACTTTCGCTGCTTTTCGCTCGGAAGGCTTCTTGGCTTCAAATACTTCCATACCCGGGATCGACTGCGGTCTTACGGGACGATGGTCGCCCTGATGCGCGATCACCCATACGGATGTCGCCTCACCGATCAGATTCTTATTCTCATCAAAGATATCGAAGTCACGGTTGAAAAAGAGTCTTTCAAAACCCTGGGACCAGGTGCGGATATAGATCGTGTCTTTCCACTTCGGGATCCTCTTCATGACGACCTTCATTCGAAGGATCAGCCAGCACGCGGTAAGTTCATCCATCTTATCGGAACCGAAACCGTGGCGATCCGCGTCCATGCAGGCCGCTTCCTGCAGCATGGCAAAAAGAGAATGATAATGCAGTCTGTCGTGAATATCTGTTTCAGGACCAATGATCGTAAAGCGGTACAGATTCTCTTCTTCAATGAATTGCATGATCAGTCCTCTTTCTTTTCTTCGGTCTTTTCTTCGGATTTCTCTTCCGGCTTTGCCTTAGGATTAACTCTGGGCTTAGCTGTTACTGTTCCCATAGGTTTTCCCTGTGGGCGGTACATCGTATTTCTCGGGTTAAAACGGAAGAATACCTGAAGCATCGACTCATCCGGCTCAATATACAAAAGCACTTTCTGAGATCCCATGCTTGTCGCCACATACCATTCTTCGTCTTTATTGATACCGGAAACGCATCTTCCGCGAAGATAATTCGGCTTTTCGAATTCAGATACCGGATGACGTTCATCTTTCAGCTTCGCGACCATTTCAAAATCACGGATGCTGCCGGAGAAAAGCTGCGTACGACGCTTCTTTCCTTTGATCGTGTCGATGGTAAACTCATCGTTTACGACACTGTACTCAAATTCCTTACGAAGTCCGGAGACCTTGTAATAACAAAGATATCCGATACCGAAGGAAATCGCTCCCGTAAACAGGAAGAGATAGCCGATACCGAAAAACAACGGGAATATGTTTACGATCAGGATCGCCAGAACGGCAAGTATGACATACAGGACTCTACAGATCTTATCTTTGGCCGTCAAATGCTTAACTACAAGCTTTTCGACGAACACGTCGTTATTAAATCGCATACACGATCTCCTTTACAAAAAAACAGAGGCCATGGCATTACGCCATGACCTCTCTATTTTATCAGAAATCAACTGATTAATACATACCGGCACCCGGATTCGGCATCGGCGGTTCAGGCTGCGGAATATCGCATACAACTGCCTCTGTCGTAAGGAGTGTAGAAGAAACGGAAGCCGCGTTCTGGAGTGCGGAACGTGTTACCTTTGCCGGGTCGACGATACCTGCCTCAAACATATTGACATACTTGTCATTCAGAGCGTCGTATCCGTTACCGGCTTCGGACTTCTTAATGTTCTCGCAGATAACGGAACCATCAAGACCCGCGTTAGCAGCGATCTGGCGGATCGGAGCCTCGAGAGCCTTAGCGATGATGCGGATACCTGTTGCAACGTCTCCGTCGTACTTGTCAACGAGAGCGGATACAGCCGGCAGAACGTTGATGTAAGCAGTTCCGCCACCCGGAACGATACCTTCTTCAACTGCGGCACGGGTTGCTGCGAGAGCATCCTCGATACGAAGCTTCTTCTCCTTCATTTCAGTCTCTGTAGCGGCACCGACCTTGATAACGGCAACACCACCGGAAAGCTTAGCCAGACGCTCCTGGAGCTTTTCTCTGTCAAACTCGGAAGATGTCTCTTCGATCTGAGCACGGATCTGGGAAACACGGGACTTGATAGCATCCGGATCACCCATACCGTCGACGATGATCGTGTTCTCTTTCTGAACCTTTACCTGATGAGCGCGGCCGAGCTGATCCATTGTTGTTTCCTTCAGTTCGAGACCGAGATCACCGGTGATGACCTGACCGCCTGTAAGGATAGCGATATCCTCGAGCATAGCCTTTCTTCTGTCACCGAAGCCCGGAGCCTTAACGGCAACACATGTGAATGTGCCACGGAGCTTGTTTACGATCAACGTAGCAAGAGCCTCACCATCAACATCCTCAGCGATGATCAGGAGCTTCTTGCCCTGCTGTACGACCTGCTCAAGGAGCGGGAGTACATCCTGGATGTTGGAGATCTTCTTATCTGTGATAAGGATGTACGGATCATCAAGAACCGCTTCCATCTTATCCATATCTGTGCACATGTAGGAAGAAAGGTATCCGCGGTCAAACTGCATACCTTCAACGACCTCAAGTTCTGTGCCCATTGTCTTGGACTCTTCAACAGTGATAACGCCGTCAGAAGAAACCTTATCCATTGCCTGGGAGATAAGATCACCGATCAGATCGTCACCTGCGGAAATGGATGCTACACGAGCGATATCCTTGGAACCGTCAACCTTCTTAGCGGCGGACTCGAGAGACTTAACAGCCTCATCAACAGCGATCTGGATACCCTTTCTCAGGATGATCGGGTTAGCGCCTGCTGCAACGTTCTTAAGGCCTTCACGGATGATTGCCTGAGCAAGAAGAGTTGCTGTAGTTGTACCGTCACCGGCAACATCGTTTGTCTTGGAAGCTACTTCCTTGACCAGTTGAGCACCTGCGTTCTCGAAACGATCCTCGAGCTCGATCTCTTTTGCGATCGTAACACCGTCGTTTGTAATGAGCGGTGCGCCGTACTTCTTATCGAGAACAACGTTTCTGCCCTTCGGTCCGAGTGTGATCTTTACTGTATCAGCTACCTTATTTACACCACTTTCCAAAGCGCGTCTTGCGTCTTCGGAATACTTCAGTTCTTTTGCCATGTTAAAAACCTCCTATCAAACGGGAATCACTCTACGATTGCCAGAACATCGCTCTGACTGAGGATCGTATATTCGACTCCGTCGATCTTAACCTGTGTACCTGCATACTTGGAAACAAGAACCTTCTCGCCAACGGAAAGCTCCATCTTTACTTCTTTTCCATCTACGATTCCGCCCGGTCCAACCGCAACGATCTCAGCGATCTGAGGCTTTTCCTTTGCAGAACCTGCCAAAACGATTCCGCTGTGGGTTGTTTCTTCAGCCTCTGTCATCTTAATAACTACTCTGTCACCCAGTGGCTTAATGGTCATGGTGAATCACCTCCAGCAAATTTAATTAGCACTCGATTATTACGAGTGCTAAATCAAATACTACTATACCATTTAGTCAGAAGATGTCAATATCAAAGAAAGACAAAAACAGAAAAATGTATCAATTATTCGGAATCACCGTCGGCCGGTTCTGTCGGATCCGTCGGTTCAACCTTCGGAGCCTTCGGAATCTCAGGAACCTCGTCGAATTCAGTAGTCTCTCCGTATAGGAACTCCTGTACAAGCGGGATCATACCGTTCCAGTCAGGACGGATGCTCCACTCGTTGGCACGGATATCCGAGAACATACCCTGTCGGCAATAGCCGTCGATCGGGATGCCCAAAGACTCGATCTTTAGGTTGCGAACTTCCGGAAGGAAGTCAAAAGCGTACTTTTCAACGTCTTCTCTGGGGATATCCGTCGCGACCATCTCAAGGATATCATCAAGAGCCGCAAGCTTAGATGTTGTACCGAGATTAGCGAAGGTCTTAAGAAGTTCATTAAGAACCTTGACCTGTCTTTCAGTTCTGCCGTAAACACCGTTGCCGACTTCGCGGATACGGCTGTAAGCAACCGCCTGTCTTCCGTTCAGGTGAACCATACCGGATGTCGAAAGGACGTATTTCTCAGTCGGATCTCCAACGAGATTATTCTGTTCACGAAGGTTGGAGTTCAGTCCGCCCGGTTCGTGGTATACTTCGGACTTCGTGACCTCAAGATCGATACCGCCTACGGCATCGATAACTTTTTCCATGTTATAGAAGTTAACGTACGCGTATCCTTCAATAACGATACGAAGATGATCTTCGACTACTTTCAGAAGAAGATTCGGGCCGCCGTAGCTCATCGCCGCGTTGATCTTCATCGGATTGGTGTGACCCGGAACGTACGCGTAACAGTCTCTCTGGATCGTAACCAGTTTGATCGTGCCTTCATTATCGTCAACACTCATGACCATGATAACGTCAGCAAGGCTTCCTGTTCCGTCTTCCGTGTACTTTCTGGAACGGCTGTCGATACCGATCAGAAGGAAGTTGTGGATATGCTCTTCTTCGATCGGCTGGAAACTTGTTTCCGAAGTATATTCGGAAATATGAACTACCGAGCTCTCTTCATTGATAAATGTCGGGTTCTCTTCTTTTGGAATATATTCGATCTGATCCAAAAGATAATCCTTATATCTCATAGCCGCGATATAGATACCGCCGGCGATGATCGTCAATACGAGAACGATCGGCAAAAGCACGCGAAAACATACACGTCCGAATGTCCACGGCTTTTTTCTCTTGAGTTTTTTCGCGGAGACTACATTTCCTTTCGCGTTAACATGCTCAACATGAATCTGCTGACCTGCCGATCCGGGTCTTCTGACCGAAGCGTTCTTATGACTGTCTTTCATCTTTGTGTCCTTATCTTTTTTCCAATTCTTTTACTAATCTTCCCACGCAGGTATTATAGTGTACTTTCTCCCATATAAGATTACTTATTTGTAAGAAATCTTCTTTTGTTATCCCTGAGTCGCAGAAGGCTCACTCGAACCCTCTGGCGGCGTTGTTTCAGCGGAGGTCTCCGTTGATTCGGAAGTATCCGGTTGAGACTGTTCCGTACCCGCAGCCTGCTGTCCCTGAACGTTCCCGTTGACAGGAATATAATCCAGGATCCCGACGATATGTTCTTCGAGCTTATATGTGCCTCTCTGAGTCTTAGACTGAACGAAGTCATCCGTATGGAAAAGCATCTTGGCGCCAAAGAATGTCGCGATACCCACAACGATCGCAAGGATCACGAGTTTGATCAGAAGCATTACCGTCACGCCGGAGTTCTGGAAAAAGTCAGCAAGCGGAGTATTTCTTCTGATCTTGTTATCAGAAGCGGAAGCCATGAACTCGGCTACACGGAATCTCGGCGAATCGATCCTTTCCATGATCGTGTGTTTCATCGTAGATGCCGTATACTCATCCAGGCTCTTTTCAGCAGGAGCCGCGTCGTTGATCACCGGGAACTTGCCGGAAAGCTCATTGACGTGATACTGGAGCGCGTCGGAGAAATAGTAAATGACCTTTTCTTCCGAAAGCTTCGCACGCTTGTGATACGTATCGATAAACGCGTCTGTCACCGCGATCTCGGCACGGGTCGTGTCACGGAGATTCTTGTACGCGCAACGATAGGCAAAAGCAGCGTATGTATCGTAGAACTGCTCGATATTTTCGCGTGTCAGTTTTTCATTCCACATATCCATATCATCACACCTCCCCGTTTCTACCCGGCATAGTCGGACGTTGAGGACGCGAAGGACGCTTCGGGCTCTGTTTCTGCGAAGACGAATTGTCCATCAGCATCAGAAGCGGATACGAACAAGAAACCAACAGAATGATCAGCGCGTAAGCGATCAGCGGTACGCGTACTTTTTCGAAAGCATTTGCCATACCGAAGAAGAGCGTACCTACGATGATTCCGCCGGTAAACGCGCGAATCAGGATCACGCGTGCGATCGGATGCTTATCCTGTCGGATAAGGGACTTATAGTAATCAAGATATCCGAACTCATGTAATCCCTGGGAAAAGCCGAGGAACGTAACGCCGATGACAAGTACTTTTGCCGACGGAGAAAGCGCGAAGATCAGATATCCGATCGAACTGAGTACAGCTGTGATCGTGATCCTTGACTTGTGCGTAAAGAAATCCTCAAACCAGATGATCAGAAGTTTCATGATCACCTCACCGCAGACGATCGCCAGCATATAGTAGAAAGCGACAGTCGCAAGTGAGATGCGTACCTTCTCGAGATAATCGGGAATAAATACGAGGAAGAACGCCACCTGTACGCCCAGCGGGAATACAGTACTCCAGGCAAATGTACCGGACTTGGAATTCTTCAAAGCGTAGAAATAGTTAGGAAGACGGACTGTCGGCTCATTGGACGGCGGACAGTGACGGACAAAGTAAAGAACCTGGATCGCGTAAACGAACAGGAAGAACGACGCTACCATCAATACGGTAAAAAGACCGAAACGTTCAAAGAGGATACCCGCGATGATCGCGCCTACGGAAACACCAAGAACATCTCCTGCGTACTGAACCTGATGGATCTTTCTTTCCGTAAAGTCTGCCTGACCGGAACGCATCGCCATGAGACGGTAGTCTCTCTGGAACTGATAGGACATACCGAGAAGGATGCCGATTGGAAGCAGTAACAGCATTGTCAGGACCGCATTATCGATAAGTCCGCAAAGCAGAAGCAGGATAAAAGCGATCACGACAGATACCATAACGGCAAGTCTGGATGTAAGCTTACGGATCATGAGATCACGCAGATGCGTAAAACGGAAGAATCCGACAAGATAAAGGATGCAGGAAGAAACGATACAGAGCTGAAGCGCAAAACTGTTATCGATCTTTTCCGCAAAAGCTTCTTTCATGTAAGAAGGAAGAATGATCAGCGGCATCGCGCAGCCGACACTCGAGAAGAACGAGGTCAGGCGGAATGTGGAAAGACCGTACATAACGGATCTCGGGACCGTCTTATCCGGCGGTGTGATCAACGTATCAAAGAGTCTTCTCATTTCCCCGTAAATGATTGCGATCGCGACTGCTATGGAAATGATGGTAAACAGCCAGGACAAAGACATACCGTTTTCAGTCATTACGAAATCTGACTGCGGGATCATAACTTCTACGATACCGGATACGGTTCCGTCAGTTCCGAGGATCGGAGAAACGGAAGTCACATATCGGATGTTATTCTCACTTCTGTGAGTAACGACCAGCAGCTGCTGTTCGAACGATTCCATATACTCCTCACCTGCTCCGGAAAGCACGTACTGTTTTCCTTCATCGTAGGTGCGATCGGAAGTATATACTCGCAGGAAAGAGTTTCCACCCTTTACGTATACATTTACGATGTACTGCTTATTCGTGTCGTAAGAAGCGGGACCGTTCGGAAGAGTCATGCCGTCGGCAAGGGTCTGTCCCGACAAAGAGACGGAAACGCTGGCCGTATAAGAAGACAGTGCTGTCTTTCTCTGCGACTCAAGAGCCGAACAGTAAACTTTCGTGACAACGGAAGAAACAACAAAAAGCACGACAAGAGCAGTAATCAGACAGAATCCGATCTGGCTGGCAATCGCCTTTTTCCCCTTCGGCGCTTTCGTGAAATTTTCGATCAGAAAATCATTCATAGTGTCGCCTCCGTATTCTTATTTGAAATCAGTCGGAGGATCGGCGGAGCAATGAACTGCAGGGAGAATCCCAAAAGCGCGACAATGACCGCTACGATAACCGTAGACAGGATCTTCGATTCAAGACGGTTACCCATCTCATTGATCGGACGTGACTGCGCGGAAAGCTCCAGAAGTGCGGACACATTTCCTGCCTGATCCCTGATCGGAACCAGATAATGGTAAACATTCTTTTCACGCACCTCATAAGGTGTCATTTCAGTGGTCATCCACTCCGATACCGGAATACTCATAGCGACAAGAAGATCAGAATCATTTCCCGTCATCATGGTAAGGGATCCGTTTGTATACTCATAAAGTCCGAAAGCCTGAGTTGAATAGTCATCCTCATTCGTATCGAGCATCATATATGGAAGGACAGCGCTGTATTTCTGCGCGGCCTTGGCCGAATCGGCCTTGATCTCTTCACCGGAAATCGCGGATGCGGCATTTACCGCGTCCGTCTGAACACGGCGGATCATAGTATTCTGAAACTCTTTTTCAAAACCCAAGCGCATGTGATGTACGGCAAAAGAAACCGAGACAACTACAAGAACTAAAGCAAACAGGGAAAGAAACACGATCTTTGCTACTTTACCGGCCGCGTTAGAAGCTGTTGTACTATTATCCGAAACAGGCATCCTGTCACCTCGCGCATAAAAATTCACGATAATTATATCGCAAAGTATAATAAATGCAAAATAAAAGGAGCTGTCTTACGACAACTCCCCTAAATGGTTGCGGAGGCGGGACTCGAACCTCGCGACCTTCGGGTTATGAGCCCGACAAGCTACCAACTGCTCCACTCCGCGATGTATATCAGAAAGTCTGGTGCTCGTGACCGGACTTGAACCGGTACGGGTTTTACCCCGACGGATTTTAAGTCCGTTGCGTCTGCCTATTCCGCCACACGAGCAAGTCATTCCTTAGTGCCTATAAAGACTAACATTGATGAATGTATTTGTCAAACCCTTTTTTGCCTCTTTCTATTGTCCTGTCGGTATAATCTTCAGATGGGCAAATGCAGGTATTTTATGCACATTTCATACATATATACTGTCCTTGATCGCCGCGTATTTACTCTCACCTATCCCGGGCACTTTCATCAGATCCTCCGTGGTCATGAACGGTCCGTTCTCTTCCCTGTAATTAACGATCTTCTGAGCCGTCTTTTCTCCGATTCCCGAAAGAGTCGAAAGCTGCTGTTCATCAGCTGTATTGATGTTTACTTTTCCGCTTTCTTCCTGGGGACCATTCTCCTCTTTCGACGGGATACGGATGACACCGCTTCCCGATGCAGAATCGTCATCTTCTAAAGATGGAATATAGATGCTTTCTTCTTCCATGATTCGATAGACCATATCAATATGCGCGGCATCCGCTTTATCCGTCAAACCGCCAGCCATATCGATCAGTTCAAACAAGTATACTGAATCCTCGACTTCGTAGATTCCCGGAAAACAGACTTCACCGCATATATAGACCGGAAAACACCGCGATGTCTCCTGCGAGATCCCTGCATTCTCCGTTTGGGAAACATCCTGTGAAGAACTAGCCGGCATCTCGATCTCAATCGGTTCTTTTCCCGACCGTAAAGACGAAAATATACAGGCGGCAATGCCCAAACCAACCAGAATCAGAGTTATACATACTCTTCTCTTATCCATTTCAATCACCTGTCGATAACCTTGCTGAAAGTATAGGACAAAAAATCAAATACGATTTCGACAATTACATTAATTCTTCGACTTTTTGCCCACAAAACAGAAGAAAATACTATCAACTTTTGTTGTTTTTTGTTGCGGTTTTTTCTTATTTGAAATAAGATATATAAGAGTTATATTATTCAACTTCGGAGGAATTGCACATGCTTCGTGAACATGAAAATGACGGAAAAAATGAGAGAGAGCATCTTATGCACGCTCCTGAGGAGGAATTCGACGATTCCCAGAGCCCGTCTGTTTTCGGTACATTCAGAAGATCAAACGGAGATACAAGCGCAGAGAATCAGCTTTTCATGCACAGAGCTGACGATGAAGAGACGCTCGATCCTGATGATCAGGTAAAACGTCCTCTTTTCCTTTCTTTTAAAGCCAATGATTCTGCACAGAGTGTATCCGAGGCACTTCGTGAACAAAATGATATGGACGCTTCCATGATGGATGAGGATCTGCTTGATCCTTTCCTTTCAGATGAAATGATCACAGATCCGACCGCTAACGCAGACCAGTTCGCGGAACCGAATCCCGAACCGGAAGATAAATCAGCTTTTGCCGGACCGAAATACGGATTCAACGCACCTGATCCGACGGCTAAGCCTTCCATGCTGGATACAATGTACGCCAAAGAGGATTATTGGAGCAAGAAACCGAAGTACGAGGTCGATAATTCTCTTGAAGACGAGATCGAAGCAGAGTTAGGAAGCGAGAACTTCTCTCCTTTCCAGCCGTTTGCCGCTTTCAAACCTGCAGTACAGCAGGAAGAGCCTAAGCAGGAAACTCCTGCAGCACCGGAGCCGGTCGCACAGCCGGAACCTGTTGTTGAAGAGCCTGTTGTTGAAGAGCCTGTTGTTTCTGAGGCAGTTGAGCAGATCGCTGAACCAGAAGTTCCTGAAGCAGAGCCTGCTTCTGAGCCTGTTTCTGCTGTACAGCCTGTCGCATTCCCGAGCATCGAAGTCGAAACGCCTGCCGGCATGCCACGCTTTGAGTCCGCAGCAGAAGCGGAGCCTGTAGCTGAAAGTACAGAGATCGAACAGCCTGCTGAAGAAGCCGAGGCTGAGCATTCTGTTGTTGAAGAAGTAATTTCGGAAGCTCCTGTAACCGAAGAAGCTGTTTCCGAGGAAGTAGCTGAACAGGTTGAAGAAGTTGCCGCTCCGATCGAAGAGGCGGCTTCCGAGATCGAAGAAAACGCTGAAGAAACCGCAGAAGCTGTTGAAGAAGCTGTTGAAGAAGCTGTTGAAGAAACGGTTGAAGCTACTGTCGAAGAAACTGTTGATGCTGCTGAAGAGACAGTTGAGACAGTTGAGGATGTTGTCGAAGAACAGATCCCTTCTACTGTATCTGAAACAGAGGCTGCTTCCATGATCGAAGAGGTTCCCGCATTTGCCAGAACCGAGATCGAACCGCCGGAAACATCCGAGGATGATATTTCCGTTCTGGAAGCATCCCCGATCATCAATGTCGCTTCTATGATCGAGCCCGAAGATGAAGTCGAAGAAGTATCCGAGGCCGTTGAAGAAGCTACGGAAGCTGTTGAAGAAAGCGTTGTTGAAGAGCCTTCCGTTTCCGAATCCGTTAGTGAGCCCGCTGCTGAGGAGACTGTTGTTTCCGAATCCGCTGATGAGGCAGTATCTGAAGAAGCTGTTGTTTCTGAACCTGAAGCAAATGAAGTAGACACTTCTTCTATCTACGATAACGCTCCGATCGAAGATCCTTCCGCCGACATGGCAGAAGGTTATGAATCGATCTACACGGAGAGCGACGCTACCGACACAGTTCCGGTCAATTATTCTGCACCGGAAGTTCATCCGCACGTTTCGATCGCTTCCGCTAATCTTGATCCGATCGACAGCGTTTACGCAAGTCCGGTCAACGCAAAGCGTCTCGCGGCAAACGAAGAGCATAACGCAGCCAAAGCTGCTAACAGCTCTAAGAATCACCTTCTCTTTGGTGACGGCGACGAGAATGAATTCCACGAAGCTGCCATGAAAGAGATCGAACAGAATAAGATCGAAAAAGAAAAGGCTGCTGCCGCCGCTGCCGCAGCTACTGCCGTTGCTGCCGAACCGAGCAAGAGCGCTTCTTCCGGTTTGCGTCCGGGATCTTCTCTTGGCAACAAAGCTGAATCCCCTGCTTCCGAAGCAAGTGCAGAATCCAGGCCCGCCGCAGCCGCTCGCAGTACACAGCAAAGGCCTGGCGGCGCTATCAATCGTCCTGTTGCAAGACCTGAGATGAGCTCCAGCGCACAGCTTGCAGCCAAGTCACAGCGCCATTCGTACAATGCCGCTTCTCAGAGAGGCTCCATTACACCTGTTGAACAACAGGAGCATACAACAGAAAAGAAACGCAGTATCGTAAAACCGATTATCTGCATCTGTGTAGCACTTATCTGTCTCGGCGGTCTTATCTTCTGCTGGCAGTACTTCGAACTCGGTAAGGTCTTCTCTGCTTCCAAAGATAATTCGGAAGCAACCACTTACAGTGAGAAAGAAACTGAATCCGAGAGCAAAGAGACAAAGGTCATCACTGTTTCTTCTGACAGCGAGACGGAGAAGACATCTGAGGACGTAACAACAACTACGACCGAAGAACCGACTACCACAACTACAGAAGAGCCTACGACGACTACCACAGAGGAGCCGACAACGACAACTACTGAAGAACCGACTACCACAACTACGGAAAAACCGACAACAACTACTACCGAGGCTCCGGCAACAACATCCGAGCCGAAGGAGACTGTTGCTCCTTCCGAGTACAAGAAGACTTCCTTCACGACAAAGATTACGAACGCGAAGGCTTCCGGTAAGAATTGTTCCTTTGATATCAAGTTCACGAACAATCAGAAGAAGACTTCTTCTCTGAATGCTTCTCTTGAGTATGTCACGATCACATTCTCCGAGACATCCGCAACGATCACCAGCATCGAGTGCACCAACTTCACCGTAGTTGCTAAGGAAGGCAGCAAGAACACCTTCTACCTCTACCCGAACAGTGACGAGGCTCTCGAAAAGGGCGATACGATCGTTGCATCGATCACTGCTGAAGGCGATAAGTCCATCGGATCTTTCAAGATCAAGAACTTCCTCGTTCAGTATCTGAAGTGATCAGAGTCCAAGCCAAAACAAAAGGAGCTTTCTCAATGAGAAAGCTCCTTTTTTATTCTTCAGTTTTGATCTGTATTACTTTTCGATCGTCATACCGGAAAGGAATGCGTTGATGAAACCATCGAGGTTACCGTTCATAACGGCATCTACATTCACTTCTTCATAACCTGTACGGTGATCTTTTACCAGAGTGTACGGACAGAATACATAGGAACGGATCTGGCTGCCCCAGGCGATATCCATCTGAACACCCTTAAGGTCTTCGATCTTCTCCATATGTGCTGCCATAGCAAGCGCATACAGTTTCGCTTTCAACATGGCCATCGCCGTTTCCTTGTTCTGCAGCTGAGAACGCTCAGCCTGGCAGGCAACTACGCAGCCTGTCGGAATATGTGTAAGTCGAACAGCGGAGTCGGTACGGTTAATGTGCTGACCACCTTTACCTGTGGAACGGTATGTATCTACTCGTACATCCGCCATATCGATCTTAATGTCGATAGAATCGTCAAGCTCCGGCATTACTTCGCAGGAAGCAAACGATGTATGTCTTCTCGCCGAAGAATCGAAAGGAGAGATTCTTACGAGACGGTGGACACCGATCTCGGATCTTAAGAAACCATAGGCATTCTCACCTGTGACCATCATGGAAACACTCTTGATTCCGGCCTCATCACCTTCAAGGTATTCAAGTTCCTTGATCTCGAATTCATGATCCAGCGCCCAGTGAGTATACATTCTGTAAAGCATACTTACCCAGTCCTGTGCTTCTGTTCCGCCGGCACCGGCATGCAGTGTCAGGATCGCGTTGTTCTTATCATATTCACCTGTAAGAAGAGTTTCCAGACGCATCTTCTCATACGCTGCGGTGAAGTGCTTTACGCCTTCTGTCGCTTCCTCAAGCACATCTGTATCTTCTGCTTCATTTCCGAGTTCGCAGAGAACAAGAAGATCTTCACGTGAAGCCGCCAGGTCCTCAAAGGACTTGATGCGCTTTTGAAGTCTCTTCATCTTCGTCTGTTCTTTCTGAGCACGTTCTACATCGTTCCAGTAATCCGGTTCCTGGGATCTTGCCTCAAGTTCGGAAACCTGATCGCTTACCTGCTTAATGTGCAGGGCATCGCGGAGAAGATCGATCTTCTCTTCATAACCTTCCAGTTCCAGACGCAAATTGTCGAATTCAAGCATTATTACTTACTCCCATCTTTCAGTTCGGAAACGAACTCTTTCAATCTCTTCATGGCTTCCTGAATATTTTCCAGGGAAGCCGCGTAACTGATTCTTACATGACCTTCACCGCATTTTCCGAAAGCGTTACCCGGAACGATCGCGACCTTCTTTTCCATAAGGAAACGTTCGCAGAACTGTTCCGAAGTCAGACCAAGACCCTCAATGCTCGGGAACGCGTAGAAAGCACCTGTTGGTTCAAAACAAGTTAATCCCGCTTCTTTCAAGCCGTTGATGATGACTCTTCTTCTGCGGTTATACTCACTTCTCATCTCTTCTACTTCTTTATCGCCGTTTCTGCATGCCTCGATGACCGCGTACTGAGCAGTCGTCGGAGAACTCATGATGCAGTACTGATGCACTTTATTCATAGCCGCCAGCAGCGGAGCCGGTCCTGCCATGTAACCGATACGCCAGCCGGTCATGGCAAATGACTTAGAAAAACCGTTTACAACGATCGTTCTGTCATAAAGCTCGGGGAAGTTGGCGATCGAAACCGGGTTCTTACCTGTGTAGCTGAGCTCGGCATAAAGTTCATCCGATACGACAAACACATCCGGGTGACGGAGAAGAACATCCTTGATCTTCGAAAGATCTTCGTACGACATGGTCGCGCCGGTCGGATTTCCCGGATAACCGAGGATGATATACTTCGTCTTATCCGTGATCGCGGCCTCAAGAGCTTCCGGTGTCAGCTTGTAGTTATCTTCTTCCTTGGTTTCGATGATGACCGGAACACCGTGCGCCAGAGTTACTGTCGCCTTATATGCAACAAAGCAGGGTTCCAGGATGATGACCTCATCACCAGGATCGATCATTGCACGCGCGATCAGATCGAGCGCCTCACTGCCGCCTACGGTTACGAGGATCTGTGATTTCGGCTCATATTTAAGCGAAAAGCGCCTTTCCAGATATTCGGAGATCGCTTTTCTTACTTCAATATATCCCTGATTCGGTGAATAGTGTGTGCAGCCGTCTTCAAGTGAGAAAATGCCTGCCTCACGAATGCTCCAAGGAGTGACAAAGTCCGGCTCACCGATGGAAAGAGAGATCACCTCTCCTTTCATCTCATTTGCCAGATCAAAGAAACGGCGGATCGCTGAAGGAGCGATGCCGTTGACCACTTTTGAAACTTTACTCTGATAATCGATATCCATTTACTTCTCTTCCCCCTTAGACCGGATCCTTCTTGTCGTTATAAGACGATGGCTTCACGGTCATCGGCAGGCTTCTGGGTAAAGAGCGTACCGTTGCTCTTGTATTTTTTCAAAATGAAATGCGTGGATGTGGAAAGAACGCCTTCAAGCGGAGCGACCTTATCAGAGATAAAGCCGGCGACTTCACGCATCGTGGAGTCTTCGATGATCAGCATCAGATCAAATCCGCCGGACATGAGGTAGCAGGAAGAAACCTGCGGGTAGCGGTAAAGCTGATTGGCGATCTTATCAAAACCCTGATTTCTCTGAGGTGTGATACGGACCTCGATCAGAGCCGTAACCGGTTCTCTTTCGGTCTTTTCCCAGTTGATCATGGTGTTATAGCCTAAAATGACGTTCTCTTTCTTACAAGTTTCCAGCTCAGAAGTAACTTCGGCCTCGGAACAACCCAGCATAACGGCAAGTTCACTTACCGAGATACGAGCATTATGTTCAATGATCTGCAATAATTCGATTCGATTCAGCATTGTTATTACCTCCAAGTGAAAATCACTTCTGCTATTCTACCACAACAAACGGCAAATGTATGTAAATAGATACTTTAAGGTATATCTACCGTTCGTATAAATACGAAGAGATGGGTCGCCCTAAAAACAGGCAACCCATCTCCATGAAAGGTTTAGTTAATTCAGATACGAGCTACGCCGCTCTTTCTTGCAGCCTCAGCAACTGCAGCAGCAACAGCCTTACCAACACGCGGATCGAAAGCATCCGGAAGGATGTACTCAGGATTGAGTTCTTCATCGGAAACAACACCTGCGATAGCGTTTGCAGCAGCGATCTTCATCTCATCGTTGATGTCAGAAGCACGTACATCAAGAGCACCACGGAAGATACCCGGGAAAGCGAGTACGTTGTTAACCTGGTTCGGGAAGTCGGAACGACCTGTAGCCATAACAGCAACACCGGCCTTCTTAGCCTCATCCGGCAGGATCTCCGGTACAGGGTTAGCGCAAGCAAAGACGATCGGATCCTTAGCCATTGTAGCTACCATCTCAGCTGTGAGTACGCCCGGAGCGGAAACACCGATGAATACATCAGCACCAACGATAACGTCCTGGAGGGAACCCTTCTTCATCTTCTGGTTTGTGATAGCAGCGATCTCTTCCTTAGCAGAGTTGAGCTTCTCACGACCCTGGTAAATAGCACCGGTTCTGTCGCAGAGAACAACGTCCTTCAGGCCACGGGAGATCAGGAGCTTTGTGATAGCTGTAGCAGCAGCACCAGCGCCGTTAACAACTACAGAGATCTCTTCGATCTTCTTGCCAACGATCTTAAGAGCATTGGTAAGACCAGCGAGTGTGATAACAGCTGTACCATGCTGGTCATCGTGGAAGATCGGAATATCACATCTTTCCTTCAGCTTCTTCTCGATTTCGAAGCATCTCGGAGCGGAAATATCCTCGAGGTTTACACCACCGAAAGAACC
>JAFZWA010000007.1 GCA_017617525.1 Clostridiales bacterium
GACCCTTGTTCTGTCCACGATTTAATTATATCGAACTAAGGTTCACAGAATGGTAACACACGTGTCGGAAAGATTTCGCAAAGAATGCTATAATAATAATGTTGGGGCTCAAAAGCAGATACGCTTTTAAGCCCCATTTTTCATGTCTGTTTTTATTCTTGTTTTCAACCGGTCAGTCCGTCGGTTCCGCCATCGGATCGTCTGCCGGGATCGTGCCGCCCGATACCTGCGGGTTTTCGTTTTCCTGCGGGATCGCGTCATATAATCCTGCCGGCATAGGTGCAGCGCCGCCTTCCGTCTGCTTAACCGTGTTTTCTTCCGGAACCTTATTTACTTCCGGTACGATCACGCCGAAACGCTCCGGATCAACTGTTGTTACGACATTGATATCGTTCGACTCCGGGAACTTCGATCCGCACGCGGAGCAGTACTGGTGCTCGAGAAGGTTTTCTTTCTTACAGTTCTTGCACTCCTTGAAGCCTCTTTCGTAAAGGATCTTCAGACGAAGGATCTCGTTATCCACGTAAAGCTGGGAAATGCTTTCACAGCGCGCGTTGATATCACGGGATACATCTGCGTTCATATCACGGTACTGTCTGTAGTACAGTTTTCCGATCTCATCGAACAGCTGGCCGATCAGTCGGCTGTTGTCTTCGATCGACTTCTGGAACAGAGCGATCTGATTCTTTTTCGGATCAAATAATGCTGCCATGTGTTTCTCATTCCTCCTGCGCCCGTAGCTCTCGCCGCTTCCCAAACCACTCGGCCGGAACTCAGGCGCCCCTATTATATATCGGATGTACCCGATTTCTCAAGTATTAATCCTTTTTTTCGAGCATGATCCCGACAACTCTTTTGATCGGGATACCCTGCTCGGCATATTTCGATTCGAATTCCGTCCGGATATTGTCCTTATCCCATTCGCTGTTGTGAAGATCACGCGTCACGCAGGTCGTTTCCCAGCCTGACGCTTCCATCTCTTCCAAAGTGAAATCGAAAAGCGGGTCGTTATCGGTCTTAAAGTGGATCTGTCCGCCCGGGACCAGGACCTGACGGTACATATCGAGGAAAGCGCGGTACGTAAGACGTCTCTTCGGCTTATTCTGTCTTGTCCACGGATCGCAGAAGTTAATGAAGATCCGGTCTACTTCGGCAGGTCCGAAGAAATCGAGAAGTCCCGTCGCGTCACCGCGGATAAAGAAAAGGTTCTTCTGATCCGCGTCCTTTGCCTTTTCCATCGCGAGGAGGCAGCACGAAGGCTCACGCTCGATGGCGACGTAGCAGACATCCGGATATTTCTCCGCCATCTTCTGGGAGAAAAGTCCTTTTCCACAGCCGATCTCAACAAAAAGCTTACAGTCATCGGGCATGCCGCAGGCAGATCTCCACTTGCCTCGGTTGTCCTTCGGAACGTCAAAATAATGGTCCGAACAGGCCTCGGTACGCGGGATGAGATTCTTCTTTTTACGCATTCTTGCCATGGTTTTCTCCTTGAGCAGCGGGGATGTCCCCGCTATTGTACTCGAAAAGCACTTCTTTGTGAACACTTTCGGCAAATTGCCTACGAGGATCAAGTTTGCAAAATCAGGAAAACTAAATATACTGTTTATGGATATCAATTCGAAGCGAGTGGAGATATATGAAGCCGACAAGCGCAACCATTTCATTTCTTCAAAACGGCGTCCAGAGAGATCTGGACCTTATGTCTTCAGAAAGCGGCAGCCTTCTGAAGTTTGACGCCGCGCTCGAAGAACACAGAACGACGATCCGTCTCATGCCCGAAAAGTCCATCGAGATCACGGAACTGAAAGTGGTTTTCCCGTATAATTTCGAAAAAGAAGACACGATCCTCATGAACGGATATCAGTCCTGGACGGTCTGCAAGGAATACAGCCTCGACACCACAAACGTTATGGCCGAGCAGGTCGCGAAGATCATGCGCCACAAAAAGACCGACAACTGCGGAGACAGAGAATTCACGAACTACGAAAAGGAGAACAGATGGCTTCACGGTGTAAGCTACGGCTACGTAAGAAGAGGCGCGGACTTCTACTTCTTCGGTTCTCTTAACGAGCAGCAGGGCTTTACTTTCTTCGATATCAATACCAAAGATAATACTCTGACCGTGCGAAAAGAACTGCAGACGAGATTTTTCGATCAGGAGTTCACCGCGCTGGACATCATTTTCCTCAACGGCACGGAAGATGAAGTCTTCGATCAGTATTTCGAAAAGCTCGGCATCACTTCGACGCATGCCGAACCGATGACCGGATATACGACATGGTACCGCCATCAGCAGGACATCTCCGAAAAGGTCCTCGTCAAGGATATCCAGGACATCAGCGCCAATGCCAAGCGTTTCCCCTGCCAGGTCTTCTGCATCGACGAAGGCTACGAGAACGCGATCGGCGACTGGCTGACGCCGAAAAAGCAATCTTTCCCTCACGGTATCTACCCGATCACCAAGAGGATCTTAAGCACCGGTCTTCGCGCCGGTATCTGGATCGCTCCTTTTATCTGCGAGAAGCGTTCAAGGATCTTCAAGAACCACAACGACTGGCTACTCCGCGATTCCTCCGGAAATCTCGTCAAGGCCTGCTCTTCGTGGAAGAACTGCTACTGCCTGGATACATCGAATCCGGCTTTCAGAAGACACTTGAAGAACGTTCTCATGACGATGCGTGACGACTGGGGCGTATCCGTATTTAAATTCGATTTCCTTTACGCGGCATGCATGCTCCCCTCGTCTTCCCAGACCCGCGCGGAAAAGATGTTTGACGCGATTCATTTCCTCAAGGACTGCGTCGGCGATTCCATTACGATCGCCTGTGGTGTGCCGCTCATGGCCGCTGCCGGTGTCGTGGACTACTGCCAGGTCAGCTGTGACCTTTCCGCCGAGTGGTTCCCGCCGCTTGCTCCGGCGAGTCGCGAGCAGAACTCGACATACCGCGCCCTTCTGGACATGATCAACCACAGACAGCTCTCCGGACGCGCTTTCGAGATCTTCACGAACGTGCTTCCGATCAATAACCCTCTGTTCTTCTTCTCGAAGGACAAGAGATTCCTTCTCGGCCGTGCCATGGGCTTAAGCCGCGGTATGATCCTGACATCAGATGATCTTACGGACTACGATGCCGAGGATACGGTCGCCTGGAACACGATCCACGAGCTTCGCAACGCCACGATCAAGGATATCCACCACAAGGACCAGAAACTCATCGTCGAATACGAGCTCTACAAGCAGCCGCAGAGGCTGAAGATCTCGCTTCTGGAATGACGTTTAAGTGCAAGAAAATTGCCAGTTGACAAAAGCAACTGAAATCGCTATTATTTTAAGGCACGTGAAACAGAGGTTTCACGCATTCGATCAGTTATGGAGAAGTCGCGTAGCCTGGTCGAGCGCGCACGACTGGAAATCGTGTAAACCCCAAAAGGGTTTCGAGGGTTCGAATCCCTCCTTCTCCGCCAAAAACCCGAAAGCCTGAGAAATCAGAGCTTTCGGGTTTTTTCTTTTGCTATGGATATGTTGATTTTCAGCTAAATCCTGATCGCTTTTATCGGATCAGTAGCCCAGGGTTTTCAAGCAGTCCTTGGCATCGTCTTTTTCCGCCGCCATAACAATGATCAACATTTCGTCCACAAGGACCACGTACGAACACATCACCGGTTCTGCAATAAATGCCTCATGGTCGGAGAACTTACACTCAGTCAGCGCACCTGCGTCTTTTTGCGCCAGGGACTCTTCCTTGAAATCATCCCAGTACTCATTTGCTATATCGACAGTTTCGAACATTTCGTACACGGCAATAACTCCGTCGCAGCTGACAGCGGCCAATGATCGGATAACATGATCGACCTGCTCATCGTTTTCCCGGACCGTGTATCCGTCCGCCTTAAGCTTTCTCTCAAACTCGTCCGGAGTGATCTTCATGTATGTTTTCTTTTTGCATGCCGCCATCGATAAAGCGATCGCGCCGACCATCACTAATGCTGCCAATCTTACTGTTTTTCTCATAACCCTATACCATTTTCCCTTGTATTATTTTCACGTTCGGTTTTCCACGTTCGTCCGCGTGATCAGAAGAACGTTCTTTAATAGATTTTACTGGGATACAGAACACAGGTCAATTATGATTAAGCTGTTTTAGAAGACGCTAATTTGCCTCGGAGAAAGATGTTTGCATGAAAATTTCCGTTTTAACGGTCTGAAAAGTGAAAATCATGTGAAATATTCATATTAACTGTATCAAAGAAAATTGTTTTCATGTATAATTATGGCATATTTATTTCGGAGGTGTTGTTATGACTTTTGAGCAACTAATGGATTATGCCATTGAACAAGATTGTTCTGACGTCCATATTACCGTCGGTACCAATCTTGCTGTTAGGCGATACGGTGTGCTTCATATCCTCGAGGAGTGCCCTACCGCAGAAGAATCTCTCGCAATGATTTATACGATCCTTTCTAACGAAGAGATCGCACGTGTAGAAGCCGGTGAAGACGTCGACCTGGGTCTCATGATCGACAATGAAATCAGAATCAGAGCTAACGTATATCATCAGCGCAATAATCTTGCTTGCAGCATCCGCCTCCTCATGGCTCAGATCCCTGAATTTGAAGACCTCGGCCTTCCGGAAGTTGTAAAGTCCATGGCAACTGCCAAGAACGGTATCATCCTCGTAACCGGTCCTACGGGTTCCGGTAAGACAACGACGATGTCCGCTATCGTTGACTACATCAATAAGAACGAAGCTAAGCACGTTATCACGATCGAAGACCCGATCGAGTACATCTACCCGCATAACCGTGCTATGATCCATCAGCGTGAGCTGCACCGCGATACAGATTCTTTCGCGAAAGCTCTTATGTCTTCCCTCCGTGAAGACCCGGATATCATCTACGTTGGTGAGATGCGTGACTTCGAGACCATCGCGGCTGCCATCACTGCCGCTGAGACCGGTCACCTCGTTCTCGCAACACTCCACACATGTGGTGCCGCACAGACGATCAACCGTATCATCGACGGTTCCCCGGCGGATAAGCAGGCGATCATCCGTCAGCAGTTCGCGACAAACATCCGTGGTGTTATTTCTCAGCTGCTTCTTCCGATCAAGGACGGCACAGGTCGTATCCTCGCAACAGAGATCATGGTCGGTACAACAGCTATCAAGAACCTGATCCTTGAAGAAAAGATCCAGATGATCCACAGCACAATGCAGTCCAGCCGTGCTCAGGGCATGCACACTCTGAACGAAGACCTCATCCGTCTCTACAAGGAAGGCTTCCTCAGCTATCAGACCATCGTAGACGCTACATACGATCTGCAGGATCTGGAAAAGGCTCTCGGACTCAACAAGCCGATCGGCGGAGCTTTCTGATCGATCAGCTCGTATCTTAAAGATCACAAAAAAGAGCTGCCTCATGAGAGGCAGCTCTTTTCATTTGCGTTTAATGTTTTGACAAGCGGATCACGCATTCAGACGATGTGATCCGGCGCCTGGTCAGGCGCCTCTTTGGTCGTCCTTATCCTTCTCACGAAGGAGCAGTCCGAAGGTTCCCGGTCCGCAGTTAACGGCGATTGCCGGGGATGCCTGCTGGAAGTATACTTCGTCGAACTTGATACGCTTTTCGATCTGCTCACGGATCCAGTCCAGATCACGCTTACTGAGACCTACATAGGTGACAAACAGGATCTTCGTGTCGATCGGTCTTTCACTTGCGAGGCACTTACCGATGTACTTCTTCCATGCTCTCTTTCTGGAACCGAAGAAGAGTTTTCCAAGACCCATGGTTCCCTTTTTCAGGACAAGTACCGGTCTTCCCATCAGGGAGTTGACCAGATTGGCCACACCCTTTCCTACCTGCTTGGCGCGGGCGAGGAAGTCGAGGTTATCTACGATGAAACTTGTATGTACTTTCTTCTTCAGACGCTCTACTCTCGCGATGATCTCATCCGGGCTCTTTCCGTCTTCCGCCATACGGCAGGCTTCGATCGCCAGAAGTCCCTGACCGCTCGAGAGGTGTCCCGTATCGATAACGTAAACACTGTCGAAGGACTTGGATGCTTCGAGCGCGACCGCGAAACCACTGTGCTGGACCTTGCTCGAGATAGAGATATGGATGATATTGTTCGCGACGGACAGCTGCTTGGCGAAGAATTCTTCGACCTCTTTCGTCTCCGGGACCATTGTGGTAACTTCGCGGTCCGGATCCTCCATGTACTTGAGGACACCCTTCGTATCGATCTCGTTTCCGTCCTTGAAGATACCTTCTTTGGTCTGAACCTTATGAGGCAGCACCGCGATGTCATATCTGTCGATCAGTTCCTGCGGAAGGTCGGCAACACTTTCAGTCGTGATAACGACTCTCTTCCTCTTCTTACTGTTATTCATCCAGGAGATCGACTCCTCGGCGATCTCGGTCCTGTTACCCGTGATATGTACGATATCTCTCGGCAGGATTCTGTAAAGCTCGTTTTCAAGCTCCGCGCCGCTTACCGGTTTTACGAGATAACCATCGAAGTTTTCTTTCTGATAAAGCGCGCGGTTCTCTTCGTCGGCATTCGCCGTAAGGATGACGATGCTCGTCTCACGGCAGCGGCCGCCCGTCTGATCGATGATGCGGCGACGGCATTCGATACCGTCCATCTCCGGCATGAGGTGATCCATGAAGATCGCGTCATAATGGATGTTTAATGTCTTCCTCAGAGCGTCCGCTCCGCTTAAAGCCGTATCGACACGGACTTTCGTCTCGCGAAGGAGTTTGCTTACTACCATGAGGTTGGCTTCGTTATCGTCAACGACGAGTATCCTTGCTTCCGGAGCTTCAAACTTAGGCACATAGTCTTCCTTGTGGCTTAAGCTTCCGGTCTTCTCGAAATTGTACTGACCCATCTTCGACTTGTTCTCGCAGACCTGCGGAATCTCGATGATGAACGTGCTTCCCTTGGTGTAGACACTGTTAACGGTGACCTTACCGCCCATGAGATCGACAAGCTGCTTTACGATGGAAAGGCCGAGGCCCGTTCCCTCGATGTGCTTGTTCGTGTCTTCATCTACACGTTTAAAGGCCGAGAAGAGATACGGGATATCTTCAGGCTTGATGCCGACACCCGTATCCGAGACGTTGTAGATCATGTTGCAGGTGTTCTCGTTGACCATCTCACACTGAACGTTCAGAGAAACGGAACCTTCCTTGGTGTACTTGATGGCGTTATTCAAAACGTTGATCAGGATCTGCTTGATTCTGACATCGTCACCGATGAGTTCGTGCGGGATATCAGGAGAGACATCCACATGGAACTCCAGCTTTTTCTCTTTGGCGCGGATCCACATCATACCGACGAGATCGGAAAGCATCTCACCTGTCTGATACGGCGCGGAAAGCAGCTGCATACGGCCCGACTGGATCTTCGACATATCGAGGATATCGTTAATAAGGTTAAGAAGGAGCTTACCCGCGGATTTGATGTTCGCGGCGTCTTCCAGTACCTCTTCACTTACGTCTTCACGAAGGATCATCTCGTTAAGACCGATGATCGTGTTGATCGGAGTTCTGATCTCATGGCTCATATTGGAGAAGAAGCTGTTCTGCGCTTTGTTCAGCATCTCGATCTCCTGATGCTGACGGTTCGCCGTAACGATCTCTTTTTGCAGACAGTACTTCGTATAGAGCATGACGATACCCATGACCAGCTGGAACACGAGGAATACCAGGAAGTTTACAAACGACTCCTGGGAAGTGATCCCCTTCTGCGAATAGGCAACGTACATAAGAAGTCCCATGCCAACATCTGAAACAGTGACCAGACAGATATACTCAAGAGGATTCAAATAGATACAGATCGGAACCATCAGGGAGACAGCCAGGAAGATCGTCGTATCGATGTAATCGTTGAAGTGAACGTTCACAAAGGAAAGCGCGATACAAAGGGCATACATCATGACACCCAGGAACGGACTTAAGAACTTCATGACTTTGTATCTCGTGTCGAAGTCCTTGGACGCGTAGCGCATCAGTACGATCCAGAAGCATCCCGTCATGAGGAATGTAAGATATAAGATCCTGTGAAGCGGCAGACTGTTATCGAATGCCGACGGTTCGATCAAGGTCCAGATAAAGAACGCGAAGACGAATGCCATCGTGAACATGACCATCGCGTGCGTCGTTCTGGCCATTCCTTTGTAGATGGACTTTTCGACTTCCTTATCGTGTGTCGAGGGTCTGAAAATGTAATCGATTATACCTTTCATTTTTCTGTCCCTCCTTCCTCTTCATCCGGAATGAACTCGAGGATCTCCTCGGTATCTTCCGCGGCATCGGAAGAAGTGCTTTCCGCGGAGAACTCCAGGATCTCGTCATCCTGCGGTTCGGCCTTTGGCGGCGTTTCTTCTTCTGCCTTCTTTTCTTCTTTGGCTTCGCGGATCTCGTCGGCGAGGATCGTCGACAATCCCTTATAAAGCGCTCCGTATTCACTCATCAGCGGATAGTGGTTTTCCTTGATGAATTCTTCTTTCTTTTCTTTCGCCGCAAGCTCGAGCTGCTTGGCTTTATCCGAAAGCACTCCCGCGCCGATCATCTTTGAAGTGCTCTTCAAAGCATGCACGAGGATCTCGTAATTTTTCCAGTCGGCGGATTCATAGTATCTGTTGATCAGCGGGATCTTCTCGGTCGCTTCCGTCGCGAACTGGACGAGGAGCGACTTATAGAACTCGAAATCATTCAGGCAGTATTTCATACCGGCATCGGTATCGACACTGTATGGTTTGAGCTGCTCACGAAGCGAAAGCGCCGTGATCTTCTGGACAGGTTCTTTTCGCATCTCTTCGAAATCCGGCTCCGGCTCGGAAGATTCGTCGATCTCTTCGTAAGTCACCATGGACTTCGGAAGTACCTGACGCATGACACGCTCGAGTTCATCCGTCTCGATCGGCTTACTGACGAATCCGTCAAAGCCTTCCGCAAGGAACATCTGCTTGGCGGAACTCATGGCATTCGCGGTAAGGGCAACGATCGGAGTCTCTCCGTTCTTGCCCGCGACATCCGAACGGATCCTCTTCATAGCTTCGACACCGTCCATGCCGCCCATCATGTGGTCCATAAAGACGATATCGAACACCTTTTCACGGCAGATATCGATCGATTCCTGTCCGGAAAGCACTGTCGTTACTTCCATGCCGTAGTTTCTGAAGATACTCTTTCCAACGACGAGGTTCATCGGCTCGTCATCGACGACCAGAGCCTTGACGCCTCTGCAGAACATCTTAAATCCTGTAGCCTGCTTGTCGTGAACGCTCGTGTTGAGGACCGAAACGACCGGGAAGCAGTAGAACGGCTTTTCCATGACTCTCGCGTTCGAACCGGACACGAGCTTGAAGTCACCGTTGGCAACAACGACGACGATCATATCTTTCGCGTATTCTTCGATCAGGTCGACATTCGAAGCGTATTCTTCTTCCGCGACGAACAGGTGCGTCATATGGATCGTGCTGTGCAGGAGTTTTAAGTCCTCCGGATTGTTTACACGGTGCATCTGAACGCCAAGGCCCTTAACGATATTCAGTACCATGGAGTTATAGTAGTCACGGACCTGCGGATCCGGATACTTTTCAAAGTGCAGATAAGCGCCGATGATCAGTTCGTCAGGGTGAGCGACCGACATGCAGGTCGTCGGATCGATGACTTTCATCGGAAGAGAAACATGTACGCTCGTTCCCTTATCCGGCTTACTGCTGATCGTCATGAAACCGCCGAGCAGTGAGACAAAGCCGGAAACGATCGCAAGGCCGAGACCCAGGCCGCCGCCCATTCTCGCGCGTCCGGAGTCTGCCTGATAGAAGCTGTCATACACTTTCTCAAGTTCGTATTCCGACATACCGATACCGGTATCCGTGACTTCGATACAGAGGTTGACGCCGTAGTCGTGCTTTTCGCATACGATACGTACATAGACGCCGCCCTTCTTCGTATATTTCAGACCATTGCCGATCAGGGCACGAAGGATCTTTTTCAGTTTGGAAACGTCGGTGTTCATGACGGCGGGGATCGCCGGGTCGACGTCGATGATGAGCTCAACATCCGCAGGCTTCAGGACACGGATCTCTGTAACGAGGTCGTGAAGCACAGAAGAAAGCATATAGTCTTCACTGTTGTTAACGGCTTTCTTTCTGTCGAGCTCGGAATAGTCGAGGATGTCGCTGATCTGGTCGGCGACTCTTCGGCCGGCTTCTCTTACCGCGATCAGGTCTCCGTAAATCTCACGGTTCTGTGACTTATCGATACAGATACTGGTCAGACCGATAACGGCGTTGACCGGAGTTCTGATCTCGTGGGAAACATTTGCCAGGAAGTCATTCAGTCTTTCTGTCGCTTCCGTCAGCTGTTCGATCTCGAGCTTGGAAGTGGAGAATACCTGTGTCCACCTGTCGATGATGATCCTCGCGAAAAGCCCGACGACAAAGATCAGAAGAATGTGAAGAGCGATCCTTGTGATCTGTAAGTTATCGAAGCTTTCACCGTTATAGATCATCACGGAAATGTTGTACGTCATGGTCAGGTAGTAAGTGACCATGCAGATAGTGATCAATCCCTTCATTCCCGTTGTCGTGAAGAGCACGATCAGGACGGCCATCACGATCGCAAGATCATAGGTGCTTGTCGGATGGATACCGTAGAAGAACGCCGTACACATCATCAGGACAGCGTAGATCCTCATTCTGAAAACAGGAGTTCCGTCTTTTCTGAAATGAATGATCCAGCAAATGATCACAGCCAGCGCGATGAGAGGAAGTATGAATTTCTCCCATCCCAGGAGGAACGATTCACCGATAAGAAGGATCGTACTTACCGTGAATGTGATCAGCACCATCAGGTGCGACGAGGCAAACAGGTCGTTTTGTTCATTGGACAGATTTGATTTATTCATTACCGCCCTCCTTTTGCTTACGTTCTTCATCTTCTTTCATGATGGAGATCATGATATCAGCGAATTTCGGGTCAAACTGCGTGCCCTTTCCCTTCGTGAGCTCGGCGATGATCTCCTCTTTTGAAAGACTTTTTCTGTAGCTTCGGTTGCTGGACATGGCATCGTAGGAATCGGCCACGGCAATGATCCTGGCCGCCTCCGGAATGTCAAATCCCGACAGTCCGTCCGGATATCCCCTTCCGTCGAACCGTTCGTGATGGTAATGCGCCGCGATCGTGAGTTCCGGATCCTCTTTGATGTTCGAAAGGATCTTCGCACCCATGCCCGGATGCTCCTTGATCTTGGCAAACTCCTCATCCGTTAATGCACTCGGTTTGTTGATGATATCATTCGGCACGCCGATCTTGCCGACGTCATGGAGAAGACCCATCATGTAGATCTCATCCTGACGGAATTCCGAATAACCGGCACGCGCGGCGATCCTCTTCGCGTATTCCGCCACACGTCCCGAGTGACCTCTCGTATAGAGGTCCTTGGTATCGATCGCCGCCGCGAGAGACTCGACGACATGAACAAGAAGAAGTCTGTTTTCCTGTGTCTTCTTCTGTACTTCAAAGTTCAGCTGGTTCTGAAGCGTAACAAGCTCGATCATGTGCTTGACGCGAAGGAGCAAAACTTCCGGAACGAAAGGCTTTCTGATAAAGTCCATCGCGCCGAGGGAAAGACCCTTGCTTTCCGCGCCCTGACTTTCGTCTGCCGTAAGGAACATGACCGGAGTATTGGCCGCATCCGCGCTGATCGTACGAAGCTTCTGCAATGTCTCATATCCGTCCATCTCCGGCATCTTTACGTCCAGAAGGATCAGATCCGGACAGTCATTTCCGTCCGCGATGTAGTTGATCAGTGCTTTTCCCGATTTAAGAGCCGTTACGCGGATACCGCCTGACGAAAGGATCTTGCCCGCGACCTGCAGGTTCATCGCGTCGTCATCGACGATGATGACGGTTCTGTCTTTCTTTCTGTTGTACTTCGACTCGTATTCGTTTCCGAGGAATTCGCTCTCGAATCTGACATTGAGACGGCGGCCCATATGGCGTTCCCAACGCTCGACGATATGGTTGATGACCTTGCCCGTACTGTCCTCACGGATGTCCGTCAGGAAGACAAAATACTGATTCTTTCTGTTTCGCATCAGGATGTCTGTCTTACGAAGCGACTGGCGGATGTGATTGCCGAACTCATCGAGAAGATCGACATATTCCTCATTCGAAGTCTCTTCCGTCTTTTCCAGCGTGAAAAGCACCTTGCAGGCAGAGATCCTGTTTCGGATGATGTATCGGATGATATATCTGTATACAGGGGAGAAAGAATCCTTATCGAGCTGCAGCGCGACATCCGGGATAGTTCTTTCACCGAGGATGCCGGAGATCGCGGCGATATCAGGAAGCGCGTCGCCCGAATCGTCATCGTCGAAAGCCTCGACGGAGAAAAGGCTGTAGCCGTGCTTTCCGTTTTTCTTCACGTTATAGAGAGCCTTGTCGGCCTGCTTAAAGAGCGTATTGAAATCGTTGCCGTGACGCGGTACATGGATGGCACCGATCGAAGCGCCGAGTGGGATATCCATATCCTCGCCCATCAGGTCTTTGGCCATGGCGACGACTTCGCTGTTGAGTTTTTCGGTGATCTCGGCAACCGGTCCTTCGGTCGTCACGCCCTTGGCAAAAGCGATGAACTCGTCGCCGCCCAATCGTCCGCAGGTGCTTCCGTCCGGAACCGCGTTTTTAATGATCTGCGCGAATCCCAGAAGAACCTTGTCGCCCATGTCGTGTCCGTAGATATCGTTGACGGGCTTAAAGGAGTCGAGGTCGATCATCATCAGGCAGCCGGTGGTGTTGGCACATATCTTGGTCATCATGGCTTCTGTCGCGCCCTTATTGAGAAGACCGGTGAGCTTGTCGATGGAAGCTTCACTTTTCAGGTTCTGCATCTCGGATCTGCTCGACATTACGTTGTCGATACGACGCATCAGAACGTCAGGGTTAAACGGTTTTCTTACAAAGTCCGAAACGCCCATCTCGAAGCCTCTCGTCTCTGTATTCGTATCTTCGTCTGCCGTCAGGAAGATGACGGGAGTCGCTTCGGCGTTGACCGACTTTTCGTAATCACGGAGAAGCTTCAGTGTCTCAAATCCGTCGATGCCCGGCATCTTGATATCCAGAAGGATCAGATCCGGGAATCCTTTCTCCGGGATATATTCCAGGAGCGCGTTACCCGACTTGAGAGCCGTTACGCGCATGTTGTTTCTGCTCAGGATATGTCCTGCCATCTTAAGGTTAGCGGTATCGTCATCGACAACCATTACCCACTTCGCCATAAGAACCTCCTACCTCTAGTTATTATCCTCCGGGAGGAACTCGAACACCTCGTCGTCCTCCGCGATATCGTCTTCTTTCACTTCCATATTTTCCTCGATGACCTTTACGATCTTCTCGTAAAGATCCATCGCCTTGCCGTGTCCGTCCGAAAGCGCGAGCTCATCTCCCTTGCCCGCTGCTTCTTCCAGGTCGGCCGCCATCTCGAAAAGCTTTTTCGCGCCGATCGTCTTGCTCGTGCTCTTGAGCGAATGGATGTAGATCTCATAGTTCTTCCAGTCGCGTTTCTCGTAGCAGCTCACAAGGTTCTGGAACTTGCTCTTCTTTTCCGTGCAATACTCGGAAAGTATCGATTTATACATTTCCGTATCGCCCTGACAGAAGTAAAGTCCCGTCTTCGGATCCACCCCGTTTTTCGTCAGCGCCTCGAAAAGCACCGCCGTCTTTTCGTCTCCCGAAGATACGTCTTCTTCGACCTTCTCCTCGACGATCTCGATCTTGCTCTTCGGAAGATGCGTCAGAAGCATCTTCTCGAGCTCATGTCCGTTGATCGGCTTTGTCAGATAATCATCGAAGCCCTGCTCGATGTATCTTTCTCTCGCGCCACGGATGACATCCGCGGTCAGACAGATGATCGGCGTCTTCTCGTTGAGCTTGCTCTCGAGCTTTCTGATCTCACCCATCGCTTCCGTTCCGTCCATGATCGGCATACGCTGATCCATGAGGATCATGTCGTATTTGGTCTCGTCACAGAGACGGATCGCTTCTTTTCCGCTCAACGCCGTATTGATGCGCACTCCCGTTTTCTTCAGAAGATTTGCCGCGACGGCGATATTCATCTTCGTGTCGTCAACGATCAGGATCAATGCCGTCGGCGCGTGGAAGGATTCCTTGTAGACCTCCTCGGTCTCCTCTTCCGGCGCGTTTCCGACTTCAAATTCTCCGATCGGATCATTGTTCTCGACCTTCTGCCAGATCTCGAACCAGAACTTGGAACCGACGCCGTATTCGCTCTCGACCTTGAGCTCACTATCCATGAGTCCCAGAAGTTTCGTGCAGACCGACATGCCCAGTCCCGTGCCCTCGATGTTCCTGTTTCTTTCGACATCCAGCCTCTCGAACGATTCAAAGAGACGTTTCATATCCTCTTCTTTAATGCCAATTCCTGTGTCTTTTACTTCAACAAAAAGAAGAATTTTTCCATCGGGGGTATTTTTTCTCTCTTTTTCTTTGACGGTTAAGGTGACCGACCCCTTCTCCGTATACTTCACGGCGTTGGTCAAAAGGTTCATGATGACCTCGTTGATACGCGTGTTATCACCGTAAAGCTCCGACGGGATATTCGGATCGATATCGGTCTGAAGCTCGAGGTTTTTCGATCTTGCTCTTTCCGAGATCGAATTCATGACATAGGAAAGCTGGGATTTCACATTGTAAGGCGCGGAGACGATCTCCATCTTGCCGTTCTCGATCTTGGAAAAATCGAGGATGCTGTTTACGAGCGTCAGAAGATTCTGTCCGGACTGACGGATATTTCTGGAGTAGCCCATGATCTCTCTGTTTTCCGTCTCACGGATGATCATCTCGTTCATGCCGAGGATCGCGTTGATCGGGGTACGGATCTCATGTGACATATCCGCGAGGAACCGGCTCTTGGCTTCACTTGCCTCGTCGGCCGCCTGTTTTTCGAGACGCAGAACCTTCTCCGCGTATTCCTGCTGCTGCGTTCTGTACTTATCGAGAACGAGAGCCAGCACGACGGCACAAGTACCGCCGATGAGCGCCGCGACGACTGCCGCGATCAGAAAGCTCGTGACCAGGCCGTTAAGACCTTTCTGCATTTCGCTCTTACTTGTCGCGATACCGACATGCCATCCGCTGTTCTGCATCTTGGAAACGACGATACCTCTCGTGACACCGTCATAATCCTCGACATAGACCGTCTCGTGGGAATCCTTGCGCATGTTGTTCACGACATCTCCGTATGGAGAACCGGAAACTTCAAGAATACCGACCGGATCATCGACAAATGTATATGCCTCGTTCGGGTGGACGATGACGCCCATGTTCTGGTCGACAAGGAAAGCGTAGCTGTCTTCCGCGACATCGGCATCGTTGATGATGTCCACCAGAACATCGACGAAGATATCCGCGGCGATGATGCCCTTGAGCTCACCGTCCGCGCGTACGGCCTTCGAGATCGTGATGATCGGTACTTTCGTATCCGAATCCATGTAAGGGACGGAATAGTAGATCTCGTTCGTTTCCGCCGCGACCGTATACCAGTCGCGCTCGTGAGAAAAATCGACGGTTCCGTCCGCGACGAAATCCGAGGCGCACGCCATCGTGTTATCCGGGAAAGTGAAATAGATATCGTAGATATAGCCCTTCGTGTTCAGGCTGTCATATACGGATTTTAAATAGTCATGGAAAAAGGCGCCGTCCTGATCAAAGAACCGGCTGTATTCGATATTCGCGGCAAGCGTGTCGACGATCGTGGCATTACCGTTGAGCCACGTAGTCAGCTCCTGCGCGTATTTATCTGCCGCCACGCGGTACTTTTCTTCCGACTGGGAGAAAACACTCTGCTTCGCTCTTCGATAACTGATCATGGAAAGAAGACCGGTACTGGCCAGAATGACCAGTACGATCATTGCCGTCATCTTAACACGGAAACTCCTCATACCTCTTAACCTGCACAGGCTTCGACACCCCGGCCTGCTTTCCCCCCTGTTTCCGCGGCCGAAAAGGCCGCAGGAAAATACATTTTTATTTTATCAGTAAAGGGGTACGGTTTCTATGCTTCTCCCTAATTCGTTACAGCAAGTTCACATCAACTCCACAATTACACCAGATAATTGTGAGCCTGTCTGTCAAACATCTCTCTGTAACGTCCGTTAAGAGCCATGAGTTCGTCATGAGTTCCCTGCTCGATGATCTTTCCGTGCTCGAAAAGATAGATGCGGTCCGCCATTCTTGTCGTCGACAGTCTGTGCGAGATAAAAATGACGGTATTCTCTCCCGCGTTTTCGATCAGGTTCTTGTTGAGTTTATATTCGGATACCGGATCAAGCGCCGAGGAAGGCTCGTCGAGGATACTGACCGCGCGGTCGTCATTCCGGAGGAACACACGAGAGATCGCGATCTTCTGTCCTTCACCGCCCGAAAGGTTTACGCCGTCGTCATCAAACTCACGAGTCAAAGGCGTGTTGATACCCAAAGGAAGCGAGTCGAGTTTTCTTCCGAAATCGGCTTTCTTTAAGGCATGCAGGACATCCTCTTCGTCTTCCTTATTCACTTTTCTAAGAAGCACATTCTCCGCGATCGTCGCCGCGTAGATGTTGTAGTCCTGGAAGACCGCGCTGATCTTCTTTCTGTACTCTTTTGTATTGTACTCACGGATATCATGTCCACCGTATGAGATGCTTCCTCCGGTGACATCGTAAAGACGCATCAGGAGTTTTACGAACGTGGTCTTGCCCGCGCCGTTTTCACCTACGATCGCGATCTTCTCACCCGGATGGATCTCGATCGAGATATCTTTCAGCGTATCTTCACCGGTATTCGGATAGCGGAAAGACACATGTGAAAGCACGAGCGGTTCCGATCCTTTTTCAGGTGTAAGACCATCGGCAACCTCAATGTTCGGTTCATACTCCAGAAGCTTGATGAGCTTGCTGCCGTAGCGTCCGATGACCTGGAAATCAACGAGGCAGTAGTTGATCTCGTTCAAGTTCCTTCTTACATAGTTTGCCGCGTTATTGGCAGACGCGACTTCGCCGAGTGCGATGCTCTTAACGACCAGCGCGAGGTAACCGAGGTACGCGGGGATCGCGAAGAATGAGAATACGGTAAATACGGAGATCCAGTTTACGAGAGATACCCATGTCAGCGGAGGTCCGTAGATCCTTCCTTCTTCCGCGGCTTCATCGAGCGCCTCGTCGAACTGAAGGCGCAGAGGTCCTCTTACATCCGTGAGCTTACACTCTTTCGCGAACTCCGGCTGATAGAAAACGCGCTTGCTGTAGTCGGCTTTACGAAGCTTCTTTCTGTATTCGACCCACCACGTGTAGTTGATCTTTTCGATCTTAAAACGTGTCGCGAGATTGACGATGAAACCCGCGATCGGGAAGATCGCCAGGACCGGATCGATGGTGAGGATCATAGCCGCGGCGACAAAGAGCGCGACGGTTCCGCCGATGATCTTACTGACGACCGTGACGGCTTCCGAAACAAGTTCATCCGCGCGCTGCGATACTACCGCGTAAGTGTCATAGGTCTCCGGATCATCGTAGAAGATCAGGTCCTTCAGGCTGTTCTTTTCCGCGAGATCTCTCTGGATACGACCACTTAACGGAATGAGTTTTGCCTTTGACCATTCGTTTATAAGCTGATGGATCCATTCGAGGATCACGACTAAAACAAGCGAGATCAGAAGGAGGATCATGATGCTTCTAAACGCCATGTCTCCGGTAAGACCGTTGATGATCAGTTTCAGGATAAAGGTGTCATTGGCGGCCATTCCCGAAAGAAGAAGGATGTTTAACACCATGATCTTCACGATCAGGGGTTTATCGTATTTACTCGCGTACTTCAAAAGGTAAGTAACGTTTCCGATCATTTCGCGGATCGTGATCTTCTCTTCCTTCTGTTTGTCTTTTCTTCTCGATATATCTTTTCTTTTCGACTTGTCTTTACTCATAGAATGCCTCAGCTCCCTTCAGCATTTCTTCAGGCAGGCTGTCCTGATAGTTCTCGGCCTGCAACATGAACATCTCGTGGTAGTGACCTTTACTTTCCATGAGCTGCTCATGCGTTCCGTGTTCGACGACGGATCCTTCCTTCATCATGTAGATCTTATCCGCCATTCTCGCGGACGAGAGACGGTGCGAGATAAAGACGACACCGCGTCCTTCCGAAAGGCGCATCATGTTGTTGTACATGTTGTATTCGGCCAATGGGTCAAGTGCCGAAGAAGGCTCATCGAGGATGACCATGTCCGGCTGCTGCGCGAAGACTCTCGCGATCGCGATCTTCTGTGCCTGACCTCCGGACGGGATAAATCCGCTCTCATCAAACTCACGGCTGACGATCGTGTCGAGGCCCTTCGTGAGTCCCGGATGCGAACAGTCAAACTGCGCTGAGGTCAGTGCTTTTTCCGCGGCATCATAATCTTCCTTGCCGGAAGGTCTTCTCATCAAGACGTTTTCGACAAGTGGCATCGCGAATACCTGAAGGTCCTGGAACACGGTTCCGAATCTTTTTCTGTACGCATCGCCGTCGATCTCGTTGATGTCGGTGCCGTTGACGAGGATTCTACCTTCCGTGACCGGATAAAGGCCCATGATCAGCTTGATCATCGTGGTCTTGCCGGCGCCGTTATAGCCGACGATCGCGAGCTTCTCACCTTTGTTCCAGGCGAAACTGACATCGCGGATCGAGCTCGATTTCGCACCCGGATAAGTGAACGAAACATGCTGAAGTTCGATGCTCTTGATCTCGCCGACATCGGGCTTTTTCTCTTTCGGTTTTCTGTCCGTCTCGAGGAATTCTTCAAGGTTCTTAAAGAGCCTGGATTCGTTGCTTAAGTAGATACGGTTCTCGACGGCGTGCTTGAGCTGGTCGGTCGAAAAGGCCATCGCCGTGATCATGGCAACATAGCTGGAGATGTCCGAAACTTCGCCGTGCTTGATGCGGAAAGCAACGTAAAAGTACGCCGCGATTCCGGCCAGCACCGAGTAGCTTCCTTTCATGAGGAATGAATAGAAAGCCGACTTCATTCGATACTTCAAAGAGACTTCGCCCATCCTCTCGACCGCCTGCTGTTGCTTTTCGAGCATGATCGAGTTGATGTCGAAAAGACGGATCTCCGAAGCATATTTCTTTTCGTAGTATACGCGTTTGACATAGTCCGCGGTACGCTTGTCACGGGTGATCGCCTTTTCCCTGTCGTAGTTGCATTTACCGTTTTTGTTTCCGTAGTAAAGGCTTACGACCATAGGAACGATCATAAAGATCAGAAGGACAGGGTCGACCATAACGACGATGACAAGTGACATGATCGTCGCGCCGACATTACCGATATACACTCCCGTCTGGATCGAAAGATCGATCGCCTGCTCGGCGCAGCGGTCAAGCGCTCTCGCGTATCTGTCATAGAATTCCGGTGACTCATAATCCGAAAGCTCGAGCGTATCCGAGATATCCATCACGCGATGGAAGATGTGTCTGTAAACTTCCGGCATCTTGATCTTTCTATAGGTCTCGTACCATCCGCAGATGAAGTGAACGCATACGTGACCTAAGCACGCGAAGATCAAAAACCAGAACAGTTTACTGTACTCGATATTTCTTTCGATACAGTTGAAGATGTACTTCGTCAGATACACGAAGAAGAACACGTAGAAGATCTGTTCTACAGAGTTCTTAAAAAGCGTAAACGGCAGCAAAAGCCGATCCGCGTCCCACACCTGCTTCAACGCGTATCGAAGCTGTTTAAATGTGTTGTCTTTTTCCTTTTTCTTCTTTGCCATGTGAGATGAATTGCCCCCTTGCGACGTTCAACTTATATTACCACTGATCCCTGCTCGAAAAGCACTTTTTATACCGCGTGGATAATATGTTTTTCCGTGTTATAATGTGTTCGGAAACACATTTATGACAGGAGGGATACTGTGAAGAAATTTGAGATCACTGCCGTTTTGGAAGAAGCTTGTCGTCAGACACTTCTGTGCCGCATGTTTTTAAAAGCAGACCCGAACTGTTACAGCTGCTTTCCGATCAAAGCCGGAGAAGAACTGTTCCTCTATATGGACGAACAGGATTTCCGTCTGGACGGATACGTCGTACGCCGTCTGAAAGATATCGTCGAGATCAACTCGAAAGTCGATCTGACAAACGATATCCTCGAAAATGAAGGCGTAACTTCACAAGTCAAAAAACTCGACATGGATATCGCCTCCTGGGAAGGCGTGCTTTCCTATCTTTCACATAACCGTTTGAACGCGATCTTCGAGTCGGAAGACCGAAACAGCGGCAACATCGATTATGTGATCGGACGGATCGAGAAAAGAGACGATCGTTACCTTTACGTTCGCGGCTTTGACACAGACGGAAAGTGGGATGAAAAAGCAACACGCATCGCTTTTTCCGAACTCGTCTCCGTCTCTTTCGGCACGAGATATGTGGAAGTATTCAGTAAGTATCTTCCGCCCTGCCCGGTCGAGCGTGACATCTCGATCCTGCCGAAGATCTGAAAAACATAACCCGGAGGAACAAAAACATGCACTATACTTATCGAACAAGCGGAGTCTGCTCTTCTAAGATCGATTTTGAGATCAACGATGGCGTCATCACCGATGTCGTATTTACAAACGGCTGCAACGGAAACTTAAAGGCCATCGGTAAACTCGTTGACGGATGGAAAGCAGAAGACATCGCCGAGAAACTTGCCGGCAACACCTGCGGATTCAATTCGACATCCTGCGCCGATCAACTGGCGAAAGCAGTACTCGAAGCGAAGGCTGCCGAGAACTGATCTCCATATCAGCTCGGTGAGCTGATTGAATCACACTTTTACTTCGTACAAAAGTCTGACCCTGAGTTTTCTGAACCAGGGTTGCTTTTTGCGCAGTTTCCCGAGTCCGACGCGAACGCTCTTTTTCAATTCTTCAAGTTCTTCTATCGAGATTCCGTCTTCGCTGAAGACCGCTTTCTGCGCAAGGAACTTCGTCTTAAAGAGCGGCTTTCCGCGCCACTTCTTTCCGATCCACATGAAGTAACGATAGTATGCGCGAGCACGCGCGTTTACATTCTTCTGATGGAATGACCTGAGCCACATAAGTGTATACACGCTTCGGATGATCACGATCAGAAGGATGATCGAAAGTGCGATAAGAAGCCCCGTACGGTGTTTTTTGATCCACTTGAAAGCGGCGTTTTCTTTCGCGGGTCCGTTCGATCCACCCGGCTCTGAAGAAGGCGAGGTTCCGCCCGGAACCTTTTGCGTATTTGCTCCGCCTGCCGGAGTCACGGTCGGCTTTACGGTACCTGCGCCCGGAGTCGGATTCGTTCCCTGAACAGGCGTACCTGTCGGTGACGTTCCGATACCTTCGAGTCCGTATTTTTCAGTGATCGCGGCAACACCATACGCATCCTCTGCCGCTTTATTTCCCGGCGTCGGATCAGAAAGGATCCATCCGAATTCCGGATCAAAGAATTCAAGCCACGCATGCGATTCTTTTGACGTGACCGTGCAACGGGAACCATCCTCAACGTTCGAAAGCAGATAACCTGTGGAATAACGAGTCGGAACGCCGATCATACGAAGAAGGACCGCCGATGTGCTCGCATAGTGCACGCAGAAACCCGTCGGACTGTCCGCCATGAACCACGCGACGAAATCCTTATCGGACGGCGGATATGACGTGTTGACATCGTACGGGTGAAGACTTCTGACAAAGGTGGTGACCGACACGACCTTTTCCATATCACTCATCGTCGTGACACCGTTATAAAGATCCATATACCACTGGGGCAGAAGTCCGCTGTTTAAGATCGCCTGGCGGGTCTCCTCCGGAACTTCAAGTGCCGTTTCATTGACATAAGCCAGATACTCGTCCGACCAGCACGAAGGATCTCTTCGGATCGGGACCTCATCGGAAGCATAGTCGATCGTCTGCATGATCGCGCCTTCCGCGACCGTGCGCACGTTAAAATCGTTTCCCGTCGTTACTTTGTTCTCGTAAGTGGATGGAACGATATATCCGTCGGTATAGTACGGAGCGAAATAATAACCGCCCAGACCTACCGAATTGACTCTCGTAAAGAACGGCGCCATCTCATGAGGAAGCGGATCGTCATTTGAGTAGATATCATCCGAATCCGGTTCGTTTCCCGAAACAGACCATTCGTGTCCCGTATACGTATCACTCGAAGCGGTGCGGATATACATGCTTCTTGAGCCCTTCTGCGTCGTGTTACCCGGATTTCTGTTTCGAGTCACATAGAAGACCGTGTATTCAGGCGGATTAAAGTTTCCGACCAGATTTAAGTCTTCGTGGCCGGGATCGATCTCAACGATCTGGTTGGCGATCGATTCCATGATGATGCTGCCCATATACGAATCACTGATACGGTCGATCGTCGGAGCGATCGCTTCTCTGGCCTCGTTTGGAACAAGACCGATGAGTTTTCTGATCATGTTGAGCTGGCGCACGGCGACCTTCTGCTGGTCGTACCTGCTCTGCGGGAAACAAGCGCCCAGGATCAGGACGATGACAAGCGCCGGGACCGTCAGCTTGATGAGTTTACTGTCGCCCTGGTTTCTGTCAGCTTTTCGGAAGTTCTGGTAAAGGCAGAGGATCATGGCCATGGCCAGTATGATCTCGCACCATACCTGCGCCGGGAACATGTAGTTCAGCGCGACAGAAGAGATAAACAGCGGCAGATAAAGCGGCACGCACCAAAAAGCGCTCTTTCTTCTCGTGATCGCCCAGGTCGTCACGAGTGCCGGAAGAACATTATACGCGATCAAAAGTCCGGTGATATCCTTGGACGGCTGTTCTTCAAAACTTACCGGCGGAAGCACCTTAAACGTATACTGGCGGAGCACATACTGAAGATAGTCGATCTGACTTCTCATGAAGTGGTGACGCAGGATCATATAGAATAAGAGGGCGATCGCCGTAAAAATCGCGACAAGTGATATCCACTTCTTCTTTTCCGTCTTAAGATGGAAAACCGTCGCGGCTACGGAGAACAGAAGGATCGCGATAATGACCGGGATCGGTCTGGCCGTAAGTTCCGCTCCGTAAGTACTCGTCAGCATGAACGAGAAGCTGATACCGAGGAGCGCGGAAACAACAATGGGGAAAATATAGTTCACCGCTTTTGCCGGGACGATCGGTGCTGTGATTTTTTCTATATCACGTCTCATCGGTCTCCTCCTTCGGTATCCTCATGTTCAGAATACGGATCACCGCCTTATCCAGATCACGCTGTGACTGGATATCAAAAGCGATCTCACGTCTCATCGGCGGGAGCACACGGATCTTGTGCGGAAGGTCTTTTTTCAGAAAATAATCCGATGTAAAAAGCAGTTCTCCCATGCGCTTATCAAAGGTATCCCTGTCCTCGGAAAACTCAAGGAAAACACGCGCGTGACCGAAGCACTCTTCCTGCGGTTCTTTTACCATGAGCGCGTCTTTTTTTGCGGAAGCTTTCCAGTGGATATTCTTGATCGGGTCACCGATGATGTAATCTCTGACATCGTAGATCTCCGTGTAAGGAGACGTCGATTTTCTTAATGTCTTTGCCTTAAAGCCGTTCAGATCCGGGATCGCGTCGGGGATCCTTCTGATCGGCTGGATCAGGACTTCGCAGGCGGTCTTGACGTTCTTTTTCGTGCAGAAAAGTCCGAAGAGATCGTACACTCTTACCGCCTTTACTTCCATACGAAAAGCACCGCAGTGGGTCGTATCTACGGGAATGGAAACTTCCGTTTCACCCTGCGCGAATACGCGATATGTCTTTGTTTTTCCCGTCATCTTTTCGGTCACGAGAATGTCGACTCTCGAGATCGAAAGGATCGGAAGATACTTCTGCGAGACCTTCATCTTAAGGGATGCCTGATCGCCCATCTTCACGTTTCTCGGCGCGATCAGACTCAGCTGATAGACACCTCTGCTGAAAAGGCACATGATCAAAGAAAGAACCGGCATAAGGAGCAAAATTCCCAGGCAGAACCAGGCCAGCCATTGCTGGTAGAAAAGGAAGAATGCTGTCGTGCCCAGTAGCGCGACAATGTACAAAAACCGGTTTTTAAACATGAAAAGAAAACCTCGTCAGATCTTCGGGGCAGGTACGGACTTCAGGATCGCCTTCGCGATCTCATCGATCTTGAGTTCGTTGACTTCCGCTTCCGGAGTAAGAAGCAGACGGTGGCACATAACAGGACCGAATACGGCCTGTACGTCACCCGGAACGACGTAGTTTCTGTGGAAGATATACGCGTAGGATCTGGCCATGGATGTCAGTGCGAGAGTTGCACGCGGGCTGGCACCTCTTTCCAGGTCCTTATGTGTTCTTGTTTTTCCGACCAGAGCGATGATGTAGTCGAGCATCTCATCATTTACGAAAACGCGGCTGACTTCATCCTGCATCATCGAAAGCTCCATCGCGCTGCAGAGGCGGCGGACAGAAGAGATCGGGTTGAAGCCTTCCTTTCTGGTCTCGAGCATTGCTTTTTCATCAGAAGCGGACGGATATCCCATCGAGATACGGATGGCGAAACGGTCCATCTGCGAGTCCGGAAGAAGCGATGTACCGGAAGCGCCTGACGGGTTCTGTGTCGCGAATACCGTGAACGGCTTCGGAAGCGCGTAAGTACTTCCGTCGACAGTGACCTGGCCTTCTTCCATGGCTTCCAGAAGCGCGGACTGTGTACGCGAAGATGCGCGGTTCAGCTCGTCTGCGAGGAAGAGGTTATGGAAGATCGAACCCGGCTGATACTGCATCGACTGAGTTCTTTTATCGAACACCGAAAAGCCCGTGATATCCGAAGGGAGAACGTCAGGGGTAAACTGGACACGTCCGTAGTCCAGTCCCATCGCTCTTGAAAAAGCAACGGCCATCGTCGTTTTACCTACACCCGGAACGTCCTCGATCAGGACATGTCCTCCGGAGAGGATTCCTGCCAGTGCCAGCAGGATAACGTAGTCTTTTCCGCAGATGACCTTTTTGATCTCGGTAATGATCTCATTCGTTTTATCGCTCATGTTTTCTTCCTCGTTTATTCAGTTTTTCTTGGGGGCAGATCCTTCGAATACTTATCCTCGGATCGAGAAATAAGCCTTTCCGTTTTCCATCTGCACATTCTTGTATTCCGCCAGTTCATCGATAGTCACGAGAGTGAATCCCGCGTCGATCAGGGCCGGAACGATGGTCTCGACTGCTGTCGCTGTTGTCTCGTAGAGATCGTGCATGAGAACGATGTCGCCGTCACGCACATTGTTCAGTACTTCGTTGATGACATGATCGCTGTCCTTATATTTCCAGTCATTTGTGTCGATCGACCAAATGATCATGGGCATACCTACGTTTGCGGACACTGTCGAGTTATAAGAACCTCCGACAGGACGCATGACGACCGGACGGATACCGGTCAGGTTGTAAACTGCATCGGCGCAGTCGTTGATCTGTGTGCTTACCGCGTCGCCGGAGATCCTGGTCAGTGTCGTGTGATTCCATGTGTGGTCACCGATCTGGCATCCCAGATTCACCGCGCGGACGATGCATTCTTTGTAGTTGTTGACGCGGTTACCGACGACAAAGAATGTCGCGTGCGCGCCATAAGGTTCGAGCGCGTCAAGGATACGCATCGTAACGTCTGTGTACGGACCGTCGTCAAAGGTAAGCGCGACGACTTTTTCCGGCACTTTCTTTTCGACCTTTGTATCGATCCCGTATTCGCTCATCTTCGCGTCAAACGCCGGATCACTTAAGATCGACTCGAGGACTCTTTCTCTCGTGACGCCGTTCTTCAGACCGATCTTATACGCTTCGATCTTTTCCGGAGCGGCGGCTTGTCCGTAGCACACATCAAATACGGCATTGAGGTATTCGTCATCCGTCGCGAAAAGCGTCATGCTCTCAGGGTTAGAGAGCATCTCCACGATCGCGTCTCTCGTCTTGCCGGAATCTTCGAGCGTCTCCGAAACATAGGAATTCAGATCCTCCGCACTCGGACGTTTTCCCGCGAACTGCGTGTAAAGACGTGTCAGGAAAGATGTCAGTTCCGGATTCTTATCTCTTGCTTCCGTGAGCGTCACGGTACCCGGTCGGATCCCGACGCTGCTGCAGTTGGAAAGATAGTTCGGATCGGATGCGATCTGCGACGCGACATATGTCATCGACAAACCGCTGTCGAGCATGCCGAGGTAGGCTTCTTTTTCAGAAGGATCCGCTGTTCTTCCGAGCATGACGGACGAAAGCACGTCGATCGTCGACTCATCGGACAGGCATCTGGAAGTGAACTCCGAAGACTTCACGATATCCATAAGCGTCGGGGCGAGTTCTTTTCCCTCGGTAAAATACTGACACCAGATGTTGTACTCTTCCGTCACCGGAGCTCTTCCATACATCTGCTCGAAAAGCACTTTAACGAAGTTCGTCATCTCGGGATTTATGTCGCGGCTGTCGAGGTCCGTGATCGTACCCGGTTCGATCTGATACTGCGCGCAGATCTGCGCGAACTCAGGCGTTACCGCCATGTCGGCAAGGTAACGGCGGATCGAGATGCCGCAGTTCAAATAGTAGACATACGTCTGTTTAGTCGTATCATCGGCCGGCTTTCCGGTCATCGTCTGAGACAGCACGTCGATCGTCTGCTCAGGCGTATAGTTTTTACGATAGAAATCATAGCTCTGGGTAAGCATGTCGATCAGGCCGACAGCCGTGGTGCTACTGTCCTTCAAGTGCCAGTACCAGTAGCCGAAGCGTTCACTGTCGGCTTCTTTATCCAGGATGGTTCCGTAGATATAGTCGACGAAATCCGCGGTGAGGTCTTCTTTTGCGCGCGACTTCGACGGAACCAAACAGGTGCCCGCAAAAACCGCGATCGTCAGGATCATACAGATGAATCGAAGAACGAATCTGACCCCTTTAGCAAAAGCTTTCATATACATACCTCTTTACATAAAACTCCACTTAATCAGTATATACTACGCGCATAACAATTAAATGACATATATGCAATTTTCAGGTTACCGATTTTGGCGAAAGATTGTTATAGTTTCAGGAACGATACTTGTTTGAAAGCACTATGGGATGGCGATATATTATAGGTGAATAGGTTAACGAGCGAAATGGATTGTTATATTATCCCCAAAAGGAGAACGCTCACATCGGCAGGAGTTGGTTTATGTGTTTCCCAGCTCCTGCTTTTTTATGTCTTTCAGCAGAGCGAAAAAGAAGATCTTCGGCGCGCTTCGCTTCGGACTACGTCCTCAGAGGCGCACCTCCGATTTCTTTTTCCGATCCGTAAGAAAACAAAAAAGCCGGGAGCTTGTCCCGGCTTTTTCCGATTTCAGTTTTCGATCCTTGATCAGATCATCTTCTCGGAGAGCTTTACGCCACCGAGGATATGGAAGTGTACGTGCTTAACTGTCTGACCGCCGAACTCACGGCAGTTGTTGATGACTCTGAATCCCTCGTCGATGCCGGTTGCCTTAACCACTTCCGGGACCGCGTCGAGGACGTCACCGAGTGCCTCTTTGCCCTCTGCGGAAGAGGACATATCAAGGATGTCATCAAAGTGCTTTTTCGGAACAATCAAGACATGTACCGGAGTTGCCGGATTGATGTCCTTGAAAGCCAGGACCTTGTCGTTCTCAAACACTTTGGTGGAAGGGATCTTGCCTTCTACGATATCACAGAATAAACACATACGTTTTTCCTCCTTACAGCATCTTTTCAAGTTCAACTTTTACAGCTGCCAGAGCATCGTCGATGCCTGCCGGGTTCTTACCGCCGGCCTGAGCCATGTTCGGACGTCCGCCGCCGCCACCGCCGACGATCGGAGCGATCGCCTTGATGAGGTTACCGGCATGAGCACCGGCCTTGACCGCGGAATCTGTCGCCATGATGACGATATTGGCTTTTCCGTCGCAGGAAGAAAGGAGAGCGACTACGCCGTCACCGATCTTATCCTTGAGCTGGTCACCGAGATCACGGAGAGCACCCATCTCGACGTTGTCGAGTTTCGCGGCGAGGAGCTTCACGCCCTTGACATCTTCTGTCTGCTCGAGAGAATTGCCGAGCGCTTCTTTTGCAGCCTTAGACTTCAGGGACTCAACTTCAGCGTTAGCGGCCTTGAGGTCTTTCTGCAGGTGATCGATCTTGGTTACGATCTCGGACGGATTTGCCTTCAGGAGCTTAGCAGCTTCATTGAGGAGCGCCTCGAGTTCCTTATAGTAAGCGAGCACGCCGTCACCGGTCAGAGCTTCGATTCTTCTTACGCCTGCCGCAACACCGGACTCGGAAAGGATCTTGATGGATCTGATCTGAGATGTGTTGCTTACGTGTGTACCACCGCAGAGCTCAACGGAGAAGGCATCCTTGAAGTCGGCTTCGTTGTTTCCGGATGTGCCCTTACCCATGCTGACGACACGAACGACATCGCCGTACTTCTCACCGAAAAGCGCCATCGCGCCGGTGGATACAGCTTCCTGCTGGCTCATCTCATCTGTGCGTACGGCAAGAGATGCAGCGATCTCTTTATTCACGATCGCCTCAACCTGAGCGATCTGCTCAGCAGACATTGCCGAATCGTGAGAGAAGTCGAAACGCAGACGGTCCGGAGTTACCAGAGAGCCCTTCTGCTCAACGTGATCACCCAGAACGATCTTCAGTGCCTTCTGCAGAAGGTGTGTCGCGGAGTGGTTCTTACATGTGTTGCTGCGGTTCTCTTCGTCTACGAAAAGTGCAGCAGCGCTTCCATTCTTGATCGAACCCTTGGAAACATAACCTGTGTGACCGACACGGCCGTTCGCGAGGTGGATCGCTTCAGTAACAGTGAACTCACCGTCAGCGGTCTTGATGATACCCTTATCACCGACCTGACCACCCATGGTGCCGTAGAAGGAAGTGACGTCTGTTACGACCGTACCCTTCTCGTTCTCGGACAGGGAATCCTTCAGGGAAGCTTCGTCAGCAACAGCTACGATCTTACCTTCTGTATTCAGTCCGTCGTAACCGACAAACTTTGTCGTGATGCTTTCATCAAGAGCGTCGAAGATACCTGCGGAAGAACTGAGCTTCGCGGAGAAGTTCTGGCTGTCACGAGCCTTCTGCTTCTGCTCTTCCATGGAGACCTTAAAGCCTTCTTCATCAACCGAGAGGCCCTCTTCCTCGGCAAGCTCTGTAGTGAGCTCGAGCGGGAAGCCGAATGTATCGTAAAGATAGAAAGCGTCTTTACCTTCGATCTCTTTCTTGCCTTCGGAACGGGCTGTATCGAGGATCTTCTTGAACTCCTTCATGCCGTTCTCGAGAGTACTCTCGAAACGCTCGATCTCCTTAGTCAGTTCATTCAAGATGAACTCACGGTTGGAGGTCAAGAGCGGATAGCTGTTCTTATAGATCTCATCGATAAAGATGGTCGCGATCTTAAGGATGTCATCCTTCTTGAGGTTCAGTGTACGAGCGTGTCTTACCGCACGACGGATCAGACGACGGAGTACGTAGCCTGCGCCTGCATTTGCCGGAACGAGCTTCGCGGCGTCACCGATGAGCATGACGGATGTACGTGTGTGGTCGGCGAGGATACGCATGGAGCGTGTCATCTTCTCGTCCGCGTTGTACTTCTGTCCGGAAACTTTCTCGATATAAGCGATGACCGGAGCGAACAGGTCGATCTGGTATACATCACGGGAACCGTTGAGGAAAGCGAGGATTCTCTCCAAGCCCCAGCCGGTATCTACGTTCTTCTGCTTCAGAGGAGTAAGGGTTCCGTCCTTGTGCTTTTCGTACTGCATGAATACGTCGTTACCAAGCTCGGTGTACTTACCGCAGGAGCAACCCGGGCCGCAGTCCGGACCACAATCCGGGCGATCGGCGATGTAGAACATCTCGGAGTCCGGGCCGCAAGGACCGTACTCGAGGCCCCACCAGTTATCGTCGGCACCTAAGTAGTAGATGTTTTCTTTCTTAAAGCCGGAAGCGATACGGAACTCTGCGCCTTCTTCGTCACGTGGTGCGTTCTCGTCACCCGAGAAAACAGTAGCGGCGAGGTGGTCAGCGTCAAAGCCGAAGACCTGTGTCAGAAGCTCGAAGCTCCACTGGCAACGTTCTTTCTTGAAGTAATCGCCGAGCGACCAGGAACCCATCATCTCGAAGAAGGTAACGTGGCTCTTGTCACCGACGGAGTCGATATCGTTTGTACGGACACAGCCCTGTACGTTGCAAAGTCTTGTGCCGAGCGGGTGCTTCTGGCCGAGAAGATAAGGCATCAGAGGCTGCATGCCGGCGACGTTGAACATAACGCCCGTGGATCCGTCAGACACCAGGGATACGGCGCCGACATCCACATGACCGCGGTCGATATAGAACTGCTTCCATGTATTTCTCAATTCATCTGAGGTAAACTGTCTCATTCGTTTTCGTCTCCTTACGTAAAAAGCGAGGCACGCGCCCTAGATTTCGCGTGCCCCGATATTTTACACGATTTAAGTAAGAAAATCTATACTTATATACCTATAGTTGTGCGTCGATTGCCTTTCGGACATGCGCTTCGTATTTTTCCTTGACGCTTTTCGGTCCGATGATGGAAAAACCGCCTTCGTATTGGGACACCCAGGAGAAGAATGTCGGACTGACACTTACGGAAACATTTGCCTGAAGATAGTCTTTGTCCTTCGGATCGGAGAAGATCGGAAGCTCTCTTTCGAAGCGGTCGTAGAACTGTGTCAGAAGGTTCTTTCGGAAACGCAGCGTGACCTGCTGCGGATCGTCGCCGTACATACCGAACGTGGTCTGGGCGTGCTTGGCAACGCTGAATCCCTTCGGTGTTTTAGCAAGTTTCGTATCCGTCTTCGCCTTGACTTCTTTCATGCGGTCGATACGGAAATGGTAGATCTCCTCCGTCTTATCGCTCTTGCTCTGTTCCGGACGAATGCCGAGGCAGTAGTAAAAACCGTTTTCCCAGACAAGTGCCAGCGGGTGGAGTATGTAAAGCATCCCGTCATGGCGGAAGGATTCTTTTCCGATCTTTTCATTCGGGTCAAAAGTGTACTCGATATACTTAAACGTCACCGGATGTTTCTCGGAGATCGCGCGACGGATCGTGTTTACCGTGTAGATAAAGTCGTTATTCGAAGAGTGATGGCGGCCGATGTACTGGATCTGCTCGCTTAATTCCGATGCGATCGGCGAAGACGTCAGGCCTTTCAGTTTCTTGATCAGGGAAGCCTTTTTCTTTTCCGTCATGAAGCCTGCGGATTCGATGGCATCGATCAGGATCACGATCTCTTCCACCTCAAAATCTCTGTCTTCGATGTAGTATTTCGGAACTTTTCCGCCGGACTTTTCGACAGGGATCGAGGAGTCCTCAAGCGCGTGAATATCGTCGTAAAGGGTCTTTCGATTGACCGGAAAACCGGCTTCGTCGAGTTTGTTGATCAGATCCTGCGTCGAAAGGCCGTGTGCCGCGTCCGTTTCTTTTTGAAGGATCTCGAGAAGACAAAGGAGTCTTCCTCTTCCGTTTTCGCGATTCGCCATGATCCCACCTCCGATCAAATCCCTTTCTTCTACTATAACACGAAGAATGAAAAATCTTCATACTTTCGCGAAGAAGAAAGACTTCGAAGTGCCTCTGAGAACGAAGTTCGAAGCGAAGCACGAGAAGCTTGTCTTCTTCGCGTGAAACACGAGAAGCTTGCCTTCTTCGCGCATTATGGGAAGATTTTTCTTTCCCCGCGTGCTATAATGTTATGGCTATTTTTGCATTTCATCGGGAGGGTATCCATGAATTCTATTTACAAAGACATCGCAGTCGCAGCGCCGAAGATCCTTCTGCCGAAGAAGGGCACAGACCTTTCGAAATGGGCAGTTATCGCGTGCGACCAGTTTACATCCGAGCCGAAATACTGGGAGGATGTTGAAAATACCGTAGGAAAAGCACCGTCCACGCTTCGTATGTTCCTGCCGGAAGTTTATCTGGAAAAAGAAACACCTGAAAGAATCAACGAGCGTCTTTCCAATATCACTTCTTCGATCAACAATTACATCGACGAAGGCACCCTGACAGAACTTGATCCGGGCTTCATCCTTCTCGATCGCAAGACCAAGGTCAACGAGTCCAGAAAGGGCCTGATGCTCGCTCTTGACCTTGAGCAGTATGACTTCACTCCGGGAAACAAGAGCCGCATCCGCGCGACCGAAGGCACCGTCCTTTCCCGTATTCCGCCCCGCGTTCGCATCCGTGAGCGCGCACCGATCGAAATGCCGCACATCATGGTACTGATCAACGATCCGAAAAGGACCGTGATCGAGCCTGCTTTTGACGCGGTATCCAAAGACGCAGCTAACCTCGTTTATGACACCGACCTCATGATGGACGGCGGTCATATCAAGGGCTATTTCACACCGGCAGATTCTTCCGTTGCGGAAGGCATCATCTCCGCACTTCGCGGACTTCTTTCTGCTTCCGAGGATGGTTTCCTCTTTGCCGTCGGCGATGGTAACCACTCCCTCGCGACCGCGAAGAAGCACTGGGAGAACGTAAGAGAGACTCTTCCGGAATCCGAAAGAGAGAGCCATCCGGCACGCTACTGTCTCGTTGAGATCGTGAACATCCACGACAATGGTCTGCAGTTCGAGCCGATCCATCGCGTTACATTCGGTCTGACAAAAGAAAAGCTCACTGAAGCGGCAAATACATACTTCGCTTCCCAGGACATCAAGTTCACCGACGCAAGTGCTTTTGCCAAGGAAGGAACCGCGGACGGATCCCAGACGATCCTCGTCACGACAGGTAAAGAAGACTTCACGATGGTCATCGGAAAGCCTGCGCATACACTCGCTGTCGGCTCACTTCAGGGCTTCCTGGATTCCATCGAGTCCGACTCGATCCACACTGACTACATCCACGGCGAAGATTCCGTAAGATCTCTTGCCGAGGAAGACAAGCTCGGCTTCCTGCTGCCGGACGTTTCGAAGAATTCGTTCTTTGAGACCATCAGCAAAGAGGGCGTTTTCCCGAGAAAGACCTTCTCCATGGGCGAAGCGATCGAGAAGCGCTACTACCTGGAAGCAAAGAAGATCTGACTTAGTTAACGGAGGAAGAAATGGAAGGCAAAACTTCGATCTGTGTCATCGGTGCCGGTCTTTCCGGTCTGGTCTGCGCGTATAAGCTGGCGCAGGCCGGTTTCCGCGTGCAGGTCGTTGAGCAGCAGTCCACTCCGGGCGGCATGCTCGCGTGCTCGCGCCTTGGCTCCGAATACATCGAGCTTCTTCCCCACCACATCAGAAAATCCGACCGTGCCCTGATCTCGCTTCTTAAAGACCTCGGTCTTTCCGATGAGCTTCAGTGGTACGATTCCCTCTGGTACGGCAAGGCAAGTAAGAAGAAGCTGGGTTATCTCGATAACGGCTTCCACTCACTTCTGGCCGCGCTCGTTCAGGAGATCACCGACCGTGGCGGTATCATCCAGTACGGATATACCGTTTCCGACATTTCCAAGAGCGAAGATCCGACTCGCCCGAGATACCGCGTTCAGTGCGTTCTGGCCGACTCGTCCTCGATCTTTTTAGAGTGCGACACGATCCTTTACACAGGTTCCTGCCGAAATCTCGTGCACATCACGCACGCTCTCAATATGCCGACCGACTTCCGTGACTCTCTCATGGACGTTACGTATCAGGCGAACATGTGCCTACTGCTTCTCATGAAGTCGCCGTTTACGGAGTGCTACTCACGTATGCTTCCTGTCGACGAACCTTTCCAGAGACTCATCCAGCACACGAGCATGGTCGGCGAACGCCGCTACGGCGGACACGTTTTGTATCTTTCCGGAAGCTTCCTTACTTCCGCTCCGCTTTGGACCGCGTCTGACGCGGATGTTTTCAAAGCCTTTTTCAAGAGACTTCAATACATGAACCCGAGCGTCACGAGAAGCTCGGTTCGAACCTGGCGTCTGACGCGTACGCGTTACGCCAAGCCGCTCAATCACCCGCTCGATGAATTCATCCAGCCGGTCGAGGGCCTTTATGTATGCAGTCTCGCCATGACGCCGAGCCCGGTCGAAGATTCGAAATTCCGAATGGACGCCTGTGTTTCCCAGGCCAACGCGACCGTCGCTAAGATCAAGGAGGATTTTTCGCGTGAAAAAGAACTCGTCGAAGTCGAACCGCAGTAATTCCGGCAAAAACCGGGTGCGCACCGCCGATGTCAGAAACACGGGAGCGAATCTTATAGACGATAGATCCGATTCGGAGTTTAAGTATTCTCTTCGCGAAAGACTCGTCGAAGATATCGAGTGGAAGACCGTCATTCCGAGAGTTCTTCTCTTACTGGTTCCTGCCCTGATCGCTTTTCTCGCGGGATACTTCTTAAAGCAGGATCACGCCGATTTCTTTTCCTGGTGGGGACTTCTTTATATCTACGGATGGGCCGCTTTCCCATTGACCGCTTACTTCTTCCGCGGCTTTCTTTCGGCAGGTTACACCTTTGCGAAAAGCTTCGGTATCCTTCTGACAACAGCGTTCATCTGGCTTCTTTCCTACCTTGGCATCTTTAACGCCTTCAACCGACCGATGTGCTGGATCGCGTTCTTCATGCTCGCCATCTTCAGCTGGTGCACGCCGAAGACCCGAAATGCTGCTTTTTCCGCTTTGTCGGACAATTCCAATCTCGCGCATATACTCTGGGAGGAAATGCTCTTCATCGCCCTTTTGACGGTCCTTTGCTTCTGCAAGGGTGTCTTCCCGATCATCAACGGCGAAGAGAAGTTCATGAACTACGCCTTCATGAACTCCATGAACAGATTTGACGGACTTCCGGCAAAAGACCCGTGGCTCGCGGGCGAATCCATTAACTACTATTACTATGGACAGTACATGTTCACTTATCTCGTGAAGATGCTCGGCATGAACACTGAGGTCGGCTACAACATCTCGATGTGTACCGCCATCGCGTTCCCGTTCATCTCCGCGTATGGTCTCGGACAACTCTTTATCGACGCGCTCCGACAGAAAAAGGATTGCCAGGTATCGAAGCACTATCTGCCGTTCGCCGGCCTTCTTTCCGCCTGCTGCACCATGATCTTCGGTAACTCACATTCCTTCTTCTATGATGAGCAGAGCTTCGGTAACAAGATGCTTTTCTGGAAGATCTGGGGCAAACTCGGTATCGACGTCGGCGAGACCGGAAGCTTCTTCTATCCGAACTCCACGCGTTTTATCGGACACAACCCGGACCTGTACTTACAAGGCGTTAAGGAGACCGCCGACTGGACGATCCACGAGTTCCCGTTCTATTCCTACCTGATCGGTGACCTGCACGCCCACGTCGTAAGTCTTACAGTCGTCCTTCTCATCATCGCGTTTATCTTCGTCGCCGTCTATCGCGCCGAATATCCGAAAAAAGCACTTTCCTCGATGCGCCGGATCCGCGACCTTTCGAAGAATCTCGTCTCGGAGATGGAGCACATCTTCCGTCCGGAATTCTTCATCTGCGCTTTCTTCCTCGGCATCTCCCAGATGTGCAACTACTGGGACTTCCTGATCTACTTCATCTTCTGCGCCATGGGCCTTCTTGTATATCACGGAAGATCTTCCACGTATCTCATCTCTTTTTCCAGTTTCATGGTATTCCTCTTCGACCTCGGCGCGGTCCTCGGTGTCTACCTGAAATTCGGTGAGAACATCTTCTTGCATCTGTGCCTGCAGATACTGATCTTCATGGTCGCGTATCTTCTTTCCACGATCTTCCCGTCCGCGTTCTCGAGAACGGGCACGAACATGGCGTTCATGTTCGCCTTCTCCAGCATGATCGCGCTGACCTTTAACTACAACTTCGACATGATCTCCAACTCGATCAAGCTGGTCGACAGACACACATCTTTGTTCCAGTTCATGATCGTCTGGCTCATCCATGTTCTTGTTCCGCTCGCGCTCATCGCGCTTGTCGTATTTACGAAGCGCCAGGCATTTAAGAGAAACAAGCTCCCTGTCACTCCCGCGCCGCTTTCCCTGAAACGACCGCTTACGTACGCTCAGCTCACATGTAAGAACAGGACAGGTGCTTTTGAAAAGGAAGAAAAGCCTGAAAGAAAACCAGAAAAAGTTGAATATGACTTCTCCGACGATCCGGATATCATGGATCCGGACTTTGCCGCCGAAGAGATCCTGAATACTTCGGAAAAAGCACTTGAAAAGGTCGCTGAGGAGGTCGTTGAACCTACCGAAGAAGAAAAGGCCGAAGCCGAAAAAACGCCGAAGTTCATCCTGGCGATCCTCTGCTTCATCCGCATGCTGGACTTCAAATTTGCCAAGCTCGGCGATACCGCGCTTTGCAAGTTCTTCCGGAAGAGATCCATCATCGATATCTTCATGGTCGGCATGACCGTCGTCGGTATGATGATGCTGATCGCGCCTGAGATCATCTATGTTCCGGACATTTACGGCGCCAATAACCAGCGCGCGAACACCATGTTCAAATTCACATTCGCGGGATTTGTGATTCTTTCCCTCGTCGTCGCTTATACAGTCTTCCGTTTCATGGCGCACGTCACCAAAGAGGGCAATCTGTCGAACTGGGGCCTGGGTGTTTCGATCGTCATGCTGGTTCTCATCATCTTCATACCGGGACACTATACGCTCCGCGCGCTGGATCAGAGATCCGGCGAGATCAAGTGGTCCACATATGAGGGCTTAAACGGTACCGATTACCTGTCCACTTGCATTCCGCATGAAAAATCCTATTACGACCAGTCCCGCCGTGTTGCCGGCGCGTATATCCCGTACGAGGAAGCGATCGACTGGCTCAATGAAAACGAGAAGGGTTCGGTCAATATCTGTGAATCCTACGGTATCAGTTACACCGAGGACTGCCTCGTCTCTGCTTATACCGGACTTCCGACCATCGTAGGCTGGGAGACTCACGAGCGTCTGTGGCATTTCCACGGCTGGACCAATCCGGAGACCGGTGAATTCGAAAATGATCCGGAGCAGGATGTATTCAAGCTCTATCTGTGGCCACGTCAGAACGCCGTCGCGACAGTATATACTTCGATGGATGTATTCGAGGTCGCTCGCGTGCTCAAGGAGTACGATGTGCGCTATATCATCTGCGGTTCTCTGGAGCTCGACCAGTTCGGCATGATCTACTACCCGTGCATCGAGTCCCTCTGTGGTCAGCCGGTATTCACCTCATCCGACGGATCCCTTCGCATCTACAAAGTCCTCACCTCTGAGGACATCTCCGAAGTTCAGGAAACCCTCCCCGAGACCGTCCCCTCCGTTCAGGAAGAAGCCAAGCCTGATCCCTAAGCAACAAAACAGCAAAGAAAATCCCCCGGAACGCCATGTATCGGCGCCCATTGAGGAGTAATCAATAAAAGAGCGTAAAAAAATACCTTCCGTGCCTTTCACGGTGAGGATTCATCAAAAGGTAATCAAATAAAAGAACAGCAAAGAAAATCCCCCGGAACGATTCCGCAGGGCGTATGCCCGAGGACCAGTGACGGGGGATTATTGCTTTGCTGTTTTTAGGAGCGATTACTCTTTGATGTAGCCGATCTCCAGAGCGAGCTTCTTCTCGAGTACTACTGTAGCATCTCTGTGAAGTCTCATGAATGTAGCCGGGCACATCGGATCGATCGTGTCGTTCATCAGGAGCTTGGTAGCAGCGTCTACCTTGTTGCCGTTGATGATCATCAGGAGTGCCTTCGCACGCATGATATTGCCCATACCCATTGTTACTGCGTAACGCGGAACTTCGTCACGGGAAGCGAAGAAACGAGCGTTAGCGTCGATCGTTGTTTCGTCAAGGATCTCTTTATGAGCGCCATCGAAGAGAACCGGACCCGGCTCGTTGAAACCGAGGTGACCGTCAGGACCAACACCGAGAACCTGGATCTCGATATCTGCCTTATCCAGTACTGCGTTAAATTCCTTGAGGTTCTCGTCTACATCGCCGATTCCCTTAGCAACGTATGTGTTTGCCTTATCGATGTTGATGTGGTCAAACAGGTTGCTGTCCATGAAATAACGGTAGCTCTGGTTGTGAGTCGGCTCAAGACCTACATACTCGTCGAGGTTTACGGAGTGGATCTGAGAAAAGTCGAGACCCTCTTCCTTGCAACGACGGGACAGTTCCTGATACATGCCTACCGGGCTTGATCCTGTAGCAAGACCGATGGTGCATGTCGGCTTTTCACGGATGATCTTCTCCATGATATCTGCCGCCTTCTTGCTGGCATCCTGATAATTCTCTGCGATAATAACTTTCATAAATGTACCTCCTTGTACCTGAGTTTTTGCGCAGTTGTTTTTATAAAAAAGCCGCGCGATGTCAGCATAAACACGCGCGGCCCTTTATTACTTTCTCTTGATCACGATATTGCCCTGATCTTTATAAATGCTGTTCTCCGGAATCACACCGCGAACACATGACGTCGGATAGACGTTACTGTTTCTTCCGATGACCGTACCCGGATTCAGAACGCTGTTGCAGCCGACCTCAACGTAGTCGCCAAGCATCGCGCCGACCTTTTTACGTCCGGTCTCAACTTTTTCATCACCGTTCTTGATAACGACCGGAAGCTTATCGCTCTTGACGTTACTTGTGATGGAACCCGCGCCCATGTGGGACTTATATCCGAGGATGGAGTCGCCGACATAGTTATAATGCGGAACCTGTACGCTGTTGAAAAGGATAACGTTCTTCAGCTCAGTGGAGTTACCGACTACGCAGCCTTCACCAACGAGAGCGGAACCACGTACGAACGCGCACTGACGGACTTCTGTCTTGTGACCGATGATGCAAGGTCCGCCGATGTATGCTGTGGCGAATACCTTTGCGTCTTTAGCGATCCAAACATCCTCAGAAGGATGATCGAACTCGTCTTCCGGAAGTGTCTTACCGATCTCGAGGATCAGATCTGTGATTCCGGCAAGTGCTTCCCAAGGATAAGTGAACTTGGAAAGATAATCTTTTACCTGAGGATATGTCTGTGTCAGATCATAAAGGTCATTAATCGTATACATTATTTCTTTACCTCCACAAGATGGCCGCTCTTTTCCATAGCAGCGATGATGGAATCTACCTGCTTTTCACACTCTTCGATCGTGCCTGCCTCGGACATAACACGGAGAACCGGTTCTGTACCGCTCTTTCTGAGAAGAACACGACCGTTGTCACCGAGCTCCTTGGTGCAAGCCTCAACCTGAGCCTGAACAGCCGGATCAGCAAGTGTGCCGTCCTTATCGTCAACGACTACGTTCTTAAGTACCTGCGGGTACATGTCGCAGCCCTTAGCGAGGAGGGAAAGCGGAAGGTTCGTATCAATAAGAACACCCATCAGCATTACAGCGGTAAGAACGCCGTCACCTGTGTGAGCGTGCTTTCTGAAGATAACGTGACCGGACTGTTCGCCGCCGATCATGTGGCCGTTCTCCTTCATGTTCTCGTAAACGTAACGGTCACCTACTGCTGTCTTCTCGTAAGCAATGCCTGCCTCGTCAAGAGCCTTGTAAAGACCGAAGTTACTCATGATCGTTGTAACAACTGTGTTGTTATCGAGCTCACCCTTCTCCTTCATGTACTTCGCGCAGATGTACATGATCTTGTCGCCGTTAACGACTTCACCGTTCTCGTCAACAGCGAGGCAACGGTCTGCGTCACCGTCGAAAGCGAATCCGAGGTCGAGCTTATTCTCAACAACATACTTCTGCAGGCCCTCGATGTGAGTGGAACCGCAGCCTGTGTTGATGTTTACACCGTCCGGTGTGTTGTTGATTACGAATGTCTTAGCGCCGAGAGCATCGAATACGGCACGGCCGATCATCCAGGAGCTGCCGTTCGCGCAGTCCAGACCAACCTTGTGCTTTTCGAAAGACTGAGTAGCCAGGCTTACGAGGTAACCGATGTAGCGGTTTCTGCCGGAATAATAGTCAATTGTCTTACCGATCTTATCTTCGGAAGCGTAAGGAAGCTCTTCGAGCTCACCGTCGATGTACTTCTCGATCTCGTCCTGGAGATCATCGTCCATCTTCTCACCTTCGAAGTTCATCAGCTTGATGCCGTTATCGTAGTACGGGTTATGGCTTGCAGAGATCATAGCGCCGCAGTCGAACTCTTCTGTTCTTGTGATGTAGCTGACGCACGGCGTAGTTGTTACGTGCAATAAATAAGCATCAGCGCCCGAAGACACGATGCCAGCTGCCAATGCGTTCTCATACATATAAGAAGAACGACGAGTATCCTTACCGATTACGATCTTTGCACAATCCGAATTACCGGATTCCTGATGTTTCTTTGTATAGTACCAGCCGAGGAAACGGCCTGTCTTAAAGGCGTGTTCTGCTGTAAGGACAACACCTGCCTTACCACGGAAACCGTCTGTACCGAAATATTTACCCATAGAAAAACTCCTCCAGTTTGTATTTCTGTAAAAATTTTACACTTCAAGTTGAAACTTGAAAATACTTTTTGGAGGATTTTTTTCTATCGAAAATCACTTTTTTTCGGCGTCACTGTCGATATGGATATATACTCAGTACTTTCTGGCCGTTTTCTGTGCAATTCGCGGCATACCCGGACGGTGATGCGCGGAACCGCAATCGGTTTTGATGCCACGGATAAGATCGCGCTCGAAAGCCTTTACCTGACGTCCGCAGCTGCAACGGCAGAACCACTGCAGGTTCTTTCCGCTCTTAATACCGGTCATCTTCTCAGCGGTCAGTTCACCGAACACCTGGCCCGTGATGTCTTCCATCGCGGAAGCGCAGCGGCGTGTCTCGCCGGAGAAGTCCTCTTCCTTCAGTACTTTTCGTGTCGTATCGCGATACGGGCAATTCTCGTCAAAGCAATTACTGATCTCTGTGTGCAGAAGACGGTGCGACGTGATCTTGATGACATTCCCGCAGTCACAGCGGCACAGCCAGATCACCTTGCCATTAAAACGCTCCGGTGTCTCTTCGATCGCAACCAGATGACCAAATCTCTCGTCCTTGATGTCCTTCACTTTACGACCACGGTTCTCAATTTTCTTGTCTCTGATAATCGTTGGCATACCTTTTCAAACAACCCCTTGTCTTGTTGAAAAATCGGGTAGTTTCACCCAATATAAAAACATTGTAGCATTACGTTTGAGAATATCAAGACAAAAATTAATGAGGTATTTGCCAAGACATAAAAACGCGCTGTCGGATAAACCTTCCGGCCCTTCGCTTCGGACGCATGTCCTCAGAGGTGCCTTCAGGTTTTCCGATCAGCGCGATCGTTATTGTCTTGATTACTCGAGTTCGAAAGCGCCGGTGTAGAGCTGATAGTACTTGCCCTTGTCGGCGATGAGGGACTGGTGGTCGCCTCGCTCGATGATGTGTCCGTTTTCGAGTACCATGATCGCCTTACTGTTCTGTACTGTGGACAGACGGTGCGCGATAACGAATACGGTACGGTTTTCCATCAGGGCATCCATACCACGCTGTACGATCGCCTCGGTACGTGTATCGATCGAAGATGTCGCCTCGTCAAGGATCATGACCGGCGGATCGGCAACCGCCGCACGTGCGATCGCGATCAACTGACGCTGACCCTGCGAAAGCTCTGCGCCGTTGGCGGTCAGCTCCGTGTTATAACCCTGCGGGAGCTTGCTGATGAAGTCGTGCGCGTTGGCAAGTTTTGCCGCGGCGATACATTCCTCATCGGTCGCCTTGAGGTTACCGTAACGGATGTTTTCCATAACAGAACCCGTAAAGAGGTTCGTGTCCTGAAGAACGATTCCCAGAGAGTGACGCAGGTCGCTCTTCTTGATCTTGTTGATGTTGATGTCGTCGTAACGGATCTTACCGTCGGCGATATCGTAGAAGCGGTTGATCAGGTTCGTGATCGTGGTCTTACCTGCACCGGTCGCGCCAACGAAAGCGATCTTCTGACCCGGCTTTGCGTAAAGCGAGATATCGTAGAGGACCTGCTTCTTTCCGTCGTAGCTGAAGTCGACATCGAAGAGACGAACGTCGCCCTTAACTTCGGCATAAGTCAGTGTGCCGTCCTGATGCGGATGCTTCCATGCCCAAACGTAAGAGGTTCCCTCGAAGGAATCTTTTCCGTTATGCGCACGCTTGAAAGAAAGTGCTTCTTCTTCCGAAACTTCGGTGAGCTTGTCGCCTTCCTTCTTGCAGTGAACGAGCGTAACGTATCCGTTGTCTTCCTCCGGCTTTTCGTCGAGAAGCTTGAAGATACGGTCCGCGCCGGCCATCGCCATGATGATCGAGTTCATCTGCTGGGATACCTGAGATACCGGCATGATGAAGGACTTGGTCAGCTGCAGGAAGGATCCGATAACACCGATGGTGATGACATCGGAAAGACCGCATTCGATCGCGAGGAATCCGCCGATGAAAGCAACGAGGACGTAAAGCACGTTTCCGATGTTACCCATGATCGGCATCAGGATATTCGCGAAGATGTTCGCGGATGTCGCGTTCTGGCAAAGCTCTTCGTTCTTCTTGTCAAAGACGTTCTTCGCGCGGTCTTCGTAGGTAAATACCTTAACGACTTTCTGGCCGTTGACCATCTCTTCGATGTAACCGTTTACATCACCGAGGGAGGCCTGCTGCTTCATGAAGAAGGTGGCGCTCTTTCCGCCGATCTTACCCATAAGGAAGATCATGGTGAACGTACCGAAAAGCACTACGATGGTCAGATGCCAGGAGGTGTAGATCATGGCGGCGAGCGTCGCGACGATCGTGATGCCCGAAGAGATCATCTGCGGGAAGCTCTGGGAGATCATCTGACGGAGCGTATCTACGTCGTTGGTGTAATGGCTCATGACATCACCGTGCGAATGCGTGTCGAAGTAAGAGATCGGCAAGGTCTGCATGTGCTTGAACATATCGCCGCGGACATTTCTGAGAACATTGTTGGCAATGACGAGCATGACCTGGCCCTGAACGAGGTTGGCGATAACACCGAATCCGAACAGGATCGCTACCATGCGGATCCATTTCAGAAGACCGGAGAAATCGGCAGCTCCCGTTTCCGTCTTTGTTTTCAGGATCGGAACGATATAATCATCGATCAGGTTCTTGATAAACATATTACCCAGAACAGACGTGACGGATGCCACGATGATGCAGATGACGACGATGCCCAGTAATGCCCTGTATTTACCTGTTACATAATGCATCAGTTTCTTGATGAGGTCTTTGGAGATCGGGTTTTTCTTAAAGTCCTCCCGATTCATCGGACGTGCTCCTCTCGGCGGCGGCATTACTGATCACCTCCCTTCTTCTGTGATTCATAGACTTCTTTATAGATCTCGTTATCTTTCAGAAGCTCTTCGTGCGTTCCGACGGCGTTGATCTTACCGTTATCGATAACGATGATCCTGTCCGCGTTCTCAACGGACGAGATACGCTGCGCGATGATCAGCTTGGTCGTTCCCGGGATGTACTCGGCAAAGCCCTTCTGGATCTGCGCATCGGTCGCTGTATCGACGGCACTTGTGGAGTCGTCGAGGATCAGGATCTTCGGCTTCTTAAGGAGCGCTCTGGCGATACAGAGTCTCTGCTTCTGTCCGCCCGATACGTTCGATCCGCCCTGCTCGATATATGTGTCATATCCATCGGGAAAAGCACTGATAAAAGAATCAGCCTGCGCGATCTTACATGCCTGGATCATCTCTTCGTCGGTCGCGTTCGGATTACCCCAGCGGAGGTTTTCCTTGATGGTGCCGGAGAAGAGAACGTTCTTCTGAAGTACCATCGCGACGTTGTCACGGATGACGTCAAGGTCATAGTCTTTGACATTGACTCCGCCGACTTTGATGTCACCGTCGGTAACATCGTAAAGACGCGGGATCAGTTGTACGAAGGAAGACTTACCGGAACCTGTACCACCGATGATACCGATGGTCTCACCGGACTTGATGTGAAGATCGAAGTCCATCAGGCAGCTCTTGTCTTTGTTCTTGGAGTAGCTGAAGAATACGTGATCGAAATCGATGGATCCGTCTTTCACTTCCATGACCGGGTTTTCCGGGTTCGTGATATCCGCGGTCTCGTCAAGGAGCTCGGAGATACGCTCGGCAGAAGTCTTGGAGATAACGAGCATTACGATGATCATGGAAACCATCATCAGGCTCATCAGGATCTGCATCATATAGGAGAACATACTTGTGAGCTGGCCGGTCGTCATTTCATCGTTTACAACGAGCTTTGCGCCGACCCAGGAGATCAGGAGCATTGCCGAATATACGCTGAGCATCATCAGCGGCGCGTTGAAGTTGATCGCACGTTCAGCCTTGACCGCGTCATTTCGGATGCTGTTGTTAACGTCCATGAACTTATCGATCTCGTGATCTTCTCTTACGAAGGACTTAACGACGCGGATACCGCGCACGTTTTCCTGGATGACGTTGTTCATAAGGTCGAACTTCTTGAACATACGGACGAAGATCGGATGTGCGTAACGGAACACGATGATCAAGCCGAGCATCAGGACCGGCGCGATACCCAAGAGGATCAAGGCAACTTTCGCGTTGACGTAGAAGCTTGCGACCATCGCGAAGATCAGCATGATCGGCGCTCTAACCGCGATACGGATGACCATCTGATACGCGTTCTGAACGTTCGTGACGTCCGTCGTCAGTCGCGTAATGATACTACTGGTCTTGAACTTGTCGATATTCGAAAAGGAGAACGTCTGCAGGTTGTGGAACATATCGTGACGTAAGTTCTTCGCAAAACCCGCGCTCGCCTTTGCCGCTTCTCTTCCTGAAAGTGCGCCGAATGCCATGGAAATGAACATGCACACCAGAAGAAGCGATCCCATGATCCAGACATAATTCATGTCGCTCTTTTCGATTCCGTTGTCGATCAGCTTACTCATCAGAAGAGGCATCAAAACCTCCATGACGACTTCGCAGGAGACAAGGACCGGAGCAAGGATCGAGGGCTTTCTGTACTCTCGTACTGATTTAAGTAGTCTTCTAATCATTTTTCCAAATTCCTTCTCATTCTTTCTGTCAGTTCTATATATGTATTGATTTCTTCTTTAGTAAGGCCTTTGACCAGACGCTTCTCGACGCCTTCGATCGTGTTGTCGACACGCTTTTTCGTCTGTCTGGCTTTCTCCGTGACCGTGATCCTCTTTAACCTCGCATCCTTCTCTTCGCTTTCTCGACGGATCGAACCGCGCTGCTCTAAAAGCTTTAAGATGCCTGTCGCCGTACTTCGCTGGATGTGAAAGACCTGCTCGATATCTTTCTGGTAGACCACGTTTCCGAGCTCGTGCTGCATGTTGAGATATCCCATCACGTGCGCCTGCACCGACGTCAGTCGCGTCTCGCCGGCCGCGGAAAACTCCTGATCCAGCGCCTCATCGATCGAAAGACGGATCGACTTAGAAAGGTGCCGGACATAGGGTCCGATATGGATGTCATTCCCGGGACTACTGCCGGGAAGTGCTTTTGGATCTTTCATAGGATCGTTTGACTCCCCCCTGACCCGTGATCTTCCACCTAAATCACACAGGTCAACACATAAAAAGTGCCCGAACAAAATTAAATTGTTAGGACACTAACAATTATATCGATACACATTTTATAAGTCAACACATTCAGCACCGGAGAAAGTCAACTTTTCTTTACTAAAAACACAGTCCATGGTACTCTGTTTTTGGAAAAAGAACTCAATATATAGGAAACACATGAAAGAAATTCGGAGGTAGTTATGAAACGCGCATTTTCGATTTTGCTGACTTCAGCCATGATCCTTTCGCTCGCCGGCTGTTCGAAGAGCAAAGAGACAAAGAAAACGAAGAAACCGAAGAAGACAACTTCAACCAAGATCACAGAGACCGAGGATCCGGAGACAGAAACAGAAGTTCCTTCGGACACAGACGAAACAGAGACCAATTCGACGCAAGGACCGAAAATTCCGGTTGACCTTTCTCTCCACCACGATCTTGAGGTACTGGAGTTCAACCACAATATCGTCAGAAACGACTATGCGGAGATGACAGACAAATTCCCGTACGAATTATTCTGGGTATGCTCACATTGCGATCAGTATCAGATCGCAACCCCGGGATATGACGCTCTTTCCGCTTTTCTCGATGATCTCACGGAAGAAATGACGGACGACTCGGATGAGCATTACTCGTCGTACTTAAGTCAGTTCGACGGCTACATCGCGACCGCGACGGAAGACGATGTCTGGCTTTATACCGACCACTATCGCCACAACCAGCTCAGCATCCTGCGCGCCGATGAGAAGGTCCTGTCCTTCTATCGGACCATCACTACTCGCGATGGCGGATACTTTTCCGACCATGAGCACTACACCCTCGATTCGAAGACAGGAAAGCTCCTCGAACTGGGTGACATCATTACCGACTTCAACGCCTTTGCGGACGCTGTAGAAGCATACGAAAGCAATCACTTCTACGCATATACACCGTCGGGACTCTTTTCGACCATGGCCGATCATCTCCGAAAGGGAGAGCTGGATCAGCTCGAGTTCTGCGTCAATCAGAACTGCATTCTCATCTTTATGGATTACGAAGATTCCGTTGGAGATATTTCCGAATATGTCTGCTACGTTTCCGCACTGGCGCACACAGATTGCATCGATCCGGAATACTTCATCCACACGCCCGAGAACTACACGCTGACACCTGACTCCGCGAACGAGATCTACTGGGATTTTGATGAGGACGGCAATATCGACAAGTTCGTGATCGATTACGACGAGAACTACACCACAGGATATGTCACCGATTACAACATCGAGATCTCCATCAATGGCGAAGCTTATGCTGTCGGCGACTATCACGAAGACAGCGAGGGCTGCTACGAACTCGGAGACATTTTCCTGATGTCCGTTAACGGTGAGTATCGCCTCTATATCGAAGGTTATGTCGACGATCCGACAAATCCCTACTTCCTCTTCAATATGAACGGCAAGTCTTTCGATTACATCGACTACCTGGATCAGATCTCATGGTATCCTTACGATCCGAACAACATCGGCATCCAGATCCGCGGAGAGATCCTCGGAACGGGATCTTATACCAAGCCGTCAACACTTTGCACCGGCAACGGTCTTCCGCTCACGATCGATTCCTTCTACCATAAGACCGGTGTCGGTCTTACCACGAAGAAGATGCAGCTGGGTCTCTTTACTGAGGATGGCCAGCCGACAGGCGAAAGCATCACGGTCCCGGCCGGAACTCCCGTCCGTCTCGAAGGTATCGATACGGACAAAGGACTCGCCTACTTCACGACGCTGCATCGTGACGCGTCCCAGAATGAATCCTTCCAGATGGTCCTGACAGTTGATCCGGATTACGAGTACTACGATGTCAGATTTGACGGCGAAGGAAACTTCCAACTGTTCAAAGGTTCGCACTATTACGACTGACAGGTGCTTTTCGAGAAGGAAAAGCGATAACGGCAAATTCTTTCCGTTATTTCTGACCTAAACTGCAAATGCGAAACGCCAATACACCGATTTCGGGATATTGGCGTTTTTCGCGCTATGCTATAATTTATCTCGAGCCGAGAAGAACGTTCTTCGGTTCAAAGGAGGAAAAGAAAATGTTAAATGTAATATTCCGTATGTTGGGACTCATCCTTGTGATCGCGGCCGTTGCGATCGTCGCGAGAAAGTCGTTTCATTCGGGAACGAATCTTCAGGGAGTGAAGAAGGTTCCGCTGAATAAGAAGGCCGTAGTCATTCTGGCCGCAGCAGGTATCCTCTGCGTACTCTTCTCATTCTCATTTACGATCATCCCGACAGGTTATACCGGCGTTCGCGTGACATTCGGTCAGGTCGAGGAGCAGACACTGAATAACGGCTTCAACTTCCAGATCCCGTTCGTTCAGGAGATCGTTCTTGTTAACAACAAGCAGCAGGACATCAAGTTCTACGACAATCCGATCTCTTCCGAGACTTCCGAGCGTAACACCGTAAACTTCCAGGGCATCACGGTCACCTATCAGATCAACCCGCAGAAGTCCGCGTGGATCTTCGCGAACGTAACGAACTACGAAGCAGGTCTTGTCAGCGAGTCGCTCGTCGCTTCCGCGATCAAGACAACTTCCAAGACACTGTCTCCGAACGACTGTACGAACCGCTCGATCATTGAGCCGAAGGCGAAGGAAAACATCCAGAAGTCTCTCGATGAGAAGTACGGACCGGAAGTCGTATACGTCAACAAGGTCGTCATCAATGACGCTTCCTTCGACAGCGAGTACGACGAGAAGATCGCCAAGAAGCAGCAGGCGCAGATCGATTACGAGACACAGCAGATCGAGAATAAGAAGAACATCGAAAAGGCCGAGGCTGACGCTGCCGTTACAAAGACAAACGCTCAGGCAAAGGCTGACGCGAAGGTCATTGAGGCTCAGGCGGAGGCAGATGCCAACAAGCTCATCTCCGACTCCATCGATGACAACGTTCTCCGCAACAGATACTACGATAAATGGGACGGCAAGCTCCCGACAACGATCGTAGGTTCCGACGCTTCCGCTTCTCTTCTGATCACACCGGACGCCATGGAAAACGCGAAGTCTTCTGCCGCTGCATCTTCGAACAACACCTCGAATGATACGACCACAGACACAGGTGCTGACGCGGAGAACTAACAGGTTCTGAACGCATCTTCCATCAAAGGAACAGATAAACAAAAAAGAGGCTGCCTCCCACGAGGCAGCCTCTTCTTTTCTTACGTTCAGTTTTGTGTTCTACGTTTTGTTCTACAAATTTCCTTTTTGTAGAACATTTTGTTGAACATCGGCCGATCAGCGCTGTACCTGGCTTCTCCACCAGTTCTCGATCGTACTCTCGACATCGGCTTTCGCCTTGACATCCAGAAGTTTTCCGTCGGTCAGTTCAATATGAAGAAGCTGGCCGCCGAGAGCCTTTTGATAAGACATGTTTCGGATCTGATCCGGTGTGAATGTCAGCGACGGTTTCAGCGAGCAAAGCGCGCTCGTCGCGATAGCGCCAAGAGCACCGAACATCATGGATGCCATACCGCCCTTTCGCGAAAAGATCAGAAGATTATTCGTGATCTCGACATACCACATCGCGGCTGTCTCGAGCTTGATGCGTTCCTTATTCGCATTCTTCGGATTGAGGACGGTAACACATACCGGAGCCATGCTGAAAGCCGGAGCCGCTACCGCCTGAACCGGAGCACCTGCCTGCATCGGAACTGCCTGCGGCATGACCTGCTGAGGAACGACCTGCTGCATTGCCGGCTGAGGAACCGCCTGCTGGGGCATCGGCTGAACCGGCATCTGCTGCATCGCCGGCTGAGGTACTGCCTGTTGAAACGCCTGCTGTACCGCCTGCGGCGCTGCCATTACCGGGAATCCGCAAAACGGACAATTCGCTACCTGATCCTGAATCTGATTTCCACAATTACCACAAAACATAAAAGCCTCCATTTTCCCTACTCACTTTTTCCCCATTATACCAAACAACCCCACAAAAAGCCTGTTCTTCTGAGACACCCCACGCATGAATAAATGAAAGAAAAAAATAAATCCCTTCCGCGCCTCCGCAGGGCAAAGCCCGAGGACCAGTGCGAGAAGGGATTCTATTTTTCTTTTAGTTTATGGCCGCGTCTCAGAAGAACAGCTGTGTGACTCTGAGAACACCATCGATACCGCGGAGCTCAGAAAGGATATCCTCGCTGAGTTCTTCGCTGACACCGAGGAAGGACTGGGCCTTTGTGGAACCCGGCTTAACGCCCCAGTGCATGCTGTTGATATTGATGTTGTGATCACCGATCGTTGTAGCGATCTTACCGATGATGCCCGGCTTATCTTCGTTCTGCATGGCGATAACGATCGGAGCCAGAGCGAAGTCGGCCTGATAACCGAAGAAGCTTACGAGAACTTCTGTGTCATCACCGACGATCGTACCGGAAACGGAAAGCTCACGGCCTTCTTCTGTTACGAAGTTAACAACGATCATGCTGGTGTAACGCTCGCACTGTGCGCTCTTGCTCTCGACAACTTCGATGCCGTGAGCCTCAACACCCTGACGTACGTTAACGAAGCTTACGCGTCCGTCGGAATGAGCGGAGAGGAAACCCTTCAGAACAGAGAGTGTCAGGATGCCTGTCTCCTGCTCAGCGAGAGCGCCTCTGAATTCAACCTCGATCTTCTTAACAGGTGTTTCTTCCGCCTGATAGTAGATCTTACCGAGTTTCTCAGCAAGGTCAGCGTACGGACGGATCGCCGCCATATCGCCGCTGAAAGAAGGCATGTTGATCGCAGCAACGAGTTCGCCGCGAAGTGCTTTTGCAACGAGAGAAGTAACCGCGGAACCTACGTTGTGGTTAGCTTCCTGTGTAGATGCACCGAGGTGAGGTGTAACTACGCAGTTCGGAAGAGTAAGCAGCGGGTTCTGGTACTGCTGCTCGCCCGGTGCTTTATCATAGGAAGGCTCCTTATCGAATACGTCGATCGCGGCAGCGGCAACCTGACCGGACTTCAGTGCTTCGTAGAGAGCCGCCTCATTTACGAGACCACCACGAGCGGCGTTAACGATACGAACGCCCTTCTTGCACTTAGCAAGTTCTTCAGCGCCGACCATGCCGACTGTTTCCTTGTTCTTCGGTGTGTGGAATGTGATGAGGTCAGCAACAGCAAGGAGATCCTCGAGCTTCGCGCAGCGCTTAACACCTACTGTGTCGAACTTCTCCTGTGTGATGTACGGGTCGTAAGCAACGACTGTCATACCGATACCCTTGAGCTTTCTGGCTACGATGGAACCGATACGGCCGAGACCGATGATACCTGCGGTCTTGCCCTCGAGCTCGTTACCGATCATCTGTGCACGACGGAAATCGTCGTTATGAGCTGCCTCGTTTGCGTGGCAGAGATTTCTGAAAATGGAGAAAGCGTGAGCAACCGCGAGCTCACCGGCTGCCATGATGTTAGCTTCCGGAGTGTTTACCGCGATGATACCCTTCTCTGTGCAAGCAGCAACGTCGATGTTGTCGATACCGTTACCTGCGCGGCCTACGACCTTTAAGTTCTTCGCGTTAGCGAGGAGGTCCTTGTTGACCTGTGTTACGGAACGTACGATAAGAGCGTCGTAATCACCGATGAACCCCTTGATCTCGTCCTGGGAGCAACCTAATCTCTCGTCTACTTCAAAACCTTCGTCCTTCAGATACTGGATTGCATCTGCCGCGATCTTTTCTGCAACTAAAATCTTCATGTTCGTGTTCCTCCCAAAATCTTATGCGTTCTGAGCCTTGAGCTCAGCAATAACTTCGTCGAGATCCTTGAGCATAGCCTTGATCTCATCAATGGTCGTATCTGCCATATGTGCGATACGGAATGTGGTTTCCTTAAGAGCACCGTAACCGCCGGACAGGAGATATCCTCTCTCGCCCATCTTCTTGTTGATCTCCGGGAACGGGATGCCCAGTGTGTTCTTGATACATGTAACTGTTACGGACAGGTTATCCGGATCAGAGTAAAGCTCCGCGTTCTTTCTTGCCCAGTCACGAACGAGCTCTGCCATTTCGCAGTGTCTCTTATAACGGTTCTCAACGCCCTCAGCGAGGATGCAGTCGAGCTGGTAGTCCAGAGCGAACATGTGCGCCTCAGACGGTGTGGACGGATACTGGAACGGCTTCTCGTGTACAAACTTGGCCAGTTCTACATAGTCGAAGTAAAGTCCACGGTTCGGGATCGTCTTTGCCTTTTCGAGCGCACGGTCGGAAACCGAAGCGATCGCCATTCCCGGAGGAAGTCCGAGACACTTCTGTGTAGAAGTGATGCAGACGTCGATGCCCCACTCGTCTACCGGAATGAAGTCACCGCCCATGGAACTTACCGTGTCCACGCAGAGGATGACATCCGGATACTTAGCCTTAAGGACCTCCGAGATCTTTCCGACAGGATTGTGGATACCTGTGGATGTCTCGTTGTGTGTGATGGTGATCATGTCGTACTCGCCTGTGGAGAGAGCCTCATCAACCATCTCAGGTGTTGTGATTCTACCTAATTCGGAACGGAAAATATCTGCCGGAACACCATTGGATGTAGCCATCTTATACCAGCGCTCACCAAATGCTCCGATGGAGAAGATCGCTGCTTTTTTCGCAGTGAAACATCGTACGGCGCCTTCCATCAGACCGCTTCCTGATGAAGTTGAAAGAATGATAGTGTTCTTCGTACCCATGACCTTCTGCAGTTTCTCGGAAATTCCCTGCTGCAGAGCAGATGCATCTTTGGTACGGTGGCCGATCATCGGCGTAGCCATCTTTTCCAGAACTTCAGCACGAACTTCAGTCGGGCCCGGAATGAAAAGCTTCTTGTGCGTACTCATGATAATCCCTCCATGTAAATCCAATATTACATAATTACATACCGTACTATTGTAGTCGCAATTAATCGATTTTTCTAGTCAAAAAGCACTGTCATTTGCATTTTCGGCAAATTATCAAAAAAAGCTCTTTTCGACGGCTCTTTGCACACAAAATGACAGTTAGAAGCGCCAAATGATTTTTATTCGACGAAAAAGGAGCCGCTTCCCGAAGGAGCGGCTCCCGTTGCTTCATGTTGTGACTTCAAAACTTCCTTATGCTGCCGGAGTCTCTGTTGTTGTCGTTGTCGTATTCAGCATAGCCGCCGGCGGGAGCTTGATCTGTACACCTTCAGCAGGTACGAAGGAAGCGTCGAGTCCGTTGTATGTCAGGATCGTCGTTACACGAGGATCAGACTCGGAATCGAGGTTGACGCCGTATACGGTATGGAAGAGATCCCACCATGTGCGGCAGCCTGTCTTCGCGGAGAAGGTATAAACACCGATCGGATCGTTTTCGGAACTCGGAGTAGATTCCGGAACTACCGGAGTCGTGTCGGTCGGGACCGTGTCGGATGTGGAATCGGAGATATCCGTGATCGCCGTATCGGAAACGGACAGATCCGTCTCGGAGCTCTTAGAGCTTCCGCAGGACTTCACGATCAGCACGATGATGATGATCAGGCAGACCAGGGAAACTGCAGCGAGTACGAAAGGCAGATAGCTGGAACCGAAGCCCTCATCGCCACTGTCGAAGCCGTCATCGATCGTATCCGGTCTTCTTCTTGCAGGCTGTGTGTTCGGACGGTTGCCCGGACGCTGTGGCTGCTGCGGACGCTTCACACCCGGAACGGAACCCGGACGAACTGCCTCACCCTGCTGCATGTATGCGGGGATGGAGGAAGCAACGGGCTCTGCCGCGGAAGGAGCGCCTGTCGGAGCCATATCGAAAAGATCTGCCACGGACGGCGGCGGATTGTCAAAGTCATACTGCTGAGCGGCAGCTGCTGCGTACGGATCATAATCCGCTTCACTTACTGCCGGGATCTCCTGTGTCGGCTCGTCGTAGTAAGCGCTTCCCGCGTCGGAGAAATCAGGCTGATCCAGATTCACGAACGGGGATGCCGGAGCCGGTGCCGGATTAACGAACTGCGACGGAGCAGCTTCGTCTTCGTCTACTGTGTAGGAACCGCGAGCGTAAACGCCTGTGTCCTCGTAGCCGACCGGTGTATCGCTGTTTGTCGGATACGTCGGCGGAACATATGACGGAGCTTCGTAAAGCGGCATTTCCGGAACATCGTTGGCAGAAGCGGTCGCGTTGTTTGTCGCGTCACCGGATGCGAACGGGATCACGAACTCGCTGCCGGACGGAACTTCTTCGGAAGGAGCCATGCTCTCTGCGTAGTCAGCCGGGTAACCTTCTTGTGCCTCATATTGATCTTCAGCGGATGATTCTGCGTCACCGAAGAAAAGTGGTGTTTCGTCGAACTCTTTTGGATCGTTGGAATACTCGGGCTCATCGTTCATAGGCTTTTTCACCTCATCTTCCGCTTCGAAAACAAGAGGTGCGTCCTCTTCTGTTTCCGCAACAAACGCCGGAGCCGATCCTCCGGAGATCTGTTCAGTTCCTGCCACGTTCTGTTTCTCGGCGGGTTCAACAGGCTTTCCTGCGAAGAGATCATCGCCGATATAAAGCGGAGCACCGGTATCGGGTTCTTCTGCCGGGCTCTCTCCGCCTACTTCGAAAGATGCTTCGTCGGTGGCTTCTTTTACGATGCCTTCCGAGTCATTCTGAGCCTTGACGGCTGCCTTGAAGAACGGGTTGTCCTCGTTCTTTACGGCTACGAAAGGCTCATCCTTCTTGATTTCTTCTGTCTTCTGCGGAAGTACGAACGGACTTGCGGATTCTGCCGCTGTCTCTGCCGTTTCAGCTGTCTTTGCTTCGAGCTCGGCCGCTGCCTTGTCAAAGCTGTTCACGAACGGAACGACCTTCGTAACTTCGTCATTCTCCTCTGCCTTAGCTTCGGCAACAGGAGCGTCTTTTGCCTTTTCGGGAACCGGTGTCACGCCGGTGTCGTCTTTCATCAGATCAGAAATGTCGCCGAACGAAAGCGGCGGTTCCGGAATCGGTGTATTGATCGCGTCATCGACCGCAGAGCCTGCCGCCGCGCCTACTGCCGCGGAAGCTGCTGCTTTAGATGTCTCGGCGCCGAGGGAAGCGATCGCGTCAGCCGCTGTGCCGACAGGCGGGATCACCGCCGTAGTCTCGATGGCTTTTGCCTCAGGTGTCTTTTCTTTCTCATCGCCGAAAAGCATCGCGCCCGGAGCCGGCTCCTTCTCTTCCGTCTTCGGAGAATCGAGCGGTACCGGCGGAGCAACGTTGTACTCGTCGTCGTAATCTTCCTGCTGCGCGGCCTTCTTCTTCTTTCTTCCGAATCCGAACAGTCCGCCTCTCTCGCTGGATGTGATGTCTTCAACGAAGGAGATCATGAACTGAAGCGGAACGCCCGGAAGCTTTGCCGCTGCTTCGGTGATAACTACGCTTGCCGCGTCACTCTGGTCCTCGGCGTCGTAGAGGATACGCAGGAGTTCCTGCTGACCTAATGCCTCATAGACTTCGCGGTTACAGAGAATGATGCAGTCATCAAGTTTCAGCTGGGCGATGTTGGAGCAGAGCGCCGGAGCTGTCTTTGTCGCGCAGAAATTATAGAAATTGTCGACCTTCTGACGAGCGGTGTTGATCGCGTCGATACGGATATCGGTCGCTGTCATCGGGTAGAGTGTGTCATCACGATAAAGGAATGCGAGTCCTTTTCCGATAGTGGAAGCAAACGCCTCACCGTCTTTGACCATAACGCCGGCAAAGAACGGAGCACGGCTGTTGTCCTGCTGGATCTTCATCTTACCGGTAATGGAAACGGCGGTATTGACCATCTCGCCGATCGAATCATCAAGAGATCTTCTTCCGGCCTTCAGTTCGGTACCGAGGCGGCGCAGGAACGGCTCATACGGCGGAAGCGCGTTCGGATCCTGATCCGGGATCGTCTGGTGAGAGAATACGGAGAAGAAAAAGCCTCTGTCCTCTTTGTCGTTCGTCAGATCCGCGGAGCGGGCGACCGTCTTACTGGTCACACGACCATCCATATAAAATGCGTCTGTCAGTTCTGCTGTAGGAAAATATCTTGCTGTAAGCGTCGTCGCAAGACGAGTCTGCTTTGCCATATCTTGAAGCCTCCAAATAGTGGGATCACCCATTTCTTCTTGTTAATTATAACATAATGTCTTTTCATACAAGTATTTGAAGATGACTTTTTGCTACAATTTCGTGACAAATTCAGGTCGATGACATTGCACGGCAAAAACAGAGACGATATCAGGCACTTTTTAGACTTTTCGAAACAACGAAACTATTTCACTGTGATTACGAGCGAAAATGCGTCAAGATTTCTTGCTCTCAACGTATTTTTCCATATCCTCCTTGAGGATCGGGAAAGGCGCGCAGCCCAGGTCGAGGTAAGCTTTCATGACCTCGTCCTTCGTGCAGATGCCGTCAAGTTCTTCTACGGCACTGTCGATGATCTCCGACGTGAAGATATAACCGAACGCGTATTCTACGGCGAAGCACTGCTCAGCCGTAATGCTCTTCCAGTATTCTTTCATGATGGATTCGTCCTGGCCGTAGTGGTATAGATATGTCGCGCAGTCGTCATAGGTCCAGCCCTCGTACTCGATGCCGATGCTCATTCTCGCGGACAGCAGGATGCTGTAAAGAAGCGACGCCGTCCAGGCGCTTTCCGCCATCTGCTGGTCAAAAGGCGCGTAGTGGATCATGTTCCACTCGGAGTACTTCGCCCAGCCTTCCGCGTATGCCTTCGAGGTCGCGAAGACCTGATATCTGCTTTCGAGGTTTTCCGCCTGGTACTGGTGCTGATAGAGGTGGCCCGGGTACATTTCGTGGCTGATGAGCGTAAACATGTTGTACTCGGGATTTTCAACGAGCGCGGTATTTACCCAGACCGTGTGCTTGGTAAAGTTATCGATCGGCGCGGAATAGTAAGTCGCCGGCTGCATCGATTCACTGAACTTCTCCGGAACATTAAAGACAGAGACTTCGTTTGCCGAGATCTCCGGGAAATGCTCGGATGTGAAGCGTTCGCACCACTTTCTGGCGTCGTCGAACGACAGGTCGCCGTAGCCGAAGTATGTCCCCTTCGTCTGCCAGAGCGGATAGTACGTGTCATTGATCTCATTGATCTTCTGCTGCAAAAGCTCGATACAGTCTTCAACAGGCATATCCGTTCCTGCTGTCAGGTGGAAGATCGCCTCATAATATGCTTTTCCGTCGGCCGTCGAAGCCAGATACGGCGTGTCGTTGCACATACCTTTGAGTTCCGGGAGCTTTTCGATCAGCATCTCAAATGCAGGATAGTACGAGGTTTCCAGAAGCTCGTCATTTCTTCGGATCAGTTCCTTTGTCTCCTGATCGGAAAGGTGGAGCGCGCCGACGCGGCTTTCGAACGTGGTCTTCATGAAGTTCGTGTCACGTTCGTCCTGCATCTTCACACAGTCTTCGATGATGCGGTCGATGCTTTCGTCATTCCAGCCGATGCCCATCTCACTTCTCTGCTTTTCCGCCTCAAAGACCTGCGTAAAGAAGTTGAGGTAATCCTCCAGGATCACGAAATAACGCATGACGTCATCCTTCGAGTTGAACTGGATGAGAGAAGTCAAAAGCGGATAAAGGATCTGCTTTCCGCCCATCGGATTGAGGTGCGGGACATACTGGTAATACTTGTATTCATCCGCCATGTATCGGAAATCGTAGCACATATCCTTGATCGCGCGGTTCTGTCCTTCCGTGAGCTCATCCGGATCCAGTGACTCAAGTTCATCCGCGAAGCTTTCATAACTTGCCGCCGCGGAGGTGTATTCATCCACGGTCGGGAAATGAAGTCCGACCGTCGGCCAGTCGCTGTAGTAATTCTTCGGATCGTCGAAGGAATAGTACGCCGTCAGAAGATCCGAGGATCCGACGAAAACGCCCATGTCGTAATAACGGAAAAGCTGCGATGCCTCGCTCTCGTTTCCGGAGTCGTGGCCGACACTTAACCATTTCTGGTCGTCGTCAGGAAGGATCGCGCCGTTACCGTCCGTCGCCGTTGTCGCCGCTCTTGGCTTGGCGATCTTATCCGGATCGACCTTTTTTGAGCACGCGCTAAGCGGCGCGATAAGGATCGCGCCGCAGGTAAGCAGTGTTATTGATCTAAATGTCCGATTGTATTTTTTCATGCAGTATTCCGATCAGTGCTGTTTTTCAACGTAAAGCGGCATGTATTTCTCGAGGATGTCGAAGGAGCTCGGGCCCATATCGAGATAAGCGGCATGGATCTCGCTCATCGTGTACTCGTTACCGTACTTGTCGACCGCGTCATTGATGATCTTACTGCAGTAGTAGTTACCGAAGCAGTAAGGGGTGACGTAGCACGGGATCTCGACCGTCGTGTCCCACATTTCATCCGCGATCCCGGAGCCTATACCCGGGAAGTACTGGTTGAAATAGTCGGCTACATCGTCCTTCGTCCAGCCGTCGTAGTGAACTCCGATGTCGACATATGCCCACATGTGGTAGTTCAGAAGATCGATGTAAAGATCGTAAGTATCATATACGACCTGATCGTAGTCGGTCAGCTTGATGATGTAGTCTTCCGAATAGGTGGACCAGCCTTCTTTATACGCTGTCGTTCCGCCCTTCTGATAGTAGTTGTTCATGTAGATCATGTGATAGACCGCTTGATACATATGACCCGGCAGTGCCTCGTGCGCGACCGTCGTGAGCATATCATTCAGTCCGCTACTCTTGTCGTTGATCATCAGGACATTCTTCGTGATGTCATCGTATGGTGTGGACATATAGGCCGCGGGAGAAAAATACTCCGCCATTGCTTCCGGAATATGATAGACCGAATACTTGATCTCGCCGAGATCCGGGAAGTCGGATTTGATGGCATCTCTACAGAATTCGACATCCGATTCAAAAGAACCTGTCGTGTAGTTGAAATCACCGGAGACGACCTGTTGGTACTGGTCACTGTTCAGCTGCGAAAGAGCCGCATAGAAATCCGTAAATTCCTGTTGGATCAGGCCTTCCAGAATTGCCTTTGCCTCATCGATCGTAAGGTGGGTTCCGGAACGATACTGGAAGTACTTCTCGTAGAACTCTTTTCCTCTGGGCATATCGCAGACGTTACCGTTTGTCATCGCCGTACCGTAAAGAGTCTTCATATTCTCCGCGAGTCTCTCATAGCCCGGGAAGAAAGAAGTATCGAGGATCTCTTTGTTTCTCGCGATCAGATCCTGCTTCGTGGAAGCGTCGAGATCCATTGCGTTGATGCGGTCTTCAAAAGTAGTGTACATGTAATTGCCGTCGTGATCCGTATAGACAGCCTCGAGAGATTCAATGACCTTCTTAAGGATCTCGTCCGGATAGGATCTTCCGAGCTCGGCGCGTTTCTTCTCATATTCGAACATCGAATCGTAGTATGGTCCGACGTCGTTTAATATCGTCAGATAACGCTCGACGTCCGCCTGATCGTCGAAGTTCATCGTCGCGAAAATGATCGGAAGTTCCACATTGATACCGGTCAGATCGTTGATCGTACCTAAGTAGAAATCCATGCCGTATGTCTCAAGCGAAAGCTCATAGTCGCTCTTGATGGTCTCATAGAGGATCTGATCTTCCAGTTCCAGGGAATCAAAATCGATCTCATCGAGTGTATCCAGTACATGTACGGAGAACTCATAGTTTTCGACCTCGGCATCCATATTGTATGGCTCGATGCCGACCGTCGGCCATTCAAGACCGAGTTTTTCAGGATCTTCCACGTCATAAATGAGGGAGATGATATCCGTTCTTCCCTCTTTGAAGATCTCTTCGTCAAGTTCATGGAGTTTATCTTTCGCGTCAGCGCCGAAATAGATCGTATCTTTCGGATCGCGCGCGGTCGCCGGAGGATACAGCGTCGGATCCGGCATGGTATCCGTCGGTTCCGTATCTGTCGGTTCCGTATCCGTCGGGTCAGTAGATTCAGAAGGTTCGTCTGTAGTCTCTGTCGGCTCTTGTGTTGTCTTTCTTTTCTTTCTCTTCTTTGTTGTCGTTTCTTCGGGTCTGCATGCCGCGAGAATGATCGATGCCGAAAGAACAAGGCATCCCAATACGCGCAGCTTGTTTCTGATCGTCTTATTCATATTCGTTTCTCCTTCTCTCTTTCATGTGTATTTAATCACAAAAGAGGGGCAAAGTAAAACCGAGGAAATAAAGGAATACACCCGAAGAACAGTGCTTTTGGCGCGGGAAAAGCACCGTGGCGGGACATTTACGTTCTCACCTTCTCGCTCTTATAGGAAGCGAGCGTCAGGATCAGAACGCCGACGGCAAGGACAAGAAGCGAGATCGCGACCATCAGCATGTTGTCCATCTTCGCCCTCGCGTTCAGAAGATCCTGGAAGATCAGGCAGATGTTGTACACGGGGATGAGATAGTGCGACGAGGGTGATGTGCCGAAACGGAACATCGACATCATCGAAGCCAGTGTGCAGACGAGGGTGACCGGGATCTGGGCGGTCTGTGCCTGGTTCTGGTCTTTACAGAACAGAGAGATCAGCACGCCGAGGTTTGAGAACAGATAGCAAAGGAGCACGGCGTAAAGAAGGATCAGGAGGATCTGCGACATGGAGACCGAAACTCCCGCGAAACCGAAGACGTCCTTGACGCCCGCCGCTTCACATATCCTGCTTCCCAATATGTCGATCCCTATGTAGACGGCGCTGCTGACCAGACTGATCAGGCTGACGGAAAAGATCTTGCCCATGATCAAGGACAGCGGCGGAACGGGAGAAAGCATGACCTGATAGAACGTGCCTCTCGCCTTATCGCCCGCGATCGTATCGCTGGCGAAGTTCGCGATGTTCGCCGTAAGCGGAAGGATCAGCATGTAAGGAAGGAGCATGGCGATCATGCGGTTGGTGGTGTCTTTTTCGTTGATGTCGGTAAGCTCGACACTACGGAACGAAGCGCCCGTGACCTGTCCCTTGTACGCGGTATCGAAGGATTCTCTGACGAACGCTTCCGCGCTCATCTTGAGGTAGCTCGAGACCGAATTGCTTTCGTAGTAGTAGATCGTCACATGCTCGACATCCGAAAAATCGACAAGGACATCGCTGTGATGGAAATCATCGGAAAGAACGAAATCAGCGGGGTTTTCGTCGACTTTCTTGATCCAGATCTGCTTATCGTCTAAAGCTCCGATGTTATATGAATCGATCTCGAGACCGTAAAAGAACATGCTGTACGAATCCACGTTCTCGCCGGATGTTTTCGGCCGGAGCATGGAAATACCGACCGTGACGAAAAGCGTCAGGACCGGCAGAAGGATAAAGCCGAAAAGAAGGCTCTTTTCCTTCAGTATCTTTTGCATTTCATGGTGGAATATCTTTCCGACTCCGCGCATGTTCTTCTCCTGTTTCTACTCGTTCTTCTTTGCTTCTTCAGTTGTTGCCGTGGCGGCCGACGATGGCCTTTTCTTCGTGGTTTTCCTTGTAGAGCTTGATGAAGGCCTGATCGATCGTCTCGACACCCTGGCTTTCCGGAAGCTCCGCGACCGTTCCGCAGAAAACGCTTTTTCCGTCGACGATGATGCCTACACGGTCTGCCATTCTTCCGACAAGGTCAAGGATGTGCGTCGAAAGGATGATGCACTTGCCCTGCTCTTTCAGCTTCAGAAGGTATTCCTCGATCAGCTGCTGGGTCAGGATATCCAGTCCATTGGTCGGCTCGTCGAAGATGATCGTATCCGGGTCGTGAAGAAGACAGATCGCGAGCGATGTCTTCTGCTTCATGCCGGTCGAAAACGTGTCATATCTTCTGTTTCGGAATTCGCTGATGCCGAAATAATCGAAAAGCTCATCTCTTCTGCTATTGATCTGCTCCTGCGTCATCTCGTAAAGGCCGCCGTAGTAATCCGCCAGCTCATCCGGGGTGAACTGTCCGTCCAGACGGATCTCGTTCGTCAAAAACGCGATCCTCGATCTTACTTCTTCATCGTTTTTCAGAAGGTCTTTTCCATCGAAAAAGATCTTGCCGGAAGTCGGAAGAAGAAGGGTACTGAGCATCCTCATCGTCGTTGTCTTACCCGCGCCGTTCGGTCCCAGAAGCGCGAAGATCTCTCCGTCACGGATCTCCAGGGAAACGTCCTTGACGGCTTCGACTTTGTTCTTTTTAAATGTCTTTTTCAGATGTTCGATAGTGATCATTCGGAAGTCCTTTCCCACAATCCGGAAGACAGGATCATGCTTAGGCCAAACAGCAGGATGCCGATGGCAAGTGCGGTAAAGATCGGTGTGTATGAAAACTCATCTTTGCAGATGCTCTTTAAGACCGGAGTCCAGTTTGAAAGCGGGAAATACTTGACGAGATCCGTGCTGACAAAGGACGGCAGCATCGCGCTCACGGAAATGAGCACCATTCCCGCCGAAGAAAAGAGCGATGCTTTTTTCGTCTCGGCAAAAGCACTGCCGATGATGCTGAAGATCGCCGTGATGACAAGAGATGCCGCAAAGATGATCAGAACGATCGCCAGGACCGCACCGAAGACCTCGGTGCCGTTTTCATCGATCGCGGCAAATTCCTTCGGGCTCCAGATCGCCATACCCGCGATGGCCGCCAGAAATCCGACGATCCCCGAAAGGAAGATCTCGAGGTGCATGACCAGCTCTTTTCCGATAAGGATCTTCGAAAGATCAGCCGGGCACAAGACCAATGTGTCGAAAGTCTGGCGTTCTTTTTCCCCAGTGATCGTACGGGCGGAAAGTGCCATGGCGTTACTGGCCATCATGAGGAAGATGATCATGCCGATCACGCCGCCGACACGGTCGAGATAGCCTTCGAGACGGTCCGCGGAAGAACTCATATCAATGGTCTCCACTTCCGGATAGATCTCGTAGGCATCGTTGTAATACTGCCTTCCCGCAAGAAGATAAGAGATATCAAGACCTAAGTCCTTTGCTTCCTTTAAGGCACTGGGAGATGTCAGTATCGAAGAATCGTAAATGATATGGATGAATCTGTCTTCGACCACGAGCGCGCAGTCGACCTTGCCGTTGCTGACACGTGCTTTCGCGTCGTCCATTGTGCCGTTTTTAAAACTGAAAACGGAATAATACTCGGAAAACTCCGTCTCCATCTCCTCAGCGGAGATCTCTTCGGGGAAATAAACGGCGCCGCTATATCTGTTTACGAGAACCATGACGTAGCTTAAGCACCAGGACAGGAAAAGCACACTGAGCATCGGCACAAGAAGCATCGTGACCAGTTGGACCGGTGTCTTCCTGGTCTTCTTCCATTCACTTTTCATGACATGAAGTACGTGATTTTTCCGCATCCGTCGCTTCCCCTGATGTCGTTACTGTTCTTCTTTTTCCTGCGGTTTCTCTTCTTTCAGCCCCTGCGCTTCCTTTTCAAGCGCGCGGAAATCGATCTTGCCGATCCTTGTCATCGGGAATTCGTCCTTGAATTCATATTCCACCGGGCACGCGTAAGGGATCAGGTTCTTCTTGCAGTTTGCCGCGATCTGCTCTTTGATCTCTTCCTTTGTCGCATCGTCCGCCGAACGGTCCTTAAGGACAAGATATGCCTTTACGACATGGAGACGATACGGGTGCGGGATCGCGACCGCGCAGGCCGCTTCCAGAGCTTCGTTTTCCAGGATGACCTTTTCGATCTGCGTCGGGAAAACAGGAACGCCGGAGACCTTGATGATCCTCTTGATGCGCTGGTCGAAATAGAAGAAACCTTCTTCGTCTCTGTGCCCGAGGTCGCCGCTGTGGATCCATCTTTTTCCGTCCGCATGGACATGGATGGCCAGATCCGTTGCTTCCGGATCGTTGAGATAGCCGAGCATGACCGTCGGACCGCTGATGCAGATCTCACCTTTTTCGCCGACCGGGACTTCTTCGTCGGTTCCCGTTTTTACGATCTTCATATCGATGCCGGGAAGCGGAAGTCCGACAGAACCGCTCTTACAGTTCTTTTCGGGATTAACGGCACATACCGTCAATGTCTCCGTCAGGCCGTAGCCTTCACGAAGTGAGATGTTCGCGCCATGCGCGTGTATATATTCCTCGAAACGCTTCTTGAGATCCATCGGAAGAGTGTCGCCTCCGCTGAAGCACGCACGAAGGAAATCGAGGTTCATCGTCTTCAGCTTGTCGCTCTTGAGCATCCCCTCGTAAAGCGTCGGTACCGCCGCGATAAGCTGCGGCTTTTCTTTCTTGATGATCTTCGCCAGTTCGTCCGGCTTAAAGATCGGCACCAGAAGCATGTTGATGCCACAGGCGATCATGCAGTGCATGCACATGCAGATACCAAAACCGTGGAACAAAGGAAGGATCGCGACCATCGTCAGATCCGGGAAGTTCTCGGGATCAGTAAACGGATCCGAAACGCGGATGATCTGCGGGCCGAGCATCGCCGGCACATTCATGTTCGTTGAAGAGATCACGGCGATCTTCGGGGAACCCGTCGTGCCGCCGCTGTGAAGATAGATCGCCGGATCGTCAGGTCCGATCGGGCGGACATATTCTGCTTTTTCTTTTTTCTTAAATTCACCGAGATCCGTGAACGGATACTCCCAGTCGTAGTCGCCGCTGAACTTGCCCTTTCGCAGCATGTCGCCGTGGCGGATCAGTTCGCTGTAAGAAATATAGAACGAATCCTTGGGGAATTTCGGGATCTTTCTGCCCTTGCTGACATAAAACCCGAGTGCTTTTCCAAAGGAAAGATAGTCACCGATCTTACAGACGATGACCAGACCCGGCTTTTGTTCTTCGATCATGTCCAGTGCTTTCGGAAGGAAGGCATCCAGGATCATGAGGCACTCGCTGTTCGTTTCCTTCATGCAGGAACAAAGCTCGGGGGCAGGAGTCTTCGGGTGGACCATGTTCGCGATGGCGCCGAGTTTATTGAGCGCGTAGATCGCGACGACCGCCTGCGGGATGTTCGGAAGGCAGACGGTAACGACCGTGCCGACGCCGATATTACAGTCAGCAAACGCTTCCGCCAGAGAATCGACTTCGGTAAGAAGCTCCTCGTATGTGATGCGTGTACCCTCAAAGGTCACGCCTCTTTTCTTCGGGAAAGTCTTCGCGGAACGAAGAAGGATCTCATACAGTGTGAGATCCGGGATCTCCGGAAGTCCGCTCATTTCCTCATCGTAGTATGCTGTCCAGGATCGGTCCATGGTAATTTCTTACTTCCTTACATGCCATAACAATCTTATGTATTTTACTCAATTTCTCTTAAAAAAGAAATAGCGAGGTGGTATGATTAGGTGGATAAGGCGCATGTCGCGCCCCTTTGAAAAAGGAGATACCATGGCTAAGAAAAAAGCGCAATTCGTCTGCCGCAACTGCGGTTACGAGACTTCCGGATGGATGGGAAAATGCCCGTCATGTCAGGAATACAACACATTCGATGAGGTCGTTGAAGTCAAGTCGGCCCCAAGTGACGCCAAGCCCGCCCTTCGTGCCGGCTGGATCGCCGAGCGCGGTGTCTCCAAGCTCTCTGAAGTCGCCAAAGAAAACGAGCCGCGTTTTTCCTCCGGCATTGCCGAACTCGACCGGATCCTCGGCGGCGGTTTTGTCGAAGGCAGTATGACACTTGTCGGCGGTGACCCGGGCATCGGTAAATCCACTCTGCTCATGCAGGTCAGCGGCGCCGTAAAGACCAAGGGCGAGATCCTCTACGTTTCCGGCGAGGAATCTAAGTCCCAGATCAAGATGCGCGCCGACCGTCTCGGCATTTCCCGTGACAGCATCGTACTGTGCTCGCAGACTTCCTTTGAACATATTTCCGAACTCATTTCCGAGCGAAAGCCCGGTCTTTGCGTGATCGACTCGATCCAGACGCTCTATAGCGAAGATATCTCTTCCGCACCGGGCTCTGTGTCCCAGACACGCGAAGTCACCGCCGGTCTTCTTCGTATCGCGAAATCCCTGAATGTCCCGATCGTTCTCGTCGGTCACGTCACGAAAGACGGTGCGATCGCGGGTCCCCGTATCATTGAGCACATGGTGGACACCGTCCTTTATTTCGAAGGCGACGGTTCCTCTGCCCTTCGTATGCTCCGCGCCACGAAGAACCGTTTCGGATCGACCGGTGAGATGGCCTTTTTCGAGATGACACAGAAAGGTCTCGTCGGTGTCGAAAACGCGTCCGCACTCCTTCTTTCCGGCCGTCCTCATATGGCTCCGGGCTCCGTGATCACCTCCGTCGTTGAGGGTTCCCGCGCCGTACTTCTGGAGATCCAGGCGCTGATGTCGCCTTCCGCTTACGCGAATCCGCAGCGCATGACGCAGGGTCTCGATAAGGGTCGTGTTTCGATGCTTCTGGCCGTTCTGGAAAGCAAATGCAAAGTCGGCATTTCGAATATGGATGCCTATATCAATGTCGTCGGCGGCATGCGGATCGATGAGACCGCGTGCGACCTGGCCGTCGTCTGTGCCGTATTCTCTTCCGTTTCTGGAAAAGCACTCGCCGAGAACACCATGGTGATCGGCGAAGTGGGTCTTACCGGCGAGCTCCGTCCCGTCAGCGATCTCGAGAAACGCCTCGCGGACGCTTCCCGACTCGGCTTTTCCGCCTGTGTCCTTCCGGGAGCGAGCAAGAGCGCGGCCGAAAGACTCCCCGTTAAAATGGAATTCATCTACGTCGATAAGCTTTCCGAAGCGATCGATGTGCTTTTCTCATAAGGAGGCACCCCATGCAGATCAAAAAGATCACTCTTCCTTCTTCGTTTGAACTTCGCCGCCCTTTGTACCTGATCGTCCCGGCGGCAGGGCTCGGCACGAGAATGGGGATCTCCGACAGCAAGCAGTTCTTTAAGATCAACGGCGTTCCGGTCCTCGCCAGGACGCTTCTCGCTTTTTCCGAATATCAGGAAAAGACGGGCATCTCGATCCATGCCGTGATCGTCACTACTGAAGATAATATCTCCCGTGTCAAAGAACTCGTCGACGAGTACAAGATCTCCTTTGTCGAAAAGATCGTCAAAGGCGGAGCGACACGACAGGATTCCGTCGCATGCGGTATCGCGGCGCTTTCCGAGCTGAAAACGCCTCCGGGAGACCCGGATCCCGTATTTATCCACGATGGCGCCAGATGCATGGTCGATCAAGACACGATCGCTTCCTGCTACGCCGGCGGACATATCTACGATGTCAGCGTCGCCGCGACGCCCTGCAAGAACACCATTAAGATGGCTATCGCGTCAGAAGGTGTCGAAAAAGAAAAGCACCCGCTCGTCGATAAGACACTCGACCGCGACACACTTTACGAGGTGCAGACCCCACAGGTATTTAAGTACAAGGTGCTTCTGGATGTAAGTAAACAAGCAAAAGAAATGGGCATTACCGCCACGGATGACACGGCACTTGCCGAAGCGCTCGGCATCGACGTGCACCTGATCCCTTGTTCCTACGGGAACATAAAGATAACGACGCCCGAAGACGCCGCCATTGCAGAATATATGTTGAGCCGCAAGTAAGCGGCTCATTTTTTTGCTGATTCAGTTAAGTCCGGCCGGTTCCTGTCTGCTCGAAAGATCAACTTCTTCACGCCTCATCGTGACGCTGCAGAATACCATGATGCCCTCGCCCTCACCGAATCTCGTGAGGTTCTCACCGGTCGTCGCGGTGATCCCGATCCTTTCCGGAGCGATATTGCAAAGCTCGCCGATACGGATCTTCATGGGACCGATCATCGGAGTGAACTTCGGTCTTTTGCCTTCGATGCTGATGGAGATATGTGTCATCTCCCAGCCCTGATCCACGGCAAAGGAAAGTCCTTTTTTCAGATATTCAGCGCTGTCGGTGATGCCGGACTGGCACATCTGGTCCGCGATCGGTCCTAAGACGTTGATGCCCGTAACTCCGGAGATCGCGTTGGTCAAAGCGTGCAGCACCGCATCGCCGTCACTATTGGCAACCAGCGGTGTCTCGCCCGGGAATTCAACACCCGCGAGGATCAGTTTCTTCGGCCATTTGTCCGAGCTCTTAAGCTGCGCTTCACAAGGCTGCATGAAACGATGACTATCCTGTCCGATCCCGTTCGCGTATTCGTACTGCATATTTATTTCCGCCTTTTCTAATCGATCTTGTTCCATTATAACACGAGCGGAAGCACCAGGTTCTGCGCGTCCGCTCGGAAGGTTTATTTCTGTATTTCGGTCACGATCCAGTTTGCCAGATCCTGCGCGGTCCATTCGCCTCGGTCCTGACCTTTGAAACGCGCCTTCTGCATGTTTTCCTTGATGACGATCGCCTCAGGAAGCGCCTCGATCTTATATGCCGTCGCAAGGTCCTTTTCGGCAAGAGCATCGATCGCGACGATCAGGACTTTATCGTGATATTCCTCCGCGACCTGCTCCATGCAGGCGAAAAGCCCGTAGATATCCGCGTGCATGCCCGAGTAGAAGAAAAAGACTACGGGGATCGGACATGTTTGCGTCAAAGCGTCGAGGTCGGTCACCTGGCGGTAAAGAACGCCCGGCTCCTCTTCTCCATCCGGCACCTCAAAGACCATCGCACTGATCGAACAGTCGTAGTAATAGTCGCCCAGGTACTTATGGTAGTCGCCGAGGTCGGAATTACTCGCCTTATCGCCTTTTTTGCACGCGCAAAAAAATCCCGGCATGCAGACGACAAGCATCAGACATGCCAGGACCTTGACCAGTACTTTTTTATTCGAAAAGCACCGATCCATCTTACTTCTTTTCTTCGATCATCTTCTCGACGAACTCGACAGCGCCGGAAAGGATCTCATTCGGAACTCTCTCGATGTGACCTTCGTCAACAAGAGCCGTGATATCCGGATCGAGCGGGAGCTTATCGAAAAGCGGAACGCCCATCTCGTTTGCTGCCTTCTGGACCTTGCCCTCTTCACCGAAGAGCGGGGTCTTCTCGCCACAGTGCTTGCAGATGGTGTAGCTCATGTTCTCGACAAAACCGAGGACTTTGACCTGCATCAGAAGCGCCATGTTTCTCGCCTTGTTGACGATCATGGAAACGAGATCCTGCGGAGTCGAAACGAGGATGATACCGTCGAGCGGGATCGACTGGAATACCGTCAGCGGAACGTCACCTGTTCCCGGCGGCATATCGATGAGCATAACATCAATGTTTTCCCAGATCACGTCAGACCAGAACTGCTTTACGACGCCGGAAATGACCGGACCACGCCATACGACAGGAGCCTCTTCGTTTTCCATAACGAGGTTGACGGAAACGATCTGGATACCGGAATGAGAGATCATCGGCAGGATGCCGCTCTCGTCACCCTTGAGCTGACCCTTAAGACCGAAAGCCTTCGGAATGGAAGGACCGGTAACGTCAGCATCGAGGATACCTACGCGATAGCCGTCACGTGCAAGTCTCGAAGCCAGGACACTGGTTACGAAAGACTTACCGACGCCGCCTTTACCGCTGCAGACACCGATGACTTTTTTAACACTTGATTTTTCGTGCAGAGGAGCGATCAGAGACTCCGGCTGGGAAGAACCACAGGAACCGCCGGCTGTTGCGGACGGGCAGGAATCTTTGGAACCGCATGAATCACAAGAACCCATATTATTCACCTCATGTTTAAATTCTGAAACCCTATTGTACGCTAGGTAATTAAGAAAATCAAATCAAAAAACACTGTCAGGATTTGACCGACTTCATGATCCAGTAACCGGACTCTTTGGCGATGACCTCGCAGTTGCCGAACTTTTCAAGCAGGTACTTTTCCGAGGACGGCGCGCCCTGTTTTTTCTGGAGCACCACATAGAGAAAAGCACCTTCCGCCATGTGTTCGTACGCCCCGTCATAGAAAGAGAACACCGTCTGCTTTCCGGCTCTTACCGGCGGGTTTGTCAGGACCACATCATAAAGACCCTCCACATTACTGCATCCGTCGGACTGATGCACATCAACGCACTTGACGCTGTTGGTCTCCGCGTTCTGCATCGCCAGCTCGATCGCTCGGTTATTGATGTCGACCATCGTCACTTCCATGGACGGGAAAACGCGCTTCATGATGATGCCGATCGGGCCGTAGCCGCAGCCGAGATCCAGAAGCTTTCCCTTCTTTCGGTTATTGGCCGAAAGGTCTTCGATCGACGCCTCAAGAAGCGTCCTCGAACCGAAGTCCAGAAACTTCTTGGAGAACACTTCCGCGTCTGTCGTAAAGAAAAAGTCCATACCGTGCATACGCGCCTGGATGACGCGACGGTCGGACTCTCCCTGTGGATTTTCCTCGTAATAATGTGCCAAAAGAACCTTTTCTCCTTACGGGATCATGTACTCGATCGAAACGATCTTGCCGGAGCTGATAGTCAGAAGCAGTTCGGATGTTCCTCGGTTATAGACCCACATCGCGTCCGTCTCCTGATCCGGATCGCCGTACTTGGTACGTGCCGCTTCCGGTGCCATGCCGATCTCAACGCCTTCCGGTGTAGCAACGAGGTCGGAAGTAATGAGAACGTCGGAAATATATCCGGTCTCACTACCTGTCGCGACATAAACTGTCAGGGACATGTTGTTGTATGTGTAAACGTAATCGGTGCCGTCGTGAGCGCAGGACGGAACTGTCAGCATATTCTTCGCGTCACCGAGCTTTTCAAGTGTCGCTGTCGGCTCGGAACCGAGCAGGATATCAACGCCTTCGTATGTGAAAACGAAGTTGTCGGAAGTATCCAGCGTTACGTCAACAGAACCTGTACCCTCATCTTTCGAAGCTTCTGTCTGCGCGTCCTGGGATTCCGCTGCGGAAGAGGAAGCTGCTCCTGTCTCGCCTTTGCTTTCTACTTTCTTTGCGTCCGAGCAGGCTGCCATCGAAAGCGCCATAACCAGCACAAGTGCCAGTGAACCGATCTTTTTCATTTTGTGTTTCTCCTTTTTCCCAAAAGAACATTCTCCGCGAAAAGCACTTGCCTTCACGGCTTTTTCCTTTGCCTATTTTCGCATGATTTGCCCCGACTTTCAATCAGCAAACTGTCACATTTACTCCTGCTCTTTTTCGTCGGTTTTGTCGGACTTGTCTTCCTCTTTTACGGAATTATCTTTCTCCTCGGACTTTCCTTCCTCCTTGGGAGTCCCGGTGTCCTTTTTCCCGGAAGACTGTTCCTGCTTCTTATGGATATTGGTGATGTCTTCGAAAGTACCGCCGCCCACATCGTCTTCCGCGCGGAATTCACCACGCTCGACCAGACGCAGGAACGCGTCTACGACATCTTCCTGCAGCTGTGTACCGGAGACCTCTTTGATGATGGAGATCGCCTTATCGAAGTTCATGCGTTTTCTGTACGGACGGTCGGAATACATCGCGTCGAATGTGTCCGCCACGGCGATGATCTGCGCGACACGCGGGATCTCATCGCCCACTAAGCCCTTCGGATATCCGTGTCCGTCAGGTCTCTCGTGGTGGTCACGGGCGCCGATCGCGAGCTCCGGCATGATGCTGATGTCCTTAAGAACGACATAACCCTTACCGGAGTGAGACTTGATCTCCTTGAACTCTTCGTCGGTCAGACGGCCCGGTTTATTCAGCGTCTCCGAAGAGATACCTACCTTTCCGATATCGTGCAGGAGTGCGATGTTTCTGTACTTTTCGACGGTCTCATCGTCATAGCCGAGTTCTTTTGCGAGCATAGCGGTATATTCCGCGACTCTTGTGGAGTGACCGTTCGTGTAACGGTCTTTCATATCGATTACCTTCGCGAAGGCCTCAACGATCTCACGGATCAAGGTCCTCTGGTTCTGTTCCTTTTCCTGAAGTGCCCGCATGCGGTTTCTGGTGATGAGGTAGGCGACCGACATGATCAGAACGATCAGACCGATGATGCTCAACGCCTTAAACCATACCTGTTCCGAATTCGCCAGTTTCTTGGTGATCTTAACGTCGATCTCTTTTTGGACCTCGCCGTTTGCTTTCAGAAGCTGCAGCTTGAATGTGTACTTGCCGCCGGAAAGATTGGTATAGCCTACAGGCTTCAGCTCAGTTCTCCTGATCTTGGTCGACGATCTGTCAAATCCTTCCATGCAGTAGATGATCTGCGGATTGACAAGCGAGTAGTTGAAGCAATACGCATAGATCGTGACTTTCTGAACGTTTGCCGGTACTTCAAATGCACCGGACTCGTCCGGATAGATCAGTTTTCCGTCACAGTCGATATAAGGAACGGTCAGATTGACATCGCTCTCCAGCTCGTTTTCCTCATTGATATTCGTCATCACAACGCCTGTCGAACCACACATATAAAGGTCGCCCTCGTCCGTCAGTTCGCTGTAGGAATTGGATGTCGCAAAGCACGTCAGGCCGTTCTCACGTCCGTAGAAGAAAGGCACGAGTGATTCGTTTCGGATCATCTCTTCCGTGGTAACGACGTAGATACCGTTACTGCTCAGCACCCACATCTCGTCTCTGCTGTTCTGGTAGATATCGAAGTTGTTGGAATACGGGAAACGCTTGATGGTGGTGACCTCGTAATCCGCATCCATGTAGGAGATCGAGTTACTGGTCACGATCCAGTAAATGTCTCTGGTATGGTCTTTTTTGATTCGCATGACAACGTCGGAATGAAGTCCGTTATCGGTGCTGACATGGCGGGTCTCACCGCCGCTGATGACGTAGATGCCGCCACCGTCCGTACCGACCAGGATGTCCTTATTCGCCGCTTCAACGACGGTCAGGACCTCCGTATTCTTGATCCCGCTCGACTCATCGTAGATCGTCTTGATCTGATCATTTTCGATGATCGCGACGCCTCCCGTGCAAGCTACGGCAAAAGAACCGTCCGAGAGCTCGCAGATCGTTCTTGCGCGGTTTGTCGGAAGACCGTCCTCAGAAGAAAAGATCACGGCGCTTTTCCCGTCATAGCGGATCAGCGGATAGTCACCGAAAGAAGCGATCCAGAGATTCCCCTTCGAATCTTTGACGAGTGAACGCAGCTTTGATCCGTCCAGAAGATTGATCAGGTCATTCGTGTCTACCTTTTTTCCGGAAGCCGTCACCGCGCTTTCAAGCGGAAGCGATTCGACGACGGCCTGTTTTTCCAAAGCCAGAAGACCTGACGTCTTCGTTCCGATAAAGAGTTTATTCTGATAGACAGCCGTCGAATAGACGACATCGCTGTCGAGGTGATACTGCGAATAGAGGTCAGCGAAGCGGTTCGGCACGATCTTCATGACACCCTGCTGAGAGGAAACAAACCAGAGGTTGTTCTGGAAATCGGGCATGATATCTTCGATCGAAGTCGTCATCGGCAGATTCGTAAGCGGGATCATTTCACCGTTTACGATTCGTCCGATACCATTGTCGGTACATACCCACACCTCGTTATCGAACTTCTTGATCGAGTTGACGTAGGAAAAAGGTTCGATCGTGTCGATGATCTTCGAAAGCGGCTGTCCCGGGATACCGTGATATACATCCGAGCCTTTCGTTCCGTAGTACACATAGTCCGGCTTATCCGGATCCGGGAAAATGGCATGGACATCGGAAACGCCGAGGTCCTTCGGAGAATAGAAAGCAACCAGTTTTCCGTCTTTCATGGTAAAGACCGCGCCATCGATCGTCAGTCCGTAGGCTACATTTCCGTAGCCCATCTTCAGAGTACGGATGTATTCATCCTTGATCTGCGGGTCTACAACATGCGTAAGGTGCAGCTCCTCGTCAACGAGCACGACACCTGCGGTCGTTCCCAGGTAGATGAGTCCGTTCTCATCCTCCGTGATATCGTGGACCGATGCGGAAGGAAGCCCGTCCTGCTTGGTGAAAGTCGTCCACTCGCCTTTTTCGAGGATGCCGACGCCACTGTCATTCGTGCCTACCCAAAGTCTCTCTTTCGAGTCAACATAAAGACTGACAACGCTCGTGATGCCTGTCTCGGCAGAATCAATACGTTCAAAAGTATTTCCGTCATAACGGATCAGGCCACTGTAACAGCCGATCCACATGAAGCCTTCCGGCGTCTGCACGATGGCATTCGCCTCCGAGGTCGGAAGTCCGTTTGTATTGTCATAAAGTACCGGGGAATATCCGTGTGACTGGTCAAGAAGCTCTATCGCCGCTTCGTTCGAGTCTTCGTCTTCGTCCGCCAGAACAGGCGTTTTCGGCGCGTTACTCAAGAGCCAGCCAGATCCGATCGTCAATGCCAGGCCAAGAGTGAGAAGCCGAGTTTTAGAACGAAGCATATTCATAAAATAACTTTAACACTCTGCAAGAACAATAGCAAAGTATTTCCCCGAAAATTCATGGAAAGTTATTAGATTTATGAATGGAAATTAATTGACAATTATTTTCGTCTTTGACAATTGAAAACAGGCGCTTTTCGCGTATTCAAAAACAGGTGGGATCAGGCGTTTTTCGCCTCTTCGTAACGCTCGATGACATCGTTCCAGTATTCGGCCATATCCGGATCGTCTCTGTGATCCGTAAGGCCGTACTTTTCGACGAGTACTTTTCCGAGATAAGAAGCGCACTTCTCCGCGCCGGTGACATTCATGTGAAGGCCCGCGTCGTAAGTGTCCAGGCTGTAATCGATGCCGATCTCGGACTCGGCGATCTCAAGCATATTGATGTAGAGAAGATCGTTATCTTCCGCGTATTTCTTCATGTTTTCATCCCACTCGTCGTACCAGTGCGGATAAAGTGAAGGCGACTTGATCAGGACGAGCTTGATGCCCTTCTCTTTACAGAGCTCGGTCATCTTGTCGAGATATTTCATTGCCTTGTCGCCGAAGGAATAATCCCCCAGAGGACGGAACGGCGGCATATCTCCTGCCGGCATGATCTCGTTTCTCAGGTAGTAGCCGTTATAGGAGACCAGGTCCTTTTTGAACCAGTATTTGAAATCGTCGGAAGTCAGCTCGTTCCAGCGGCTGTGGTAACGGAGGATCGGGAAGATATACTCGATCATGCTCTCGCCCTCGCACATCGATGCGTTGATGGCGTCCCACTTGGTCTTGCTCCAGCGCATGCCGTCGAGCGCCATGCGGTTATATGCCTCATTCTGCGGCTCGTTATACATCAGGGAAAGTACATTGAAAACAACAACATCCGGCGTCTCATAGCGAAGCGCGTCCTCCAGAAGGTAGTAAGACTGCCATACGAGCTGCTGCGCGCCGCCGCGGATAAAGCTGTTGATGCCGAATTCTTTCCATAGCTGTACGGTCGAAAAGTTCTCGTACACCTCACAGTCACCGACGAAAAGCACATCGTGATCGCCGTAAGCCTCGTAATACTCCGCCGTCAGCGCGCCTTCCGTGACATCGCCCATATACTTCGGACGAAGGAGGAGGTCGGCCAGATGAATAACGATTCCCGAGAGAATAATGAGCGCCAGAACAAGCGCCACACGGGCAACTCTCTTCAAGCCCTTCTTTTCAGGCTTCTTCTCAGCTGCTTCCGCTGCCTTAACTTCTGTCTCTTCGGGCATCTTTTCTATGTTCTTTTCGATATCTTCAGCCATACTTTCCTCGTCATGTCTTTTCGGTCAAAAGCATTGTAGCACAACCGCTCTTTTTGTGAAATGACAACGCGGTCATGTGCTTTTCCTAATGAAAAAGCACCTTCCTTGTGTTAGAATTGTTTCTCGTAAGAAACACATTCTTTGCATCCGGAGGGTTTCCATGCAGTATTTACTTTACGCACTTTACGTCGTTCTTGCCATCGTCGGCATCAAGGTCGCAGGCATTCTCCTGCTGTTCCTTTTTACTTTCGTCTCGACGCTTTTCATAAACACCAAGAAGGAATACAACACTGACTCGAAGTTCTACCGCTTCCTTCTGGTCCACACGACGGCGATCGGCATGCGTATCATGCGCGTTAAGTACGATCTCGTCGACCTCGACAAGATCCCGGAAGGCAAGCAGATGCTCTTCGTCTGCAACCACAGATCGAATTTTGACCCGCTCCTTTCCTGGAAGATCCTCGCCAAACACTATCCGTCTTTCATCTCGAAAGCCGAAAACTTCAAGATCCCATTCTACGGACGCATCATCCGCCGCTGCTGCATGATGGCCATCGACCGCGAGAACCCGAGAAACGCCATGATGACCATCGACCGCGCCAGCAAACTTCTCAAGGCCGATGAGGTCTCCATCTTCGTATATCCGGAAGGCACCAGAAGCAAGAAATGCAAGCTCCTTCCTTTCCATAACGGTGTATTTAAGATCGCCCAGAAAGCAAACGTCCCGGTCGTTGTCCTGACTATCCAGGGATCCGAAAAGATCTCAAAAAATTACCCCTGGAAAAGCACTAAGATCCGCCTTAAGGTCGTCGGCATTATGGATGCCGAGCACGTGAAGTCCGCGAAGACTTCCGATATCTCCGAAGAGGCAAGAGATATGATCGCTAAGGATTTGGAAGAGAATCCGCTCTGATTCCGTTCGAAAATGCACGTCGCTGTGTTTTCGATCTGGCGCCGCGCGAAAATAATGCACGTCGCTGGTCCTCGGGTTTTGCCCTGCGGAATCGCTCCTTAGCATTTTTGCGAATAACCGTGGTCTATTGCGCAGTTCTGGGAGTAATACAGCAAACCCTTCCTATGCTACAATGACAGTGGCATTCTTTATTAGGAGGGTTTTGATTATGGGTGGTTTTTTACAGAATTTGTCGGAGAAGATCGAGGAGATCCGTGATCTTAATAAGCCGAAGCCGCAGGACGCGCTTCGCGATTCTTTCATTAATGAGATCACAAGATTCTACGATGACGGTACAGAGCCGGAACACGCGTCCGCTGATATGCGTTATTACCTCCATCAGCATGAGAAACGTCTTGCTGACATGGGAGTTAAGATCCAGCGTCGCTACACGATCACCCCTGACGGCGTGAAAGCGACACGTTCAAAGAACCGCCCGCCATACACCGCGAGCCTTTCGTTCAGAGAGTGTGATTCCTCTACACAGATCACCAACATTTCCACTCAGAAGATCCTGAAAAAGCACAAGAACACCGCGAGTATCTTCTATACGAATATCCTCGATCGCGCAGACAGTCAGAACGCAGAGTACGAATGCCCGAACTGCGGCAACAGAGCGACTCTCGCGATCTTCAGTAACGGCTGTCCGATGTGCGGAACAAGATTCCAGATGAAGCAGCTTTTCCCTTGCGTTTCGAACTTCTATCTGCTGTCGCAGCTCGCAGACCGAAAATCCATGGATAAGATCATTCCTACCGTTCGAAACGTCGCTATTCTTTTCGCTCTCGGCGTAGGCGCCTATACCACCGTTACAACATGGGGGCAGTGCGATCCTCACTACGTGGCGCTTCTCTTCGGCCTCGGCGCAGCACTCCTTGCGGGATTCCTCGGATTCATCATCTTCTATCTGACATTCAGCATTTTCTTCGCCATTTTCATGATGGGCAAGATGACATCTCAGGCCATTTCCACGACAGACGTACAGTCCGCCGCACTGACAAAGGGCGCCCTGACCAAAGCCATGCAGCGCTTCGATCCGGAGTTCTCCTACGATCTTTTTGAAGGAAAAGTCATCTCACTTTTCCGCGCGATCGCTTATTCCGAAGATCGGACCAACATGAGTATCTACAGAGGCGATCCGAACCTTCCCGATCTTGATACGATCATTGATATCGATTATCGCGGCGCGATGAAGTATCTGAACTCAAGCATCCAGAACGGAGACAACCTCGTTCTTCTTGTCAGGATCTACCTTAATACGACACACCTCATTAACGGCAAGATCGTAACAAAGAAGGAAGACTACAACATGACTCTCGTTAAGAAACTGACCGCTCAGGAAAATTACGGCTTCTCCATTCACGCCGTTAACTGCAAGACCTGCGCCGCCAGCTTTGACGCCATGCATCTGCTCCAGTGCCCGTCCTGCGGTTCACCATACCACCTCGAAGAGGAAGACTGGGTAGTCGTCGGCTTGAAGCAGTGATCAGATCACTCGAGAAGTCCTTCGATCTTATTGACGGCATCAGTATCATGCTCTAAGAGATTCGAGGTGGTAGCTTTAGGCTCCTGTTCGGATTTTGTGGTCTCTTTATCATCACCGGATTTCGGGCACCCTGTAAAGAGCATGCTTGAAACAACTAACACAATAATCAGGCAAAGCGGAACTTTCTTATTAATCATTTTGAGCCTCCGATCTTAAGGATGATTCGTCTTTATTCGTGATCATCCTGTTTACTCCGTATGTATAAAACTTACAGAATGTGTTAAAGATTGCCTTGGAAAGGCAATCTTTATCTGCTAAGCGTAGTATAGCAGCGCCGTGCTGAGAGTTCACAATTCGCCTAACAGTTGAATTTTACCTCCGTTTTCAACGATAATGTTATTGTGTAGTCAGTGTTTTGTCCTGCATACTGAAGGCAAGAAAACAGACGGAGGAAAGCGCCATGATCGACAGCAACAAAGTAGGAAGTTTTATCAATGAGAAGCGTCGCGAGCTCGGACTGACACAGGGGCAACTCGCCGAACGGTTGAATGTTTCTTTTCAGACGATCTCGAAATGGGAGAACGGAAAAGCCTATCCGAACATCGAAATGCTGCCGGATCTGGCAAGGACACTGGAAGTTTCCGTGGACGAACTTCTCTCGGGCACCGAGAAAGATCAGGATGGTCTTTCCTACAGCAAGGCCGGTATCGATATTGCCTACACCGATTCGATCAAAAGCGAGATGAAAAAGCATCTTGAGACCAAGGACAGAAGAGTCCTTAACGGTCTCGGCCCTTTCGCCTCACTTTACGATATCAAGTTCCCGGAGATCAAAGAGCCTGTCCTGGTCCTTAAATCCGAGGAGCCGGGTTCCAAGCAGAAGCTCGCGATGGAGTACGGTTACACCGAATCCATTTGCCATGACATGATCAACCACCTCGTTAACGACATCGTCGTTATGGGCGCCACGCCCCTCGCCGTCCTCGATACCATCGTATGCGGCAAAGCGGAAAAGGCAACGATCAGCGCGCTTGTAAAAGGCGTTTCCGACGCGTGCCGCGAAAACGAGTGCTCGCTTGTCGGCGGTGAGACGTCCATTCAGCCGTCTGTTGTAGATTCCGGCGTTTATGTTCTCACCTCGAGCATTGCCGGCATCTGCGAAAGAAAAAAGGTCATCGACGGATCGTCGATCAAAGAAGGTGACGCAGTTCTGGCGCTCGCGTCAAACGGTCTTCACACCAACGGCTATTCTCTGGTGCGCATGCTCCTCGATAAGATGCCGCAGATCAAGCTCGAGAAGATCAACGGAAACACTTTCATCGAAGAGATCATGAAACCGCATACACCGTACTATCCGGCCCTCAAAGGTCTTTTCGGAAAAGATAAGATCTCCGGTATGGCACATATCACGGGCGGTGGTATTCAGGGCAATCTCTGCCGCGTCATCCCGAACGGTCTGACCGCGCAGATCGACAGAAGTAAGATCAAGATCCTTCCCGTCTTCCGTTTCATTAAGGAAAAAGGAAATGTCTCGGATACCGAGATGCTCACTACCTTCAACATGGGAGTCGGTATGACGATCGTGGTTCCCCAAAAAGAAAAGGCTTCTGTGATCAAGCACTTAAGCAAGTATCACGACTGTTATGAGATCGGAACTATCATCTGCGAAGATAACAAAGGCACGGAAAAAGTACAGTACAAGAACCGCTTGAAGTGGGTATAACGATCAGAACTGATTATAGATAAACTGCGATGCGTCGTAGCCGAGGCCGTATGCGCCGAAGACGACGATGACAAGGAGCAGTACGGTAAAGATCGCCCAGCGGCCTGCAAACGGGATCTTCTTTTCCATCTTGTCGCGGACGGAACCGGATCTCGCGATCATGCTGACAACGAACATCAGGATCGTACCGAGTGCCAGGATAACGTAGTCCGCACGGTTGATTCCGAGATGCAGGAGCGTGCCGTTTCCAAGGGTGTTCCAGTTCCATGTCGTAAACATCGTGCCGAACATCTTAAATGTCAGTGGAACGTCGCGGTAGCAGTCGAAGAGTCGAAGCGCGCTCATGAGAAGTATGGTCCTTCCGATCTGGAAGGACTTATACGCGGTGCTTCCGTCTGTGTTGACCTTCTTATGGAACTTGGCATAAAGCGGCTCGAGTTCCTGCGAGATCATGATAACTACGAAGTTACCAAGTCCCCAGACAATGAAGTTCCAGGAAGCTCCGTGCCAGATACCTGTCGTAAACCAGACGACGAACGAAGCCAGATATACCGGAAGTCTCTTACCCATCTTTTCCGGAAGATGCGTGCGGCTCCATTTAGAAAGCTTCAGCATCGGGCCGGAAACGGAGATCGGATAGAAGATATAATCCGTAAACCATGTGCCCATCGTGATGTGCCAGCGTCTCCAGTACTCAGCGATATTCTTACTGAAGAACGGACGCTCGAAGTTCTCTTTGACGGGGATGCCGAGCATCTCGGCAATACCGATCGTGATGTCGATACCGCCCGTAAAGTCGGCATAAAGTTCCAGCGCGTAGAACATCATCACGAGGAAAACATAAGCGCCCTTGAAGTTCTCCGGCGTATCGATCATGGTGTTGACCGCGGGAAGGATACGATCCGCGATCACGAGTTTTTTGAAGTAACCCCAGATGACTCTCTGAAGACCTCTTTCCAGCACGCGTCCCTGAAAGGTATGCGGCGTGAAAAGTTCCTTACTGAGATCGCCGTAGCGGCTGATCGGGCCCTGAACGAGCTGCGGAAAAAAGCCTACGAACAGCGCGTACTTGAAGAAGTTCTTCTGCGCTTCGTGGCGGTCACGATAAACATCGATGACATAGCCGACGGCCTGGAATGTATAAAAGGAAATACCCATCGGCAGCGCGATGGTCAAAAAGTTGATCCTTTTCGGCGCGTGGAAGGCCGAGAGGATGCCGTTGATGTTGTATATGGTAAAGTTGGTGTATTTAACGACCGCGAGGATCAAAAGCGCGAGCGTGATGCCGATCGCCATGATCCTGCGGCGCTTCTTTTTCTGTTCTTCCTTAAAACGCTTTCTTGCTTCCTTGCCGACTTCTTCGGGGCTTCCCTCACCGCTCTTTTCAAGTGCTTTCATCTCGGAAAAGCGTGCGTCGGCTTTCTTCTTGTTACTTGAGATCAGAAGGCCCGCGATGTACGTGATGACCGTAACGCCGGCGATGTAAAAGAGGAACTTCCATCCAGCGAAGAAGTAAAAAACGTAAGACCCCAGCAGAAGCAAGGGCCACTTTGCCTTCTTCGGAAGCACATAGTAAAGTGCCACAAGAAGGATCACAAATCCGATAAACGCGTAGGAAGTAAAAAGCATAGTTTAGTCTCGAGCCTCAGAAAGAGGCTTCGTTCTTACTCCTCGTCCTGCAGTTTCTCGATCAGTTCCCACAGAGCCTTCGCGGAATTGAAGTTCTCCGGGACCATGTACTCGGCAGAAACGACGACATCGAATTTGTCGGCGATCTCCGATACGAGAGAAATAATATCGAACGAATCGAGGATCTTTCCGTCAACAAGGTTGGTTGCCGTTTCATAATCCACGTCCGGGTGAATATCCTTTAAAATCGCAATAAGTTCGTCCATTTGACTAACCTCCAAAATGTCGCCTTTTGTCAGCGTTCCAGATAATTATATATGTACGGATTTTTTCTTGCAATTACCGTACTGTCACATGAAGTCTTCTCAGATCATGCCGGAAAGAGCCACACGGTCGGTCTTTCCGTTGGATGTCAGCGGGATGCGGTCGAGCTTTTTGGTTACGTTCGGAACCATGTATCTCGGCAGGCTATCCTTTAAGATGACCTTCATATCGGCCTCTTCCTTATCTCCGCTATAGAAAAGCACGATCTTGCCCTTCACTTTGTCGTAGACACAAGCGGCACCCGTGATGCCCTCGATCATCTGCGCGTTGACCTCGATCTCACCAAGCTCGATACGGTGGCCCATGTGCTTGATCTGGAAGTCTTTTCTCGAAACGAACATCAGCTCGCCGCGCTCGTTGTAGCGTCCGATGTCACCGGTTCTGTAGATGAGCTCCGGCCAGTGCTTTTGGAGCGGATTGAGCGTGAAGCTCTCGGAAGTCTTTTCCGGATTGTTCATGTATCCCAGTGTCAGGGATGTGCCGCGGATGCAGATCTCGCCCTGCTCGCCGTTCTCCTTTGTGACCTCATTGTTTTCATCGTCAAGGAGGATGATCTCTGTGTTATCGAACGGACGTCCGATCGGGATCGCCTCGCCGTCTTCGAAATCTCTGTCGACTCTGTAGTAGCAGCACATGCCGGTGCCTTCGGTCGGTCCGTAGAGGTTCGTAAATGTCGCCTCCGGGAGCGCCTGGCGCCACATGCGGAACTGCTTCAGCGGGAAGACTTCGGAACCGAAAGCGATCGTCTTTAAATACTTCGGGACTTCTGTTTTGAAGGTGCCGAATGTGGAGATGATCGTCAGCGCCGAAACGACCCAGCAAACGGTGTTGATCTCATGCTCGTTTAAGTACTGCACGAGCTTAAGCGGCTGCATGAAAAGCGTCTTCGGGACGAAATATGTCGTCGCGCCGAAACGCATCGTCGGGAAAAGTTCCTTGAAGCAGGCATCGAGGTACAGCGGTGTCTGGTTTCCGAAGACGGTCTCCGAGGAAAAACCGAGCACTTCGGAAAGCTGGTCGATGTAGTCGTTGACCGCGCGGTGGCAGCCGACAACGCCCTTCGGAACACCGGTGGAACCCGATGTAAATACGATGTACAGAGGATCCGTGTCGATAGACGAATTATAAACGGCGGTAAGTGCCGCATCGTCGATCTCGGAACTGCTTAAGATCTCGGAATACTTCACGATCTTACCTGTAAAGCCCAGCTCGGATGCTTTTTCAAAAGTGGAATCATCGCAGATCAGAAGCGGCGACTTGACGTTTTCGAGGATCAGATGGATACGTACCGTCGGCATTTCCGCGTCGATCGGAACGTAGTAGGAACCCGCGCGGATGATACCGAAGAAAGCGGCGACTTCTTCCGGAGACTTCTCCATGAAGACGACGATCGGGCTCTTTTTGATGCCTTCGGAAAGAACGAAAGTACCGATACGGTCGATCGCGTGGTCGAGCTCCTTAAATGTCAGAACGGAGTTTTCTCCGCAGAAAGCCGGCTTATCCGGAAACTTACTTACGGTATTCTTCAAATCCTTAAGCACATGATTATGCATTCTTTATTCTCCTTTGCATTCGCGTACACAGGCTTTTGCCAGTACGTCGATGATATCTACGAAACGATCGTCGAGGTCCATCTCGACCATGGCCTGCGAAAGCTCGGTGCAGCCCAGAACGATCGCCTGCGCGCCGGAATGAAAGAGCGCTTCGGAAGACTCGAAGAAAGAGCCGCGGTTCAGTGCTTTTCCCGCCTTCACATCGTCGTAGATCAAAGACATGACCTTCTTCTGGTCTCCTTCAGACGGCCAGATACAAGTCACGCCGAATTCGCTTAAAACGTCGTCATAGATCTTCGACTGACGCGCGCCGTCGGTCGCCATGACGCCAAGGGAAGTAACGCCCTTTTCCCGGCACCACACCCCGAGTTCGCGGATCGCGTGGATGACCGGAAGGCCGATACCTTCTTCCATTTCCTTGTGAAAAGCATGCGCCGTGATGCACGGGATCGCGAGGACTTCCGCGCCGATGTCACGGAGTTTTCTTCCGACTTCGATCAAAGTCGGGCGCGGATCTTCCGCCGTATCCTTCGATAGAAGAAAAGCGGTACGGTCCGGGATCTGGGGGCAGGAGCCGATCCAGGTCTCGATATGTTCCTGATCTATGGAAGCATTGGTCATCTCAACGACACGACTGTAGAAATACGCAGTCGCCATTGGTCCCAGTCCGCCGATGATTCCCAGTTTCTTCAAGTTTCTTCCTCTCTTTCCGACTTACGGGATCTTTACGTCGTAACGGTCGGCATCGTAATAGTGGTAACCGCGGTGGCTGTCGGAATAGGTCTTCAACTTCGCGGAATCCCACATGAAGAATCTCGTTCCGTCATCCTTCGTCAGAGCGTCACAGTGATACCAGACGCCGTCGATCTTGACCGCGTTCCAGAAATGCTGAGCGTATGTGATCGGATATCTTTCGATCATGAAGGTCTCGAAGCCCGCGCGGGTGTAGAGCGCGTGGCAGGTAGACGCGATCGTGAAGCAGTCGCCGATACGGTTCTTCAGGCCTTCGTAAGCGCCCTGGACCCAGCTGATCTTCGTCGCGTGACCCTGATACTTGACCGACCAGTCGACCCAGTTGAAGATCGCTTCGACCTTCTCCTTCTCGCTCATGCCGTCGTTAATGATCTGGGCAAGGATCTGATCACAGAGCTCCCAGACATCGTCTTCGGTATACGGACGATAAACGACCGTGACCGTGATCTCAACGGAGGTTGTATTTCCCGCCTTATCTGTTGCGGAATAGGTAACTTTGTATGTACCTTCCGTATTGTTATCTACAGAAGAGTTATCTACCGTGAAGGTAATGTCCGGATCCGCGTTGTCAGTAACGGTAACGCGATCCTTATAAGCGATCGCCTGTCCGGTGATGATGCTGATATCTTTCGTGCCCTCGATGACCGGTGCCTCATCGTCTTTTTTCAGGTTGATATGCGATGTAACGATATCTTCGTTTCCGGCCGCGTCAACAAGACGGATCTGAATATCTCTTTCACCCGGCTCATCGAACTTCGGATCTTCGACGAACTCCGCCGTTACCGCGGTCGCGTCCGTAAGACCGTCCACGAGTTCTTCCGCTGTCTTCGGATAGCCGGCAAATCCCTCGTAATCCACGCCTGTTGCTCTCGGCGGGGTCGTGTCCTCAAGGTGCAGGATACTGTCGTAGCGGATGCCGTCTACGCTGAAAGAAATGGTATAGTCGCCCGGCTCATCCATTTTGATGTCGGAAAGCGGGGTCAGAAGCGCGGCCTCTGTCTCTCCGAACGCAAAAGAACTTGCGTCGGGGCGTTTGCTGCCCGCTTCCATCGTGATCTCGGGATAAATGCCGATAACTCTGAGCTGCGTGGTCGCGCTTGCGACGTTTCCGCCTAAGTCGTGGCAAGTAAGCGTGATGTCCTGTGTTCCGACACGCTCAAAATCGGGCTCAGACGCGAACTCGACCGTGCAGGCCGTCTGGTCATCCATGGTCACAATGAAATCTTCCGCCGGGATCACCTGGCCGTACATCGCTGTCTTCGGCGCCGCGGAAAGGACCGGAGCGATCGTATCCGTAACGATGAGTTTGGATGAATAGGTCTTCTTTCCGAGCTGGATCGTCACATTGTACTCGCCCGGCACGCTTACGTCATACGCGGAGGTTCCGTACTGGAACGCCGCGGACTTCTTATCTTTCTTAAAACGGACGAAATCGGAAGCACTTACCGGAGTTCCGGCTTCTACGGAACACTCCTTATATACGCGCTTTTCTTTGTCGATATAGATGTTCAACGCCATTAACACCCCGAACAGAACGACCACGGAGATCGTTATGATCAATATACGGCGTTTTTTCTTGCTCATGATGTCTTCATCCCCTCATGTCGAAATGCGGCAGAAACGTAGGAAACCCTACAGTCCTGTCATTTAACTGCTAATACTATATCACGTTTATTTGATTTTAGCATTACGACTTAGTTATATTGCTGAGGATCTTCATGGACCAGTTCGCGTCGATCAATTCGTACTCGGTCTTGGTCTCTTTTTTGACACGGTCTTCGAACATGGAAACGACCTCGTCGTAGAGTCCTTCGGGGAATTCTGCCCAGAACTTTTTGCCGTCCGAAGAGAAGATGACCAGTCCGTCTTTTTCATCCTGACGCTCGAAAAGCACCTGTACCGCGGTAAATCCGGGGTTCTGCTTTAAAAACTGCGCGAAAACGAACGCCTTGGAAAGCTCGACGAAGCGGTCATCAAGTCCCGCGTCCGCGATCTTGATCTTCTCGGCCAGCTCATTGATCGAGCGTACGGCTCTCATCGTGCAGACCTTCGCGGCCTTAAGCATATCTTCCGACCAGGTCTCCTGCTGGGCATTGAGCTTTTGGAGCGCATCCTCCGTCTGACCCGGCAGAAGGTAGATCATCAGTGCTTTTCCCATATCGTCATAGAGAAGTGGATAAGAAACAGCCGTCTTCTCCTTACAGTCGGGACATGTGTACATGAAGAAAGAACCGTCTAAAACCTGCGCTTTTTCCTCCGGGTGAAGGGAGACATTCACGCAGGCACGAAGCGAGATCGTATCCTTCTTTCCGCAATGCGAGCAGGTGATCTCCGCGGTCACCGGCTTATACTGCTCTTTTTCTCCGGGAGTGAGATTAAAATCCTTTTTGTCGCTCATTTATCTTTTTCCATCCTTATCTGTTTTTCATCTTATTGCAGAATGCCGCGACGCCCATGCAGATCTTGTTCTGATAATCCGGATCTGACAGGAGCTTGTCGTCTTCGCTGTTGCTCATAAAGCCCATTTCCAAAAGGAACGACGGAACGGATGTTGCCCAGTTCAGGCCGCTGTACGTCGTTGAGGCGTTCGTGCCGCGGAACTTCGATCCCGTCGCTTCGGAAAGGCAGTTGCCGAGCCAGTTGCCCCATGTGGTCTGACTGTCGCCGAAATCACTTTTGCTGCATACGAATACGCCGATACCTCTTGCCGACGAGCTGTCGGAAGAGTCACAGTGGAGTCGTAAGAATACGTCCGCGTTGTTATTGACGGCGATCTGCGCGCGCTCGATGTTGGAAATGTCGACGTCATTGGAGGTTCTGGTCATGACGACCGTTGCGCCCATGGATTGAAGTGTATCTCTCATCTTCAGGCCGATCTCCAAAACGACTTCGTACTCGGGTCTTTTGGTCGAAACACCGGATGTGCCTCCGGAAACCTTTGCCTTCTTCTCATCCGACCACGGAGCGACCGCTTCCGTATCGGAATTGGCTTTTCTCTGATGACCCGGGTCAATAACGATGACCATTCCCGAAAGATCGTAGGAGCCTGTCGGAGCCGGGCTGCTCTTCGTTGTCTCCGTCGTCTGTGTCGGTTCCGGTGTCGGACTCGGAGTCGGTTCCGGCGTCGGTGTCGGTGTAGGAGACGGCGTCGGCTCTGTCTCGCTCGGAGTCGTCTCCGCTTCACTTGAAGTCATATCCGGAGAAGTTTCAGTCGGAACACCGAGATCTGCCGTTTCACTCGTATCTCGGGAAGACGGATCCGCTTGACTCGGATCAGTTACATCCTGTGGATCTGAGTCATCCGAAGAACCGTCTTCGATCGATTCTGTCGCGATGCCGTTCTGCGGATTCTTAAGGGACTTATCGTCCTTACTCTTCTTCCATGGTCCGATCGTAAAAAGAAGGATGATCATCGTCAGGAGCAGCACGCCGGTCACTACCGACATGATCGGGATCATTTTCTTGTTTTTCATCAGTTCTCCTCCTCGATCGAGTTTTCGATCAGAACAGATCCGTCCGGATTATATACCGTGACCTTCAAAGGTCCTTTTACCAAACCGGTAACATCGATCTCGATCCTTACTTCATTTCCGGTAACGATGTTGGCGACTCCCTCAGCAAGCACGGTTCCGCCACCTTCTTCGATCTTGTAGGTAAACTGCATGTACTGATAATAATCTTCCGTATACGCGCTGTAGACGATCGTTTTCGCGTCTGCCGGGATCTTGTCGATATATCTGAACCTTCCTTCTTCCCAAGAGAAACAGTCGTAATAGGTTGCCGCCTTGGTATCGTCCATTTCGAACTCTTTGCCGTCTTCGATGATCGTAAAAGGCAAAGTACGCATCTCCGAACCTCTCATGTCGTAGAAGATGACCGTATATTCACCCGGACCCGGATTCTCGAAATCCGTAAATGGTAGTTCAACCTGGGTGGAAGTCGCCGTGACGGTATTTCTGTAAAGCTCTTTGGAATTACTTGAATATCCGTCTCCTTCCACAAAAGCATAAGTGATCTCAACGCCTTCGTACTTGTCGAGTTCAACAAACGCCTGCATGTTTTTATCCGATTCGTGGTAGCCGGGAACGGGATTTCCGGTCTCATCTACCATCTCGCACTTATAGAAATAGAAGATCATGGGAAGCGGCTGTTCATCGTCAATGATCTCCACACAGGCGACCGTGACCAGGGATCCACTTCCGTCGTAAATGGTGCAGGAGATCCATCCGACCGGCATCTTATATCCCGGATCCCAGTCGATATATATGACAGACTCGTCGTCCTGGATCTCGATGGATCCGGATGAAATATTGCCGTCGTAATCTTCAAATTCATATGTAAGAGTCTGTTTAACAACAGTTCCGTAGATGCACAGCATCAGTCGAATATGCTCCTCCGACTGGTGATACCCGTCGACTTCATTGAAATCCTCGTCAAACCAGGAGTAGTAATTATCGGCAAGCGACGGAACCTTGGTCGTTTGCGTCGTTGTCGGCGCCGGAACCGTATCCATGCCCAGATCCTCGATAAACTCGAAAAGCTCCACGCTGATCTCGTCGAAACTGTCTCCTGCGATCAGCCAGTCTTCGTCGTAAACGAGTTCGACTTCGACCTCGATCGTCTTTTTCTTCGCGCCTTCGATCGCCTTGATGATCTCTCTGTTTGTACTGCTGTGAGTGATCTCTTTTCTGAAATCTTTCGTGTCGAAATATTCAAATACGATGAGTGCTTCTCCTTCGCCCTCATCCTCGTCAGCTTCTACATCCTCGATCGAATAATCGATCCGTTTTCTGGCCGCCTCAAAGACGTCCTTTACTTCCGAATCTCTATAGTTTTCCAGAGTACCCAGCCATTTGCTTCTGCCGGAGAGCATATCCTCGATCTTTTCGTATTTCGCACTCTTAATATACGCGCAGACATCATCGAGCATCGAAGCGGCGTTCTGCTCAGGGGTTCTCTTCTTCCTGTTCTTTTTACCTGAATTGTTACACCCACTCAAAACGATCGACACGATCATAACGGCTGTCATCACCAGTGCCTGAAATCTCCTTTTGTTCATGGCGTGCCTCCTTTTCTTGCTCCCTTTAGTTTGCCATCTTTGCCATCCTTTTAGCAAGTCAATGTATTTCGTTTTCGTTAAAATCTAGTAAAAAAGTGCACTTCGGCAGGCAAGGCACTTTCTCTTCGTGTTGCGCTGTGATATTATTTATTTGGTTGGGTGATCTTCGATAAGAATCGAGGGTGTATGATCTACTTGGGTGGAAGGGAGCAGTTTTCTACATGAAACTGTCTGATTTGACGCAATTCAGGAACATCACTATACAGTGCCATGATAATCCTGATCCAGATGCTATAGCCTCCGGGTTTGCACTATACAGATATTTCAAGAGTCATCGTTGCAATGTGCGTCTTATTTATTCCGGCCGCAACAAGATCACCAAAGTTAACCTTACCATGATGATCGAAATGTTCAGGATCCCGATCGAGTATTGCGTTACTGACTTCGGTTCCTGCGATCTTCTTATCACCACTGACTGCCAATATCGTTCCGGAAACGTGCGTTTCTTCCCTGCTCCGAAGGTCGCCGTCATCGATCACCACCAGTTCTGCGGTATCGAAGTCGACTACTCGTATCTGCAGCCGAACGTAGGCTCCTGCTGCACATTGGTATGGCAGCTCTTCCGTAACGAAGGTATCGATATCAACAAAGACCCTGTCTGCGCGACAGCCCTTTATTACGGTCTTTACTGTGACACGAACCAGTTCTCCGAAATCTATCACCCGCTCGATCGAGACATGCGAGACGCTCTCGTCTTCGATCAGGCCGCGCTGGTCCGTCTTTCTAACTCGAATCTTTCCCTGAGCGAGCTCGGCGTAGCTGCCCAGGCATTAAATGATTTCACATTCGACAGTGAGCTTCGTCTCGCGATCGTTCAGGTTAAGCCATGTGACCCGAATATCTTAGGTCTCATCAGTGACTTCCTGATCCAGGTCGACCGCGTCGATATCTGTATCGCCTTTAACGAGACCTACACAGGTTATAAGCTCTCTATCCGAAGCTGTATCAAAGAAACCAAAGCCAGCGAGCTGGCGGAATATATCACCGATGAGATCGGATTCGGCGGCGGTCACAAGAACAAGGCCGGTGGCTTTATCGGCAAGGACGAATATGCCGAGAAGTATAAGGATCTTCGTATCATGCAGTTCCTGCGCATGAAGCTCACGAAATATTCCGGTGAGTGCAAGATCTTCAGAGCCGGTGTCGATAAGATCAGTACTGAAGGCCTGAGCCGTTACAAGAAAAAGAGAATCCCGGTCGGCGTCGTCTTCTGCAAAGACTTCGTTACCGCAAATACTCCGATCCTCGTCCGTACTCTCGAAGGAGACCTTGAGATCACGGCAAACGCAGGTACCTGCATCATGATCGGTGTCTCGGGCGATATCGTTCCGACCACGATGGATCGTTTCAAAGAGACCTACGATATGTGCAACGCAAAGTCCAAGGTATCTTCCGAGTACCGTCCGACGATCAAGAACCTCCGCTCCGGAGAGACGTTCGACCTCGTTGAGCACATCCACTCCTGTATCCCGAAGGGCACGGAGTACGTCTACATGAAGCCGATCACAAATTCCGTAAAGATCTTCACCGTATGGGATGCCAACAACTACGTAAGAGGTACTGAAGGCGACTATATCGCGATCCGCGAAAACGACCTTTCCGATTTCTATATCGTAGAAAAGGATCTTTTCACAAAGACCTACGAGCCGGCGGATAAGTAATCTTCCTCAAAATCAGATGAAACAAAAAAGAACCCTTAGAAAAGGGTTCTTTCTATTTGTGATTCACTTAATAAGTCGTAGAAGGATCCGTCATCAAGCCGGACATCGTATCTTCCGTTATGTATGTCCACGATATATCCTTCCTGCTTGTTCAATCTGAGACGAACGCGCTCACCGATGTGATACCTCGGCTGCGGCGCGCTGAAAAAGCCACCGGAAAAACTATCTTTTTGCTTCCTTTTCTTTTCCGCGCCGGACAATAGAGCAAAGATCCCGAGAAGTCCTCCTAATCCTGCCCTTCGTCCTGATGTGTCGGCATAGTCATAGGAATCATCGTCCTCGTCAAAATCATCGTCTTCATCCTCGCCATCGAGCTCCGCGAAAAAGCCAATCTTCTGGATCTTATCGACGCGCCTTAAAAGTTCTTCATCTTCCATCGGCAGACAGTCGTAGAGCAACTCGATATTGTTCTTAGAGAATTTGAATTTATTCTTCAGCGCGATCTCGATGAGATTCGGGATTTCGTCCTGCGGTCCGTTTTCGGAAAGTGTCGCGATATCATCCGGACGGAAAACGACACCAAGCGATATCGCCTTTCGGATCAAGGCGTTCCCGCATTCTTCCGAAATATACTCCGAGGCTTCGATCACTTCGTTCACCGGACCCATTTCCTTAAGCGAAGAGATGCGGCTCTTCACAGTACTGTCCGCCCATTCCGAGCAGTTATCGAAAAAGTCCTGCCATGTCATCCAAATCACCCGCCTTTCCTTCTCGAAAAGCACTTACCGTCTGTTCTTACTCACATTATAGCATCGGATAAGAGACATTATTCGGACAACAAAAAAGCCATTGCATTTGCAATGGCTTTATTTGGCTCCTCCAGTAAGACTCGAACTTACGACCCTGCGGTTAACAGCCGCATGCTCTACCGACTGAGCTATAGAGGAATTTAATCCGGCAGCGATCTATTTTCCCGGGCCGTCTCCAGCCAAGTATCTTGGACACATACGAGCTTAACTTCTGTGTTCGGAATGGGAACAGGTGTGGCCTCGTCGTAATTACCACCGGAATGGTTGAGGGTCTTAAGCTGCACCCTCAAGACTGCATAGAAAACTATAGCATACTCTAAAAAGAATTGGAAGTGAGTATC
>JAFZWA010000033.1 GCA_017617525.1 Clostridiales bacterium
AAAACCAGCATGAAACCAATCTTTTAGACGATCCGGCAAACTGTCGTCTTGGTTTCTTATTACCAAATTCTAATGGAGGTACAATATGAATAACTCAATTAAATTACCAGATTTTCTCAGTCATCTTGAAGTAGTGGGAACTGCGAAGGATGCGCTTGAGCTTTGTCGCGCACCCTTGAATTTTCAGGTCAATGATCCGGATATCATTGTCGAACCTGAAGGAAGTCCTTCGATGGCCATGTTACCGAGCTTTGTCGAAGCCTATCAGAGAAACGATCAGGATAAGCTTAAAGCGGTGAGAGAAAAGAACTACCAGAACCTTGAAACGATCAGAAAGAATATCGAGAACTGCGGTGATGACGCATGGGTCAAAGCAAGAGACACAAACGGTGTGGAATTCTTCGTTTCGTATAACGAATCCGCATGCGTTTGGGCATATCCGATTGAGGAGCGGACAGTTAATGAAAAGAAGCAGTTGGTCTATTCTCTGGGATCTTTTGACAATGTAACCAAAGAATCCTCGTTTGCTTCCTTGAGTTTTACGAACCCATACGTAGCGGTGATCGAATCTGCCCTTGCGTTAGTTGTCATAAGGGTCGCTTCTAAGATTTTTTCGAAAGGCCTTTCCATGGCTTTTGATGCACTTGCGGTCACATTCGCAGAAGCTGCCGCAGAAGCAGGACTGGAAGCATTCTGCTTTGTTATTCCTGAAGCTATTATTTCCGCTGTCGCACTTGTATTTGCTACAGCTCTGGCCATCGGCTTGTGCCTGTTGATTGATTGGATCATCTCTCTCATGACTGCGGATTTCTATATCAAACTGCTGATATTCAACTTCGATGATAATCGGGATTGGAGTTCAGATGGAGATAATCATTTCTTCGACAATGCAAAGATCGCCGGTAATGACGAGAAATACAAGGGCTTTACAATTTGCAGAAGACAGAAGGCAAAGCTTCCGCCGTTTATCACTGACGCGACATCAGAAGATGTCATCGTATCCTATGCGGAGATCGATCTTGAGAATGATTCGAAGTTCATGGAAGGCCTGGGTGTAGCTCTTTCCATGAAGACAGATGACGCGTCGTTTACTCTTGCCAGTGACTGCCCATTTGTCGGAGCAACGGTAATAAAGGAAAAATCCCCGGCAGTATCCAGTCTGGAAGGATATTTCAGCGATAACAGCTGGTGTGACGGCCTCAAAACAACCATCGATGTTAATGGAATGCCCGTCGGTATGACGCTAAATACCCAGCATGGTGCCGATGATAACATTTATGAGGTTACTGTTCTTATCGGTAAAAAGACATATTAAGATTTCTATCATCTCCCTGTTTTCATATGCGCGGTTCGGTTTCCGGGAGGGAGGCCCGGGAACAGATTCTGAGCAAAAAGGAGAGCCCCTGGTTTCAGGGGCTCTTTCTTTTTATTTGTGATCTCGATTGGCAGTAAACTAACGGGCTAATTCAGAGAAATAGCGGATTGAAGTATACTATTAGGGAAAAGACCATCCCGAACATGTGTAAAAGAGAGGCCGTTATGAAAAAGATCATAGAGACGGAGCGACTGTTTCTCCGCGAAATGACAATGGACGATTTCGACGCGTACTACAGGGTGCTGGGCGATCCGTCCATCATGGTGCACTATCCGTATTCTTTCGATGAGAAACGAGTACGTGAGTGGATCGAGCGCAACATGAAGCGCTATCAGGATGATGGATTCGGCCTCTGGGCAGTCTGCCTCAAAGAGACCGGTGAGATGATCGGTGACTGTGGCCTGACGCTTCAGAATATTGACGGACAGATGCTGCCGGAGATCGGATATCACATCCGCGCGGATCAGCAGAGAAAAGGCTACGCGAAAGAGGCAGCTGCCGCCGTCCGCGACTGGGCATTTGCCAACACAGAATACCCGGCGCTCTATTCGTACTGCAAATATACCAATGTAGGTTCTTTTCGAACGGCGGAATCGATCGGCATGCATTTCGAAAAGGAGTATCCGGACGAAGCCAATAAGATCACACATGTATCGGTGATCCGAAGAGAGGACATGCAATAAGCGGCAACGATAATGGATTACGAATTAGTTGAGATCACTTTTGATAATGTGGAAAAAGCATACGAGATCGACAGATCGGATATTCCGGAGGCATTTGTGGACGGGGTCCCGAACCTGATCGAAAACCTCGAATACGGAAGAGACCATAAATGCATCGGACATGCTTTTCTGATCAATAAGGACGAGCGCACGATCGGTACGATCCTTCTGGGCGAAGGCATCTTCTGGGACACGGATCCGCTGGATCTGAAGGACCGGGATTTCTACCGGCTGGTGTTTTTCGTGCTCGATAAGAATTACCGAAGCCGGGGCATCGGCGCGAAGGTTCTGGAAGAGACAGTGAAGAGAGTCTATCAGGACTTTGGTGAATGCCCGATCGTGCTTGGCGTCCATAAAGATAATAAAGACGCGGCCAGATTCTACGAGCGCCATGGTTTTAAGAAGACGGATTTCATGGAAGGAAACGACTATTACTACATAAGAGAGCTATAAGATGGAAGAGATAAAACTACCGAAAAATATACAGGAAATGATCGAGGGTAAACCCTACACTGTCGATGATACGGGGATGTCCGGATCGACGGTCCTGATCTTTGATGATGAGGTCTTAAAGATCGTCAGGTTCAGAGAAAGAAACGAAGCAGTCATCCGTATGATGCGCTGGCTCGAGGAGAAAAATGTCCCTGCCCCGAGAGTTCTTGCCTACGAAAAAGAAGGGGAGAAGGAGTACCTTCTCATGAGCAAGGTTCCCGGCAAAATGAGTTGTGATCCTTACTACATGAAACGTCCGGAGGAGATGATCAAGGCGCTTGCTGATGGCATGAAGCTTCTCTGGAGTGTCGATATCTCCGACTGCCCGAGGATCATGGATCTGGATGTGGAACTGAAAGAAGCAAGATACCGTGTGGAAAACGGTCTTGTCGATCTGGAAAACGCGGAACCGGAGACATTCGCGGAAGGCGGCTTCAAGGATGCGGCCGAGCTTCTCACATGGCTTGAGGACCACCGTCCGGAATGCGAGCCGGTGCTTTCACATGGGGATTACTGCCTTCCAAACGTCCTTATGGAGGACGGAAAGTTCAGAGGATTTATCGATCTGGCGGAGGCCGGAGTCGGAGACAAGTGGAGAGATATCGCGCTCGGGTATAGAAGTCTGAAGCATAACGCGGATGGCACCTATGGGAAAACATATCCGGAGATCGATCCGAACAGGCTTTTTGAAGAACTTGGCATAGCGCCGGATTGGGACAAGATCAACTACTACATCCTGCTGGATGAACTGTTCTGATCTTAATGAAATGGGAGAGAAAAAGATGTGCGCGAAACATGTAGTTGTTGAACCGTATAACACAGCGTGGAAGGACGATTTTATCGCGATCCGGGATGAGCTGGCACCGGCACTCGGAGACCTTGCGCTTGCGATCGAGCACGTCGGCAGTACCTCCGTGGAAGGACTGTCCGCCAAGCCGATCATCGACATCGATGTGATCATCGAAAGCCGCGAAAAACTGCCTGAAGTGATCGAAGCGCTTTCTTCGATCGGATACACGCACGAAGGCGATCAGGGCATCCCCGGAAGAGAAGCCTTTAAGTTCGAGGGAAAAGAACATCTTCGGAATCATCATCTCTACGTCTGCGATAAGGACGCTTCAGAGTTGAAAAGACATCTGTCATTCCGAGACTACTTAAGATCGCATCCCGAAGCCGTCGCTGAGTACAGCCGGATCAAAGCAGAGGGAGCGGTGCTTTTCCCGTATGACATAGATCAGTATATCGAGCACAAGGCTCCTTTTATTCAAGGGGTCTATCAGAAGATCGGTCTGTGAGCAGGTCCTCGACCTGCTTTTTCTTTTCGAAAAGCACACATCCGCCCTTATGGTCTTCCAGCAAAACACCTTTTTATCGACGTGATCTGCGGAAGGTAAAACTTTTTCGCCGCGCATTTGCGAAAGCAGCCGCGCGGCGAAAAGTTATCAAGTTTTTGTTTTTATCTTTCCTGAACTACGAGCGTCGCGCGGTTCTGGATGATGCCGCAGACATCGTCAATGGATCTTTGTCCGGCGAAGAATCCGGCGGATTCTTCCAGGATGATGTTCATGACATCGCTGTCCCAGGACTGTGATGCGCTGATGCCGGAGATGAGCGTTTCAAACGAATCAATGTGCGTCTGCGAAATCTCAACAGCGGTCTCCAATACTTCGGGCGCAACCTGTCCCGCTTTTCCTTTCAGTCCTTCGAGGAACTTCTGATTTACTTCGATTTCGATCTGGCAGTTCTTCTTATACGCGTTTTTGTTGATGGGGAGAGTATCGGTGTTGAAACTCAGTTGATGCTGCGCGTCTTCGCTAAGGAACGAGCGGATGAAATCCCATGCGAGATCCGGAGAACTACAGGATGCCGTGATCGCCATCGACAGCTGGCCTTTTGCCGACATGCCCATTCCCGAGAGAGAAGGTACTCCGGAAAAAGCAACGGTATGACCGGCGCCCTCTTTGCTCAGGGAAGCGTATGTCTCAAGGTCTGAGATCGAAATATAAGTGCTCGCGACCATGTTTTTCCTGAAATACTGTGCATCGTTCATGATGTATCCGGTATCCATGGCAAGCTCCCAGTCGTAATCCGTATCGTTGCCTTTGCCGTACTTCTTTACGGTTTCAAGAAGAGTGCGGAATTCTTCGGATTCGAAGTCGACGGTCTTGTTCGTAACGTCGATGAAGTGGGAAGACAGGCTCTTCATCCACAACTTCAAAAGTTCATCCGGACTTTGTGAAGCGATCGGCTGTACATCCGGGGAAAGCGAAGATGCCATCTGATCGAATTCGGCAAATGTCCAGTTTTCCTTCGCTCCGTTAAAAGATGTGTTGACCGCCATTCCCTCCAGCGTGTAGGTCAGAGGGATCGTATAGAGTTTTCCGTCCGTTTCAAAAGAACGCAGGATGTTGTCGTAAACATCGTCGCGGCTGAACGAGCTGTCCGAGTCGATCAGCGAGTTCAGATCAACGAGCATCGTGTCCGAATTAAACTGGGAGAGTTCAGAGTAACCGACCAGAATATCCGGGCCGTTTCCCGAAAGCATATCCATGACCAGCTGATTCGTGCTTTCCAAAAGCGCATTCTCTAGCTCATCCGAATCAGCGGAATCCATAGCATCGGCAGTGTAGTCGATGACCTCGATCCTGGCTGTATTCTGAGGATCTTTGTTGTATGTGAGGACCTGCTCCAGGAAAGTACCGTTGATCTTCTCGTTGATGCCGAGTCTCAGACGAGTCTTACCTGCATGTGGGTTTTTATCTGCCTTCGAAAGATGTACGACAGAGACCAGGCTCGCGCCTTCTGATTTCAGATCCATCGAGCCGCGTCCGCCATCGCCGATGGCATCGAACTTGAAGAAGATCATGTCATTTTCCGAAGCGATACGGGCGCCTACGAGATTCAGTGTGGAGGAATTCACATCGGTGTCTTTCCACGCGAGCACCTGAGTTTTCGTCTGTGTCTCGATGTCGAATTTATCGATGCCGTTCGCGTTCAGGAGGAAGCAATCCTGCTCACCCTGTCTTGCGTAAAGCACCGCTTCACTGCATTTAAACGGTCTTCCGGCCAGTTTGCCGCTATCCGTGTCGATCTCCTGAACGTAGATCGATGAGTCATAGGACGAATAATCCGGCATTACCGCGAACCATTTGCCGCCGGAATGCAGGACCATACCATTGAGTTCCGGATTGGACTCCTCGGAAAGCACTTTTCCCTCGCCATCGAGGATCCAGAATTTTCCGATGCTTGCCACAAGCATGTTTCCGTTATCAAGGACGTAGAGACGGACATCCATGAGGTCGTCATCGACCTGAAGCGCGATGTCGCGGAGCTTTTCGCCGGAAGAAGAATATACCGAGACAGAAGGTGTTGCCTTACAGTCTTTCAGATTCACCTTGTTGGTAACGAGCAGGATCTCTCCGTCTTTTCCGGGGAAAGCACCTGAAAACACAGCGCCATTTTCGAGCTCGATCTCAGTAAGGAATTTACCGTCGAGATCGAACATCTGAAGTGAGGAGTCTTCATATTCGTCGCAGATCTCATCGTATCTTGCCATCTGCGCTTCGTCGTAAAGATCGAGATCCATCTGCTCCTTCAGGATCTCTTCAGGCATTACATAATTAACGAATACTTCCGCGAGGATACGGTCACCGACGATGTAGTGAGAGACGATATCGCTCATCTGGATCTCTTTGTCATGCGCGACATTTGCCTCAAGCGAAGAGGTGGTCACGTTATAGTAGGGATCGCTTTCCGAAACGATCCTGCTTCCGGAATTAGAATTCGAACTGCCCGAATCGGAATTTGCGGCCGCGTTTCCATTTGCGTTCCCATCGCTTCCGTTAGTGTCACTCTTTTTCGAACCGCACGCGGTCAGGGAAAAGATCATTTGGGCAGAGAGTGCCAGGGCGAGTAAAGTTCTTGTCTGTCTTTTCATCGGGGATCCTCCGTTTATGTCAACTGACCAATAAGTCAAAACTGTGATGTTAAAATCATTTTATACTTGCCGATCGGACCAGACGTGACGGAACCGTCATTTTGAATCATTCTTTTTTTTCGCGAAAAGCACTCCGGGGCACGCATTTTGCAGATTAGAAGTGTCTATTACAGGCTAAAGAACCTATCAAAGGATCTTGTTATCTGTTATACTACAAGCGTTACGGGTAAGAAGAACCGGTCGGGTTCTTTCTTATCGGTTATAAAAATCCTTGTGATCAGCGATGAGGAGGGACGATCTATGTCTGAAGAGATGAAAAAAGAAGGACTGTTCAGCGTAATTAAGTATGAGGGCGACAACGACACCTTCATTTGGAAGCATCCTATTGAGGATTTCAACTACGGATCCCAGTTGATCGTACATGAAAGCCAGGAAGCGGTCTTCTTTAAAGACGGCCAGGCACTGGATACTTTCGGACCGGGACGTTATACTCTTGAAACGCAGAACCTCCCGCTTATCGGAAAAGCATATAAGCTGGCAACAGGACCGCAGAGTCCTTTCCACGCGGAAGTATATTTCATTAATAAGACCGTTCAGATGGCCATCAAATGGGGTACTCCGGACAAGGTCAGATTCATCGATCCTCTGACAGGAACACCTTTGGATCTTGGCGCTTCCGGTGAGATGAACGTTCAAGTCTCCAATTCCAGAAACCTGCTTATCCAGCTGGTCGGAACCATGAAGGGCATCGCCTGGGAAGACGGTCCCGGATTCACAAAGTCACTTCAGGAATCCTTCCGTCCTTTGATCTCCACCGCGGTTAAGACAAATCTTCCGGCGGTCATCAAGGAACAGGCGATCGATATCCTCGAGATCGATTCGAACCTGGGTATCATTTCCGATAATCTGCGCGAAAAGATCCTGCCCGGATTTGAGGAGTATGGTCTTACGATCCCGCAGTTCTATGTAACCAGCGTAGTTCTTCCGGAAAATGACCCGAACTTCAAGAGGATCAGAGAACTTCACACGATCACTCTCCAGACAAGGATCATTCAGGCGGAAGCAACAGTGAAGACCGCGCAGGCCCAGAGCGAGGCGCAGTACCGCACCGCTCAGGAGCAGAGCAAGGCTGCGATCGAAGTCGCGCACAGAGAAGCGGAACTGCAGAAGCAGACGACCGAGACGGAGATCTTAAAGCGCGAAGCAGAAAGAAAGATCATCGCCGCTCAGGCAGACGCTGAGGCTGCTAAGATGGCCGGCCTGACAGAAGCCGAGATCATGAGAGCGAAGGGCTATAACCAGAAAGATGTCCTCCAGGCGGAGGTTCAGAAAGCGTATGCCGAAGGCATCGGCAATATGGGTCCGGAGGTTTCCAATGGTGGTGGCGGAAGCAGCATCGTCGGCGACATGATGGGACTCGGTGTCGGAATGGCGGCCGCAAATGCGATCATGCCGCAGATCGGCAATATGATGCAGGGTATCGGCGCACAGCAGCCGGCTGACAATAACACAGCAGCGGCTCCTGCTGCTCCATCTGCGGATACCTGGGACTGCACCTGCGGAAACAAAGGCGTAGTCGGAAACTTCTGTAATAACTGCGGTGCCCCGCGTCCGACACAGGAATCCCGTTGGGATTGCTCCTGCGGACAGAAAGGCATTTTCGGAAACTTTTGCAACAACTGCGGAAAGAAGAGGGGTGAGTGATCTATGAGCAAGAACGGATTACGTGGATGTATTGTACTGGCGATAGTATTGGCTGTATTTAGCGTGGTCGCTTTTGCGGCGCCCTTCAGCATGACGGCGACATTCTGGATCGCGTTTGTTTCCGGAGTGATCGCGATCGCTCTCCAGTTTTATGTGTTTGGTGTCGCTCTTTCCGGCGGAAAGAGCCCGAAGAGCAGATTCTATGGTTTCCCGATCGTAAGGATCGGTATTACTTACCTGGTCGTTCAGATCGTAGTAAGTATTGCCGAAATGTGCTGGGCATCCAAACTCCCTGCCTGGGCAGCACTCATTATCAATGTCATTATCTTCGCGATCGCCGCGATCGGCTGCATTGCTGCCGAGACGGTTCGTGATGAGGTCGTCCGTCAGGAGGCTCAGGTAAAGCAGAATATCTCCAATATGCGTTCCCTTCAGGCTGTATCCGCAGGTCTTGCTGACCAGTGTCCGGATGAAGCTCTGAAAAAGGATCTTAAGAAGCTCGCCGACGAGTTCAAGTTCAGTGATCCGGTCTCTTCTGACGCGACAAGCGCGCTGGAAGCTGATCTGGATGCTCAGCTGAAAGAACTGAAGAATGCTCTCGGAAGCGGCGACATCGAGACCGCGAAATCCTACTGTGGAAAACTGCTTACGGGTCTTTCCGAGAGAAATCGCATCTGCAAGATGGGCAAGTAAGGATCCTCTGAGTTAAGAGTTAAGGTGTGAAACGAAATGGCAGTATTCAAATGTAAAATGTGCGGCGGCAATCTCGATATTGTCGAAGGAATGACCGTATGTGAATGTGAATACTGCGGTTCGATCCAGACTGTCCCGCAATTAGACGATGAGAAAAAGATCAATCTGTTTTCACGCGCGAACAGATTAAGATACGCGTGCGAATTTGATAAGGCTTCCGGAGTCTATGAGACGATCATCGCGGATTTTCCGGAAGAGGCGGAAGCCTACTGGGGACTTCTTCTTTGCAAATACGGAATCGAATATGTGGACGATCCCGGCACCGGCAAAAAGGTCCCGACATGTCACAGATCCTCTTTTGACAGCATAATGGAAGACCAGGATTTCGAGATGGTAATGGAATGCTCGGATCCTGCTTCCCGTGCCGTCTATAGAGACGAAGCAAAAGCGATCGAAGCTTTGCGCGTCGGGATCAATGAAGTATCTTCCAAAGAAGCACCGTACGACATCTTTATCTGCTACAAAGAGACCGACGATTCAGGCAATCGTACGATCGACAGCGTGATCGCGCAGGATGTCTATACCGCGCTGGTCGAAAAGGGCTACAAAGTATTTTTCTCTCGAATCACTCTCGAAGACAAACTGGGTCAGGAATATGAACCCTACATTTTCGCGGCGCTCAATTCCGCCAAGATCATGCTGGCTTTCGGAACGGATTACGAATACTATAACGCCGTCTGGGTGAAAAACGAGTGGAGCCGTTTCTTAAGCCTGATCGAAAAGGGCGCGAAGAAGACGTTGATCCCCTGCTACAAAGGGATCGACGCTTATGACATGCCAAAGGAATTCGCAAGACTTCAGGCCCAGGATATGGGAAAAGTCGGCGCCATTCAGGACCTTCTGCGCGGCATCGAAAAGATCCTGGGATCCAAGACCCAGATCGGAACGGCCCCGGTGGCGGTAAAAGAAGGCGATCTGACAAAGATCGGTCTGATCAAGAGAGCATTCATGTTCATCTCGGAAGGTGAATGGAGAAGTGCGGACAGATACGCGGAAAAAGTACTGGATATCGATCCGGAAGACGGTGAGGCATATCTGGTAAAAGCGATGGCGGATCTGCAAGTCGCGCATCTCGGCCTTCTGAACGATGTAACTGAATTTGAGAATAACGTAAATACAAAGAAAGCTCTGCGCTACGGAAGCGATTCTTTGAGAGCCGACATCAACGGTTATATCGCCGCGTATAAATCGGCGGAAATGATGCGCATCAAAGCCGAAGAAGAAAGAAAAAGGCAGGCCGAAATAGAAGCGCAGGATGCGGCGAAAAAAGTCATCGCCACATTAACGTCAAACAGGAAGTCCCTGGAGCATCAGCTGGAAGAAGCGAAGCAGAGAGTAGTCGTTCTTGAAAGCACTTGCGAAAACTTTGACCAGGTGGCATTTAAGGCGAGAAAACTTAGCGTAGAAAGGACCGCGGCGGCCGAAAAACTCAGCGCGCTCAGTTCCCGGCGTGATTCTCTCGGAATGTTCTCCGGCAAGGAGAAGAAGCGCCTTGAAAGTGAGATCTCGGAAGCATCCGAGGCAGTAAAGCAGTTCGATGTCCAGCTGGCAGCCGTAAGTAGTCAGCTCAACGGATTCTCGACGAAAGAGCAGGCGATGGAAGCGCTTGTTGCCGCCCGAGAAACCGTATCTTCTCTTGAAACAAGAATCGAAGAGGGAAAAGGCGATAGCAGAAACGACTGGAGTTTCGGACAGGCGATCAAGGTGCTTCTTTCCAATCCCCGTATCGTAGAGATCGTAAGTGAAAAGGATCTCAAGGAGGTCTCGACATTCAAGCGTTTCGTGAAGATCACGTTCGGCCGCTATCCTCAGGCGTCGGGAAGTGAAGTTTCCGACATCGAATGGCTCGTTTTGAAAAATGAGGGGAACAGGATCTTTGTCATCAGCAAAGACGCGCTCGATTGCAAAAGATATAACGAGAGTAATACCGACGTGACATGGGAGACATGCTCGCTTCGAAAGTGGCTGAACGAGACATTCGTGAACAGTGCTTTTTCCGCGGAAGAAAAGAACATGATCATGAGCGTTTCCGTCGCTTCTGACAAGACGCACTCTTACAGCACCACATACGGAAACGACACCGTAGATAAGGTATTCCTTCTGAACAGCACGGAAGCGAATCTGTATTTCGGTTCAAACAACAGCGCTCGTGTTTGTCAGGCAACCCCGCACTGCCTTGCGCAAGGCGGGATCAGAGGAGATAACGGATCGTGCACATGGTGGCTCAGATCGACAGGCGCATACGTCAGCACCGACGGCACCGTGAACTTCGGCGGCCGAGGCGTTTTTGTCAACATAAACGCCATCCGTCCCGCGATGTGGATCGATCTTGAAGCGTGAAATCCGTATTTGAAAAAATTTTTTCTCTACCACCCAATAATTCGTGTCTCTCAGTCGTTTAGAGAGTAGATGCGGATATGAAGGAGGCAAGTTATGACAGAGAAAGAACTTGAAAAGATCTATAACGAAGGTTACCGCGCCGTGTACTGGACAGCCATGGCTCTTCTTAAGAATGAAGCCGACGCTGAGGATGTCGTGCAGGACACATTCATTTCCTTTATTGAGCACTACGGCAATCTGGAAGACACGAGCAAAGTAGTCGCCCTTCTTAAGAAGATCGCTGCAAACAAGTGCCTTACACGTCTGAAATCGGTTAGAACGACGAACGTTGAAGACGAGGTCCTTGAAAACCTCGAGACGGTTCCCGAAGATTTTCTGCCGGATTCGATCGTGGAATCGGCCGAGACGCGCAAGATCGTTATGGACATTATCGAGAATTCTCTTTCGGAAGAAGTCAGAAGAACGATCATCTTATTCTACTTTAATGAGATGAGCACAAAAGAGATCGCTGAAGCTCTGGGTGTCCCTCAGGGAACGGTCCTCTGGCGTCTGAACTATGCCCGTAAAAAGATCAAGAAGGAGGTAGAGAAATATGAAGAAGAAAGTAACACGAAGCTGTTTGGTATGCCGCTGCCGTTCTTAACGAAGCTTTTTACAAAAGAAGCCGAGCAGGTACCGATCAAACCCATGCCCGCTTCATTACTTCGCCTGTCCGCATCTGCTGAGGCTGCTTCCTCGGAAGCAGGGAAACAGATCGCTGCTGAAGCGATCAAGAAAGGAACAGGTATTATGAGTAAGAAAATCATTATCGGCTGCGCTTCTGCACTGGCAGTAGGTGCTTTAGCCGGAATCATCGCATTAAACATCAATAACACGTCAGATAAGAAAGAGGAAAAATCGAGAAAAGAAACGACCGAAGTCACTACGGAAGAAGCTTACGGCAAGGACGTCGAGGAAAGCATCGATCTGACGGAAGAAAGTGAAAAGGAAGAATCAACTTCCGAAACAACTGCTGAACCGACTGAAGAAACGACCACGGAAACAACGGTCTACACCAACGCAGGTAAGCCGAATCCGTCAGGAACCATTTTCTTAGCATTCGATGGAAAGAATAGGGAAGAGATCATTGAAAACATCATTGAGATCTCCCAGACACCGGCGGACACAACCTTGGAAAATTTTCCGGACCGTTGTACGGTATATCCGAATGATCTGAAGTTCCAGGAAGATGGTGTCAACTGGGTGTTCTATTTCTGGGAACTGGATTCTCTGGGGAATGCGGGAGGCTTTGATGAGATCGACATCCACATCATTCGCAATGACGACGGAACACTGGATCCGGGAAGCCGCGCCAGCCTGCTCATCGTCGCGCCGGACAGGGATACATGGGAAGAATACTATAGTACCTCATGTGAAGCCTTGATGAGGATACTGGGTCGCGATTCGCTCATGACGCTCGGTTCGGGAGATTCAGAGAGTTCTCTGCATATGACATACTTCGTCAGTAAGCTTATTGACGAAAGAGGGCGCTTCACACTTGACATCGATATCCCGCTGGTAGATCCTGCAGAAGCAGTTGAAGAAGATAACGACGTATAAGAACTCACGTCACTAACATAGATAAAAGAGAAGAGAGCCACTTTTTCGTGGCTCTCTTTTTTGTTCGGTGCTTTAGACAATCTTTGCTTACAACTGTCGAGTGAAAATCAAGCTTTCAAGTCGCGGTACATCAGGATCTCATCGTGATACGTTCCATCATCGAAGCGCATGGCGTTATGACGGCGGCCACTCTCGATGAAACCGCACTTCTTGTAAAGAACCTGTGCCTGTTCATTTTCGGCAACAACTTCCAGATCCATCTGATCCCAGCCGACTTGAGTCGCCAGCTCGACCTGGTAGTTGATCAGGGCCGTTCCGATGCCTAAACCCCAGTATTCCTTATAGAGTGCGATCGCAAGGGAACAGCGGTGGCGGAGCTTTCTCTGAGCTCCGATGCCGAAAACTCTTGCGACACCTGCGAGTTTTCCGTCTACGACGGCGGCCATCGCGATGTTGTATGGATTCTCAAGGCCTCTTCCGAGGAACGCCGCTATGTCCTCGAGAGTGTCGTTGACTTCATCCTCGTTACGAATGAGAAACTCGGTCTCACCGGAGGTCTTCTTCAGATACTCGAGCATCTGGTCCGCAAGATCCGGTCCGTTCGGGCGCAGCACGCAGGTCCGCCCATCTTTCAATGTGATCGTTCTCTCAGGGAAATGCATATCGCGCCACCTCGTTTCTTACGTATTTTCTTTTATTGTAGATGTCGAAAAGCACCGCGACAAGTAGTCTTGTGGTATACAAAGGATTCCGGCTCTATGCAAATATTATACCAGTTTCAATACATGTGACTGACCAACGACATTCTTTATCGGAATCATTTATCAAGATGACAGGGGAGTCATTTTCTCGTATCGGAGAATTGATAAAATGAAATTGGCAAATTGGGGTTTAGGTGTAGTTGTGATTCTATAGTCAGAAAGATGCGCGATGAATGTTACATATGAGGTGGCATATGAGAAAAACAGCACGCGTCGTTTCTATCGCACTCAGTCTTTTGCTTGCTTCAGGCATGTTGTCCTCCTGTAAAAAATCAGCCAAAAAGAAGAACAGCATCCCGGTGGGAAAAGATGATCCCTGGTACGATTCCGTCCGTTTCAAACTTTCGATGGAAAAGTCGGAAAAGGACATGCTGATGCTCAGCTCATCGCCGGAATATATCGACAGGAAGATATACAGTACATATGCGACATACGATCTTGAGACCTCCGATGAAATAGCAAAACTGGATGTATATGGCGAAGACGGGACTAAGGAAAAAGCACTTGAGATAACAGTTCCCGGCGAAGATATCCGAATACAGGAAATCTATTGTCTGATCCCCAACGAAGACGGAAAAAAGGCGATCGCCATCGTGGGTGTATTCAATGGAGGATTCGAGACCTACTTTGTCAATGTAGACCTGCAAACGGGTGAATCTTCCGATATGACCCCTGTGCAGGACAAAAGCGGACAGATGATCAATTTAATTACATCGGCTACCCGTGTCGGAAACTATATCGCTGTTCAGAGTATGAACATAAATACAGGGGACACACTTCTGTATTTCTATGAGGGTATGGACCTGTTCTGCGAGATGGACATGACGACATTGCCGGGGATCGGCAGCTTCGATGCTTTTTCTTATAACGAGAAAACGAAAAAGGCATACGCAAATCTGGAAATGCTGACAGGTGAAAAATACACCTGTGAGATGGACCTGTCTTCCGGACAATTCACAAGCAAGACTCAATGGGTCATCGGAGGCGACAATCAAGACAACCTTACCGATTATCAGTGCACGGGACAGGGCGACCTTCTTCGCGTAGACACGCTAGGTAATATTTTCAAGTATAATGTGGAAACGAATTCCGAGGAAAAAGTGCTGGACAATACGTGGTATTCCCCGTACTTTTATGACTTTAATCCCGACAAGAATTATGATATCAGCGTGATTCATTTCTCAGAAGAAAAGATCGTTTTGTCTTTTCATGGAGACGAAGGATTTCCGACAGCGGACATGTTGTCGGATAACTGTACGATCCTGATATTAACAAAAGCGCAGACTAACCCGCACGCAGGAAAGAAGATCATCGAGATCAGTGCGCCTCTGGACGGTACATTTTCAGACTATCTGTCTTCGGCGATCGTTTCTTTCAACGAGACAGATCCCGAATATCTTATCCGAATCTGGAGTAAATATAACGAGGGCATCAAGGCCGGAAGAGGATTTCCGATCCTGGATCCCCAGATCGAACGCGCCTATACTCTGGTAAGAGAACTCGAGAGTTCAGACTGTCCGGATATCGTTGTAAACATGGATAAGAAGGAAGCCATGAATGACAAGACTCTGCTGGACCTGAGTACTTCTCTTGACGAAAGTGTAAAACAAGAGCTTTTCGAGAATATTCTCGAGGCCAGTAAAGTCGATGGAAAACTGTACTTCATCCCGGTAACACTCGAGGTCGAAGGACTGATCGTGAAGGAAGACGATGTCGGAAAAGACAAGGTCGGCATGACGTTCGAAGAATACGATGATTATGTTAAGAATACTTTGTCTGGCGTACAGCCTTATGACTATCCTGAATCAGATTACAATTATCGGGATGTTTTCCTGATGTCCTGTATCGATATTAAGTCTTCCGTTGAAGGTGAGAAAGTGAATTTTGACTCCGAGCAATTCCGAAAAGCGGCGGAATATGCAAAAGCGAACTTCATGGAAAACAGGGAAGATCCGAATGTAAATGTAATGTTTTCTGAAGAGGAATTGCGTCCGAGACCGGATGGAAGATATGTGCACATGAATAGCTTTATCGACTATGTCCTCAACTGTTCCTTCGAACAGAGTGCGTGCTCAATAATCGGAACACCGTCGGTAACGGAACAGGGACCGAGATTTAAAGCACAGGAAAGTATCTCCGTGACAGCAAAATCCGATCAGCAGGAAGGATGTATAAAGTTCATCAATTATATGCTCGGCGGCAAGTTCATCTCCGGAGAGGAACTGTCAGTCAGCTCGATCTGCACAAATAAGGATGTCATGAAAAAGGAGATTTCTCTGATTTCGGATTACTATAACGAGATCTACGTTCATGAGATGACATACGGACTTTTTGATAAGAACCAGCTTACGACCATGGGCTACAAAGAAGCCACAGATACTATGCAGCAGGAATTTTATGATATGCTCTCGACGCTCTCTGTGTACTACATGGATGATCAGGAAATCAAAAACATCATCAATGAAGAACTGGAAGCGTTCTATGCGGGCGATAAGTCAATAGATGAAGTGATCCGCTTCATTAATGACCGCGTAGACAAGTATGTCAGTGAGGCAAAGTAAGCATCGGGCTGAATCGGCAAGAAGAGCCGGGATCAACATCATGATTCGCCTTCAGGATCTCCCGCCTGCTTGTTGTAAACTACAGAAGTATCCAAGTCCTGGATCATGGTTTTGTCTGCCGAATAACTATAAGAAATATAGTGCCACATGTTATCTTGAACGTAACTAAATATGACATTTCTCCCATCATTCAGTTCTATGTCACTTATTTCATAGACGACAGCATTTGGCTGTCCCGCAGGTTTGACTTCAAGATAAACCTGACCATCTGTCTTATAAAGCGATACATACTGCTGATTGTCATCAGGACACACATACTTACCTTCGAACAGATCGTATGCTCGGTCAGACGTCGTCTCCTTATCCTCGTAATAGGCAAGAGTATTTTGTATGCCGACGAGCTCTGTAATTCCAACGGTGTATCCGCCATAGACTGATGTTCTGCTGCCATTGACATCGTAAGTAGCAAAGCTCCAACTGTCCATGTCATAACAATTGGAATAATCCAGATCATACTGGGATCTGTTTTTTCTGAAATCATCAGCCAGAGTTCTGATCCTCTTGAGATCTATATAACTGATCTCTTTTTCTACATCTGATTCACCGCTTAATGTATAACTGGTCTTTATCTCAATGATCCCGTTGTAATAAACGTAATAACTGATCCTTGTCCAATAATCAGTTCCCCAAGCAAATGGTCCGCCGTTTTCGCAGGATGCCGTAAATGCCAGGTCTTTAGTATCAAGCAATTCGTCCGGGAAAGTACTGTCAGTTTCGGTTGTGGTTTCCGTAACAGCGTCTGTTTTCTTTTTGTCTGATGCCTTACATGCCGCCATCGAAAGCGCCATCATCAAAGCCAAACAAGCAGCGATCATCTTTTTCATACCGTATCCCTCTCGTCCTTAATGCTCGACGGAAAAGTCTTCTGAAACTCTTTCCGTGATAAATCTGAAACATGTTCTATTTATCAGACGAAATCGGGATCGGATTTGTCCCACTTAATTCGCGCCTGTCGGCCAACGCATCAAATGATCCACTTCGGATAGTCCGGAACATAGTACTCATACGAGATGACTTTCTCCTGATCAAAGTCATACTCGACAATGAGGGAGATCGCTTCGTTTCTGTCAAACTCATATGAAGTAAACAGATCCGCTGCCAGATATGGTTTTCCATCGAGAAGGATCAGTTTGAAAAAACGGATCAGTTCCTGCGAAGTGCGCTGATCGATCTGGCTCAACACGTTTTGCGACATTTTTTCCATGGCAGGGTAATCGAGGAGAAGAGTTTTCAGTTCTTCGCGTGCAAACGGATAATCCTCGATCGTCCAGGCATGGATCTCGTTTAAGATCTGCATGAAGACCTTATCTTCCTTCCACCCGGAACCCTTCTTGCTTTCATAAAGATCGACCAGTACATCTTCCATGCGGACCGGGATCTCCGGCAACTGGTTCGAACCATACGTTTCAAAATTACAGGTTCTGAGGATATCGACGATCTTCTGATCCGAGATTCCGGCATCCTCTAGCAGAAGGATAAACTCCATCGTCGAGTCAGAACTGAAAAACAGACGGTCTGCGGTTTCTTCTCCGTAGATCCATTCGATCCCGGAAAGAAAACTGGCCGGAGTGTTGTAGCCTTCTGTGGTCTTCCGATAGTATTTCCCCGCATAGTAGTCGGCACCGCCTTCTGTGATGAAATCTGTTTCTACTGATATGCAGTTTTCCCATTCCTTATCCGTAAGTTCTTCCCCGTGTGCAAAGCGGGTGCCTGTATAGTACACGTTCGAACGGTAGTCGCCGCCGATCGAGAAATCGATGAAGTGCATCAGCTCGTGATACATTATGCTATAACTTGCGCCGGACTCCCCATTTTCGCCATTTCCGTTTATCAGGACAAGGTTACTGCCGGGATAAAATTCTGCGGCAGAAGGCGTCTGCGTCTCACCGATCTCTGCTCTCAGCTCAGAAAGATTCTGGAAAAAGTAGGATTCATCTTCCGGCTTTAGGTGATCGGCAACGACAGGGAAAAGGTGAAGTACATAATCTTTCAATGTACCTATTTCCGTGTTCTGATCAATGCAGTCAATATACTTTATGAAAAGTCCGTACTGACCGTGAAGTTCATCTTCCTTTACGCCCAGTTCCTGTGCCAGTTTCAGAGCTTCTTGTTTGAATTCTTCGTCGCCATAGGATTCGTTCGATGTCAGATCTGTTGATTCTGGTTTTTCGGAAGAAGATTCCTGTTTTTCCGAGGATCCTGATTCCAAAGAAGTGTCGACTTGCTCCAAAGACTCGGATCGGGATTTGGTGGTTTCTTTTGAGTCAGTACTCTTTTGGCAGCCGGTCCCGGCCAACATAGATACTACTAACACTCCCGCTACAAAAGCACTTCTTACTCTTTGAGATCTGAACATGATATTACCCTCTTCCCCGATTGATCTGCTATAGATTATAGGCAAAACTAATTGAGAAAAAGTGACAGATTTGAAATCATGCCGGACGGATCTTCTTATGATCAACGATCAAGAAGCGTTGTACATGATATGCAACATGACGTGTTGCAGAGAATAAAGAAAAAGCACGTCTTAGTTGGTGGAACTGACACGCAACTTGTGGAATAATGGTCTTACCGGATGGCCGATGGAATATAACTTGATCAGAGGTAAGACCATGAGTTTAGGAACGAATATCAGTTATCTACGGAAACAGAAGACGATGACGCAGGAGCAGTTTGCTGACCTTATGAAGGTGACAAGGCAGACGGTCTCGCGTTGGGAGACAGACGAGGTCGTGCCGGAACTTGACCGCCTTGTTGAGATGTGTGATATCTTCTCATGCAAGATGGATGAGCTCGTAAGAGAAGATCTGTCCGCGAAGGAGAATATCTATTCAGAAGTGACGAAGCGCAAGCTCCCCGCGTTCCGCATGGCGAGATATGTGATGATCTCTCCGAACCCTGAGGAAGATGTTATTACGCATATGCAGAATTGGGGAAAGACGAGCGGCCTTCTGGCTGCCGATCCGGGGGCGAAACTGATTGGATGGGATTTCCCGTTCGTTTCTCAGGAACAGCAGATGCGCTTTAATCTGCACGGTTATGTGGCGGCATATGTGCTTCCGGAAGGTTTTGAAACGAACTGTCCGGGGGTGGAATACGCGACGAATGCAG
>JAFZWA010000034.1 GCA_017617525.1 Clostridiales bacterium
GTGCCATGAGTGGCAAAGATGTGGTTGATCGATTGTCCTTTGGCAACAAGCGGTGCAAGCAGATCGTTTATCTCGAGCAGGCGCTCCGGACTTGTACGAATGCCTTTCCGGGAGATACTTCGTTCCTTGACGCACTCGGCATGTGCTCTGTGAGCCGTGTAATAGGCATGGCTGCGTTTGCAGGTCTTCTCTTCGGGACAGCAGGTACACACATAAGGAGGCTTGTCTAAAAGAGAACAATGCATGGACACATAAGAGGGACACATTGTCCTGCAATCGAATTCCGTACACCTCTTACAACGATGAGTACAGCTGTAAATCGTTTCCTGATCGCACAGATTCCTTCTCAAACAAGAGCGATAGTTAATACAGTCGTTTGACGTGTACTGGTAACCATTAACAAAACAGCGGTGATTACGGATCTCCATGGAAATAGTAGTAGGAGAGCGGTCCAATCTTCTTGCAATAAAGGCAAATGACATATCCTGGGCCAAGTATTTTTCGATGATTGCTCGGTCAGTCAAGCTTAAATGTTTGCTCATTGTCTGCTCCTTTCTGGTCAGACAGCCAAGGAACATTATCTACAAACTACTGGATTTGTAAAACTAAACCCTCAGTTTGTAAGACTAAAAACAAAGAAAAAATCCAGTTTAAATTTACAATTAATGTGGCGTTGAACAGATTTGTTGGGCGAATAATTGGACATGAATTGTTGTACATTATGGTAAACACAAGAAAAGTAGGTGAATCGAAAGTGAACATTTCCTTATGCAGGTAGCATCATTTCTGAGAGGTTTTACATTGCGCAAACAAACGTTCGCGCGTGTTGCGTTTACAACATTATATTTATATAATTTGAAGTGTAGCAATCGGTATTTTGGGGCATTTGAGATGTTTCTCTACAGCTGTGACTCCAGTGATGTTGGAGGATATCTCCGCGAAACTATTATCTGTCAGAGTTATCGATTCGAACAATAGTTTAACCCGCGATCAGTAAGAAAAAACTTGGGGTAACCATGAATGGACTCCCTTGTTCCATTAAATACGTGATGTATCCCTCGGAAAAGGACAATAACTGGGTAGTATTAACTTGTCTGGTCTCTGATAATACGCGCTATCTCTATGACGATGAATTCCAGGCGATCCTGAAAAGTATCAGACCTACAGAATAACGAGATCTAGTTTCGAATAAGTAATTGAATAATTAAGGAGAAAAGAATAATGGGTTATAAAATGGTTCTGGAAAGTAGTGATTACGAAAAAGCGATGTACTATTTTGCGGCGGCGCTTGCTTTATTCCTATTTTGGCTGTTAGTACGTGAACTCGTGTGCTGGTATTATAAAACCAGTGAAATTGTTAAACTATTGCAGGAGGAGAATAAACAACTTCGCGAACAAAATACCTACCTCTATCAAATCTCGCTGAATACATATACGATCTGCCAGCAAAATGGTACTAACGTTAGCACTACACCAACTACACAAGTTCAACAACCAGTACAGCAGATGAATACAGCAGCATTCAATTCCATGGGCGCTGAACCGGTGGTGCCTTCAAATCCGAGTTCGGTAAATCCGATGAATACAAATACTCAGAGTTGATCTTATCCCTGACTTCGAGAATTTCTAGAGTATCGGGGAGGTACTGCAATTCATAGTAAAGAATGAATATTAGTGATTACAGTTCACTATCAAGCTTCTCCAAAAACTTCACCATAAACTCATGACGTTGTTCAGCCAGGTCTCTGGCTTCGTCAGTGTTGAGGGTGTCGCGGAGGAGAAGGAGCTTTTCATGGAAATGCTGGACGGAGTCGTCAAGGCTCCGTCCTTTTTTGCCGCCGTAGGCGAAGGTACGGGCGATGCCGATGGCGCCCATGGCGTCGAGACGGTCTGCGTCCTGGACGATCTTGCCTTCTAAGGTCTCCGGAGTCTTGCCTTTATTCTTACTGAAAGATACTGAGTTGATGATCTTTACGATCTCTTCGATCGTATCTGTCGGGACGTTATGTTCTTTTAGGAAGGTCCTGGCATTACTGTTATTTTCTGTCTGAAAGAGTTTATGGTCATCGACATCGTGAAGAAGAGAGGACAGGGAAATAAGATCCATGTCGACTTCCGGATAGTTCGACGCGATCGTGAGGGCATTCTTATAGACGCGGAGGGAATGGTCAGCGTCGTGGCCATCCGAGCTGCCCTCGAAAAGTGCTTTTATATAGGAAATAGTGGTGTCGATCAAGCTTTCGTTTCTCATATCCCAATTATACATAAAAAGAAGTGAAAAACTTTCTTTGCTTTTGTCTTGACATTCTTTGACTTTAGAATTATAGTAGGTTTAGCACTCGAGAAGATAGAGTGCTAAACCGTACTTTGACAGGATCGAAGGAGGTGCGGAAATGGCTTTGGACAATCGAAAAAAGGAAGTTCTTCAGGCTATCGTTGACGATTATGTCGCCAACTGTGAGCCGGTGGGCTCGAAGGCTTTGATCGATCGTCATGATTTCATGGTCAGCTCCGCAACACTTCGTAACGATATGGCCGAGCTCGAGCAGATGGGCTACCTTGAAAAGCCGCACACATCCGCGGGAAGAATCCCTTCGGATAAGGGCTACAGAGAGTATGTCGACTCTCTCATGAAGGTCGATAAGCTTTCGGACGAGGAAGGAAAAGAGATCAAGGAAAAACTTTCTGTGAGCTTTGACGAGATCGCGAGCCTTCTGAAAGCTGCTTCCTCGGCGCTTGCGGATCAGACGGGTTACATCTCTCTGGCAGTGACGCCGAAGCTTACGAGCAGCTATCTGACACAGCTGAAGATGCTCATGATCGAACCGGGTAAGGTTCTCGTGGTCGTTGTTCTTTCGGCAGGTGTCGTTAAGAACAGAATGGTTCGAATCCCTGACTTCCTTACCCAGGAGCAGGTCGCTCAGATCGGAAACGCGGTCGAGCAGGGACTTTCGGGAATGCCGCTTTCGGAGATCTCCTTGATCACGGTGGCGACAGCCGCAAAGGGAAACCAGAAGGTCGAACTTCCCGACGCACTTTTGAACCAGGTGCTTTACGAGGCGTATACGGCGATCAAGCAGGCGGACAATCTCGATGTCTATATGCAGGGCAAGCACAGGATGCTGTCTCTTCCGGAGTTCTCGGACACGAAACGCGCACAGGGGCTTTTCGATACGCTTTCGCATGACGGACTCGTCGCGGGATATGTCGATGAGGTCACCAAGCAGGACGAGAAGAAAGAGTACATGATCCGTATCGGCCAGGAGATCACGCTCGAGGGATTGGATGAATGCAGCTTCATCACGACGACGTACAATGTGGGCGGCAAGGTCGCCGGAAACATCGGAGTCATCGGTCCGAAGAGAATGGAATACAGCAAGGTCATTTCGCAGATCAATTTCGTGCGAATGATGATCGATGAGAAATTAAAACAGCCGTAGCGTTGCGGCTCCGAAATGCGGGGCAGGCGATGAGGCTGATGACGATAAAGACTGAAAGAAGGAAAAGAAATGAAGAAACACAACGAAAACGAAGAGCCGATCGAACTGAATACCGAGGGCGAAGAGGAAGTGATGCTCGACGGTGATGTTGCGGTAGAGGCGGAGGTGCCGGAAGAAGCTGAGGAGGCTTCGGCTGAGGACGCAGATGCGGACGGCGAAGAGGTCTTAGAGGCGACTGAGGATGCTGAAGACGCAACTGCGGCAGAACTTGCGGAACTGAAGGACCGTTACATGAGACTTCTGGCGGAGTACGACAACTTCAGAAGACGTACACAGAAGGAAAAGGAAGCGCTGTATCTGGATTCCGTTGCCGAGGTCGTTAAGGAATGGCTCCCGCTCGTAGACGATATCGAAAGAGCCGTCGCTTCTTCCGAGAATATGGATGAGACTTCCGTGGAGAAGGTAGCCGAGGGCATCAAGCTTATCGGAAAGCAGGCAGGAAACGTTCTGAGCAAACTCGGTGTCGAGGAGATCGAGGGTAAAGAAGGAGAGACATTCGATCCGAATCTTCACGAAGCCGTTATGCATATCGAAGATGACTCCCTGGGCGAGCAGGAGATCGCGCAGGTATTCCAGAAGGGTTATACCTGTAAGGGCAAGGTCATCCGACACACAGTCGTTAAGGTCGCGAACTAAGTAGAGTTCGAACTTAAATAGAAAAATCGAAAACAAAAATATAAAGGAGTACACACTATGGAAAACTTTGAGAGAATGAGTCTGGTCCCAACCGTTATTGAGTCGACGAATCGTGGCGAGCGTGCTTACGATATCTTCTCCCGCCTTCTGAAGGAAAGAATCGTAATCCTTTCCGAAGAAGTAAACGCAGTTACAGCAAGCCTGATCACTGCACAGCTTCTGTTCCTTGAGGCAGAGGATCCGGACAAGGATATCCAGTTCTATATCAACAGCCCGGGAGGATCCGTAACAGACGGCATGATGATCTACGACACCATGCAGCACATTAAGCCGGACGTGCAGACGATCTGCATGGGTATGGCTGCTTCCATGGGTGCTGTACTTCTGACAGCAGGTACAAAGGGCAAGAGATTCATCCTGCCGAACGCGGAAGTCATGATCCACCAGCCTTTAGGCGGTGCACAGGGTCAGGCGACAGATATCCTGATCGCAGCCGATCACATCAAGAGAACCAAGCAGAAGCTCAACAAGATCCTGGCAGACGCTTCCGGACAATCCCTCGAGACGATCGAGAAGGATGTCGAGCGTGACAACTGGATGACAGCAGAGGAAGCTCTGAAGTACGGTCTGGTCGATCACATCATGGAGAAGAGATCTTAAGGGCTGTCATTCCTTAAGGTTCTAGATCTCCGAAAAAAGAAACACAAACGGGAACGGGCACGAGTGCTTTTCCCGATGAAGGAGGAAAAAGAATATGGCAAAAGTAATTGGTATTGACTTAGGTACAACAAACTCATGCGTAGCGGTTATGGAAGGAACCGAGCCGGTCGTTATCCCGAATCCGGAAGGTAACCGTACAACTCCGTCCGTTGTCGCATTTTCCAAAAACGGCGAGCGTCTCATCGGTCAGGTAGCAAAGCGTCAGGCAGTTACCAACCCGGAGAGAACCGTTCAGTCCATCAAGCGTGAGATGGGCTCGAGCTACAAGGTATCGATCGACGACAAGCAGTACTCTCCGCAAGAGATCTCCGCGATGATCCTTTCTAAGCTGAAGAGCGATGCAGAGGCTTATCTCGGACAGACAGTCACACAGGCGGTCATCACGGTTCCGGCTTACTTCTCCGACGCACAGCGTCAGGCAACGAAGGACGCAGGTAAGATCGCAGGTCTTGAAGTTCTCCGTATCATCAACGAGCCGACAGCAGCATCCCTTGCTTACGGTCTTGATAAGGAATCCGATCAGAAGATCCTCGTATTCGACCTCGGCGGCGGTACATTCGATGTATCCATCCTCGAGATCGGCGACGGTGTATTCGAAGTTCTGGCGACAGCCGGTAACAACCGTCTCGGCGGTGACGACTTCGATAAGAAGATCGTAGATTACCTCGTAGATACATTTAAGAAGGAGCAGGGCGTAGATCTTACCAACGATAAGATGGCGATGCAGAGACTGAAGGAAGCAGCTGAGAAGGCAAAGATCGAGCTTTCCGGTGTGACTACTTCCAACATCAACCTGCCGTACATCACAGCAGACGCTACAGGCCCGAAGCACCTCGACATCACACTGACTCGTGCGAAGTTCGATGAGCTTACTCGTGACCTCGTTGAAGCAACCATGGAGCCGGTTCGCCGTGCAATGGCTGACGCAGACATGACACCGAACGACATCCAGAAGATCCTTCTGGTCGGTGGTTCCACACGTATCCCGGCTGTTCAGGAAGCCGTTAAGAATCACTTCGGCAAGGATCCGTTCAAGGGCATCAACCCGGACGAGTGCGTTGCGATCGGTGCGGCTATCCAGGCTGCAGTTCTTACCGGTGACGTTAAGGGACTTCTGCTTCTCGACGTTACTCCTCTTTCCCTCGGTATCGAGACAGAAGGCGGCGTATTTACAAAGATGATCGAGAGAAACACAACGATCCCGACAAAGAAGAGCCAGGTATACTCCACAGCTGCTGACAACCAGTCTCAGGTAGACGTTCACGTATTCCAGGGTGAGCGTGAGATCGCAAGATACAACAAGGAGCTCGGTAACTTCATTCTCGATGGTATCGCTCCGGCACCGCGTGGTGTTCCGAAGATCGAAGTTACATTCGATATCGATGCCAACGGTATCGTTAACGTAAGCGCGAAGGACCTCGGCACGAACCGTGAGCAGCACATCACGATCACTGCTTCTTCCAACATGAGTGAGGAAGATATCAACAAGGCGATCAAGGAAGCTGAGATGCACGCGGCTGAGGATAAGGCCCGTAAGGAAGAAGTCGAAGTAAAGAACAAGGCAGAGTCCTGTGTTTACCAGACAGAGAAGACCCTGAAGGATCTTGAAGATAAGATGGAAGCTTCTGATAAGGCATCCATCCAGGAGCCGCTCGATCGTCTGAAGAAGGCTATCGAAGAAAACAACACAGAGAACATGAAGGCCGAAACGGATAACGTTACAAACGCATTCAGCAAGGTTGCAGAGAAGATCTACGCACAGGTACAGCCGGAAGGCGGTCAGCCGAATCCGCAGGATTTCACAGGCTTTAACGGTGCTGCCGGTGCAGCTCCGGATGCAGGCGCTGAAGGCGGCGAAGGCTTCAAGAGCGCAGGCGGAGATTTCTGATCTTTGCGGTCGAATTAACTAACAGATAAGAGGCAGGGCTGTGCACGGATCTTCGCGCACAGCCTTATGCCGATAAAGGAGGAAGAAGGCTTTGGCTGAACAAAAGCGTGATTACTATGAGGTCCTTGGCGTCAACAAGGGCGTGTCTGACGAGGAACTCAAGAAGGCTTACCGAAAGATGGCCAAGCAGTACCACCCGGACTTGCACCCGGGAGACAAGGACGCGGAAGCGAAGTTCAAGGAATGTAACGAAGCTTATGCGGTGCTTTCCGACGCGGAAAAGAGAAGGGCATACGATCAGTTCGGTCATGCCGGTGTCGACGGACAGGGATTCTCCGGATTCTCCGGTTCGGCAGTCGATCTCGGAGATATCTTCGGATCGTTCTTCGGCGGTGCTTTTGGCGGCGGCGGAAGAAGAAACAACGGACCTGTTCGTGGTGCCGACCTCAAGTACAATATGTCGCTCGAGTTCATGGAAGCGGCTTTCGGTGTCGATAAGACCATCACGATCAATAAGGAAGACACATGTTCCGTATGTAAGGGAACGGGCGCCGCGGCGGGAACGACTCCTGAAACGTGCCCGACCTGTAAGGGTAGCGGACGCATCCAGCAGCAGACACAGACGCTTTTCGGCATGACGATGGTCACGCGTGACTGTCCGGCTTGTAATGGTAGAGGAACGGTCATTAAGAACCCGTGTCCGAACTGCCGTGGACGTGGACGTGCGGTTACGAAGAAGGAACTCAAGGTTCATATCCCGGCCGGTGTCGATACGGGCGATATGCTCCCGATCGCAGGCGAAGGTGAGCCGGGTCTTCGTGGCGGACCTTACGGTACACTTTATATCCAGTTCCGTGTGAAACCGCACCCGATCATCCAAAGACAGGGCAACAACACATATTGCGAGATCCCGATCACGTTCTCGCAGGCGGCTCTCGGCGCTGATGTTCAGGTCGTTACGATCGACGGCGAACAGATGGTTCACGTCAAGGAAGGAACTCAGCCGGGCGATACCTTGACCTTAAAGGGCAAGGGTATTCCGATGAAGAACCGTGCCGGCGTTCGAGGCGATCACACCGTTCGTTTCTCTGTTGAAGTCCCGGTAAAACTGACCGAAGACCAGAAGGCGAAGATCCGTGCGTTTGATTCGACGCTGACTGAGAAGAACTACCAAAAGAGAGATTCATTCTTTAAGAGAGTGAAGAATATGTTTGGGATGTAAGTGATTCTGATTTGATCGATAATACAGATAGAAGAGGGCTGCTCCGTTGGGGTGGCCCTTTTTCATATTTTTTTCTTAATCAAAACAGACTCTTTTGTTGTTTTTGCTCGAACGTTTACTGATAAGTGTGAGCATGATATTCTTAAATCGTTATTGGGTTGTCTATTTATCATTTTTGTTTTGACATCATGGACAGGACTTCGTAGATGATACTATCTATTCGGAGGTTTTTTTGTTATGGGTTTTTCATGTCATTCTCGCAAGATGAGTCTTCTTTGTGTTTGGATTACAATTGCTATCCTTATTTCTGGATATCCTGTAAAACATGCGCTTGCTGAGAATCTATCAGTTACTGAGAATAATCTTAAGGTGACTTACAATATCGTTAATGCTTGGGGAAACTGTTCACAGGCAGAGGTTTCTATAGAAAATGTTGGTGAAGCGGCTATAAATGACTGGCAGATTGAGTTTTTGTTTGATTCCACCTCCACAATTTCATCCATTTGGAATGCTGTTGCTATTTCTTCTGAAATGGGAGAGAACAGCAAAATTGTAGTTCAAAATGAAACTTATAATGCTTCCATTAATCCTGATTGTTCGACGTCTTTTGGTATGATTATTCAAGGTGCTGCAGATGAGATTCCTGAGATCCATGTTTTGACTCAAACAAACGGACAAGGATATGAAGGTGAAGGCATTCTGTTCCCATATGCTGTGTTCTGCAAAAATGATTTTCTTTTTCAAGGATGGAAGAGCACAGTGTGTGGAGATGTATATACCGGAACAGACTTCAATTTTCAAGGCTCGGAACTGAATGTTCTTGGAGAAGTAAAATCGGTTGGTCGGATTATTGCTAATGGAAGCCAGATCAACATTGAAAACAGAACTGAAGCGGTAACCTCGATAGATGCTCCTGATTTTTCTTTGGCCATCACATCTTTGGCTGAAAGAATGACAGAGGTGGATCCCTCATTGTTTAACTCGCAAGACCAATTAGTTGTTAACGGATATTATATGACAAATGACAATCTAACAATCTCAGGTACAAAGTTTTCCGGAGATTGCGTGATTATTGCTGATGGGGATATCACGTATAATGTAGATTCTATTTCCGGTGACGGACGTGTTGTTCTCTTTTCCAGGAACGGAAATATCACGATTAATGGATCACAGATCACGCTGAATGGACTTATTTATGCTCCCAACGGAAGTGTAGACATTTTCGCGTACGATACAACAATCAACGGTAGAATTGTTGCAAATAGTGTTAACTATAGTGGGTCTATTCTGAACATCAGTACTAGTACAGAAGATATTCAACTTTTTTCAGAACTGCCAATTGTCAAAATCTCATATGAATCCAATCAGGTTGAATTGGGTGAATCCATCACATATTCCGTATTGGTTGAACAGAGAGAATCTCCGTATGAAGTATTCTTCAGAGTAAATGGCAATGCAGTCGATATTCAAGATAGTCTTTCATATTCATTTGTTCCGGATATGATTGGTGATTACACACTAGAAGCTTTTGTTGTAACGGATTTTGGTACTGTGGTTTTGGCGAGAGGGACAGTGACCGTTTTTCAAGAAAATATCGATCCGATTACTCCTACAACCGATCCTTCCATCACTGAAACTCCGATTCCAACTATTACAGATACGCCTACTCCGACACCTCAGTCAGGTGAAATTGAGATAGGCTTGAATACAGACCAGTTTGTGCCATCAGAGAATCCCTATTTTTTCTACATAATGAGTTCGATTGAAGAAGTATCAGGAACACTATCAAACAGCCAAGAAGTAGAAACCCTTACGTATTCTATTTCTTCTGTACATGAGGAAAACTATAAAACCGGCAATATTGAGGTTGCTGAGAATTGGTCGTCTTCCGAGATAGGGTTCTTCTGGGGACCTACAAAACTTGTTATTACAGCGACAACAAAAGATGGAAACATCTTCGAGATAATGTATGTATTTCTTTCCTACACAGATGTTAATGCTGAAAAGCTTGGTATTGACATTAAGTCGGACACAGATGGGGATTACCTTTCAGACTATTTGGAACAGGAATTAGGTACTAATTCCCACAAGAAGGATACAGACGAGGATCATGTTATTGATAGTATAGAGGTGTTCTTCCTTCAAACTGATCCATTGAATCCTGATTCTGATGACAACGGCGTGATAGACGGATACGAAGATTTTGATTCTGATGGACTTACTAACGACAATGAGATGACAGGTGCCACATTGTTCTATAAGGCAGATACGGATGAGGATCGTCTCTTGGACGGAGAAGAAATAAACGTATATGGCACTGATCCGATAAACGATGATACAGATGATGATGGAATCTCCGATTATGAGGAAATCATGATGGGAACTAATCCTCTTTCTCCAGATGTAGAACAAAGGGAGCAGACTGCTGATTATATTGTTGATAATGATGAATCCCCTGAAATAGTCGGTGTTTCCATCACTATGTCTACAGAAAGATACTTGCCTTCTGTTATTTCGGTCTCAGATGTTTACAATGTGAATATGCCTAGCACTGAGGTAGTTGCACGTGTTGGATCCCCGTTACAATTTGATTCTGTAGTTGATTTTGATAGTGCTGCAGTTACGATCAAATATGATGAAAACAGTTTGGGATCCGTGGACGAGGATAATCTTGGGATTCTTTGGTTTGACGAGGAAAACCTTGTCTTTGAGGTTGTTGAAAATGTAGCCGTAGATACTGAGAATAATACATTAACAATGATTCTGGACCACTTCAGCATTTACGTAATGATTGATTTGGTGAAATGGAATCAAATCTGGAGCGATCCAATTGATTACTATACAGTTCCAGATTCGGATACAGAGAGATATGACTACATTTTCATGGTTGAGGCGAATCAGGCAGTATCTGGCGAGTTTGGCGCTAAGTCACGAAGAATCATGGAAGAGTTTATTCAGGGAATGCGCCCAGGAGAAAGGTTTGGAATCGGATGTGTGTATAACAATTGCGCATATTTCGACATACTAACAGAAAACAAGCAATATGCCAAAACATTGGTGAATACTGCTATGTTACAAAGCTATCCAAGTATGGATTTTAGTGTTCCGTACGCAGTCATGGGAATGAAAAACATATACGATGGAGTCGAGAAAACGGATAATATTCCGGTGTTGATATTGATAACGACAAATACGCATCCAACATATAATAACAGCTATTGCTATAGTATTTGCAATTCTTTAGGAGCTCGTGTATACACGATTAATCTCGGTACTCCTGGAGGATGGAATAAACTGTCTAATTTCAATCATCTTCGTTTTTGGGGTGAATTGGATGACACTCTTGATCTTTTAATGATTGATACGGACGGGTATGAACTGGTTGAACATGGTCCGTACGGATATTGGTATGACTTTATGAATGGCCGTGAGAAGGATTCTGATCAGGATGGTATCCCGGACGTGTATGAGATTCGTGGAATACGTTCATACACCGGAAAGATCATTACCAGCAATCCGTATGATCCTGACAGCAATCATGATGGCTACGATGACTGGTATGAATACATGTTCTCGAGTTTTAATCTTGTTTATCGCCGCTTTTCGGAATTGTACGGTGATTTGCCGGAATATAAAGGTCAGCACATTTTACAAACATGGCAAGATCCAACAGTTACGGATGATGACGGAGATGGTTTGTATGCTGAATCTGCTCGATTCTATTTTGACATTAACGGCAAGGAACAAATCATACTTCCAATCGATCCTGACAGCTCAGTACGAAATATGCCGAAATCTCTCACTGAGACTCACGTTTCTACAATTTCATCAGAAAGTAAAACGTGCTATTACACTACAGGTAGTCAGGTTCCTGAGTTTTCAGGATTCCGTATTGATCCACTAGGATTTGCCGTAGATGTGTGGGCTACAATTGTTGATATTTTTGTTGGTAATGGAAGTAAAGCTAAATACTGTGCGTCGTATGTAGGTTGCGTAACGTTGGGTTTCTTTAACGATGAAAAAAACATTGCAGCACATTCCAGTGAAGATCAATGGCAGAGATTGTTTGGGTATTGTGATTTGTATGATGTTTCTTTCCGAGTTGGTACAGGTGGAAATATACGTGTCCTAAAGCTTCCTAAGTTTACATATGAAGGAGAAGAATATGTATTCTGGGCTTGGCGAGGAACATATCTTAATTTGGGTACGGGAGCTGAAATTGGATTCTATTATCGCCCCAAAGAATTGGCGGATTTAACTGTCGAGGATCCCACCAATGTCGAATGGCAAGCATTATCGGAACTTTTTGATCTTGATTCAATCGATGATGACTGGTGGGCTGCATCGCCCTATTCTTTGAATATGCAGTTGGATTTGTACACGAAAGAAAATGGGTACTACGAATGTGTTTCAAGTTGGCACCCATATGCTAAGCAGTGGTGGATTACTGTATTCAACTACCATAGATGGAATCCTAATTCTGCAGATCTTTATGTTATCGGAAAGATTGACTTCAATCAAGCCAAGTATTATGAAGGCGGCGTTTTCAGCGCTAGAGATATTTATTGGGCGTTCAAAGAAGCTTGTTTTGAGCAAAGAAAAGGTTTTTCTTATTCCTCAACTGTCATATTCGATGATCATACATACTCTGTATATATTCTTTGGGGAGATGATGTTCATAAAGGAATTTATGAAACTGCATAATCAAAGGGGTTGCTCATTCGATGATATAATGTAGCAAGAAAAACGTGTGATTCCATAATATGTAAAATCGGAGGTGTCTTGTTGTGAGAAGACTTCAAGGGGTGAAAAACTTAATTGGTTCTTTGTGCGCGGTTGTTATACTGCTGAATGTGTCCTGTAAATCTAATGTTAAAGAAAACTATGGAAAGAAAATTGCTGAAAATATGCAGCAACACAATTCAGACGCTATATTCTCGATGTTCGCACCTGTCTTTCATGAAGAATCTTCGTTCAAAACGGATTTGTATGAATTCTTGGAAACATTGTACGAAATGGATTTGGATTTTGAAAAAGCTACGAGAAGTGATGGAGCAGCAGCAAAAGATTATGAAAATGGTAAACTGATTTATTATGATGATTCTGTAGTTTATCGTGATCTGTTTGATGCATCAGGGAATAAGTATTTGTTGAATGTGTACTACACTCAAACAGATACGAAACATCCTGAGAATGTGGGACTGCAGTCAATGGATCTTGTACTGAAAGAAGGAGATGGTTCTTCGAAGCCAATGGGATTTATTGGTAGAGACATTAACGATCAAATCCCAGATTCAAACTACAATTACGAACCTATAAGTTTAGATGATTGACAATTGTTGTGTGCCTAGTTGTAGTAGAACAAAAGGAAATGGTGACTCGAAATGAGCCACCATTTTCATTATGTTATCGGATTTGTTCAGTAATTACGAATCGTAGTTCAGGATCACGGATTCACCTACGTCTACGGACAGAGAGCTGTTGGCAGTGATGATCTCTACGCTCTTTTCAGAACCGATCCAGTCGTAGAGCATTCTTGTCGGGCTGTCTTCCGGTTCGTCAGCGCGGATCGCGACATATGCGGTCGTGATGTAAGGATAGCTTCCGTCGATGAAAGTATCTCTTGTCGGAACGACACCGTCGATCGCGATAGGATCAACGTATCCGGATTCGAAGGCCCAGTCGAGATAGGAGATGATGTTATAACCGATGGCATACTCGTCCCAGGCAACGGCATCGGTAATGCTCTCCATATCGTCCTCGAAATAGAAGTGGTCCATCATGGAAGAAAAGTCCGGAGCATCACCATCCGGCCAAAGGAAGTCTTCAAAGAGACGCTGGCTTCCGGACTGACTATCTCTGAAATACGGATGAATCGGGGCATCCGGGCCGCCGACCTGATTCCAGTTTGTGATCTTACATTCATAGATTCCGCGGATCTGTTCCTGCGTCAGGCTCTTTACCGGGCATTGGGGACTTACCATGAATCCGAGTCCGTCGTATCCGTAAGGCTTCATCTCAATGTTGACCTTTACTTCGCGGAAGTGGGATTCTTCCTCTTCAGTCGGAGTAACGAGGAAGACAAGGTCCGCGACGTTGTCCGCGAGATTGAGCCAAGCGCCGTGGGTCTTGGAGCAAAGCGGAGTCTTGGACGGATCGTCGCCCATGAAATAGCTGTAGATCTCGGCAGTGATCGGTTTTCTGGCCGTTGAACTGTCGATCTGAGGGAACTGTTCCGGATATGCCTTGAAATAGCCTTCGATCGTAGATGTATCAATGGTCGTTTCCGTAGTTGTCTCTTCGGTAGTTTCCGTCGTCAGCGAAGGAGTCTCGCTTTCCGAAGGTTCCTCGGTCTCCGTTATCTTGGTCTCTGTCTTTTTCGTTCTCTTGGTTTTCTTAGTCTTTTCTGTCTCCGAGGACTTACATCCCGAAAGCAGCATGGCGATCACGGTGATTACGGCGATCCATCTTACAAGATGGAAGGCCTTTGCACCTTCTTTATTTGTTTTCATAACCCAATACCTCATTATTCCTTGTTTGTGATCATAAGGATCACTAGTTGCATTTTAACATGGTGAGGGAGGGAAAAGAAGTGATCAATCTTCGGATGAACCGAGTTCGTAGTAGCGGGTGGTGAAGACGTTGTTGAAGAAGGCTTCTACGTATCTGGGGGTGACGTCGGTATTTCTGTGGGTCTTGGCGATCTCGTCGCTGTAGTCGGATAACATGTAGACGGTGTAGTCCGTAAAGTTCGGGGTATAGTAGTTGACCATCGGGATCGCTTCGACGTAATCGATCGAGACGTTGCCGCCGTCCTTCTTGATGCGAAGGTGCGCCATGCATTCGACACATCTTTCGCCACGAGGCATATTCGAGATGAAGTTACCAAGGGAGTAGAAGCAGGGAACTTCTTTTCCTTCGGAGGTCGTTAAGATCTCGAGGGGCTGGATGACATGCGGATGGCAGCCGATGATCGCGTCCGCGCCGGCTTCGGCGATTCTCCTTGCCATATCCTTCTGGTAGGCGTTCGGAGTTGTGATGTACTCTTCGCCCCAGTGCGGGAAGACGATGACGATGTCGGCAAGTTCTTTTGCCTTAGCGATATCTTCCGTGACACGGTCGATGTTCAACGTCTTTACGAGATACGGAGCATCCTTCGGGACGGAGTAGCCGTTAAGACCATAGGTATAGTTCAGGAAAGCGACCTTTACGCCCTTATACTCGCCGATATCGATATTGTCGTAATCTTCCTGGCTCGTGTACATGCCGGAAACAATGACATCCTTTTTGGTCTTCCAGTACTCGAGTTCTTTTAGCGCGGTATCTTTTCCCTGATCCATGCTGTGGTTGGTCGCGTGGGTGACGACGTTAAAGCCCGCGTCGGTAATGGCGTCGACGGCCTGGATCGGACCACCGAAAACAGGGAAGCCCTGCCATTTCGAGGAGTCGTCCGTCAGGGGGATCTCCTGGTTGATGACCTTGATGTCAAACTCGGAAATAAAGCTCTTGACGTTCTCGTAGATGGAATCGTAGTTATAAGTCCCGTCGGGCTGCTTGCCGGCGTTCGTGATGCTTAAGTGATACAGATTGTCGCCGACGGCGATCAGATCGACATATTCGACCTTATCGACTTCTTCGGGCTCGGTCTCGGAAGGGTTCTGCGCGGGAGCTTCTGTGGTCTCAATGGGATTAACAGCCTCGGTGGTGGTCGCTTCAGTTTCCGGTTCCGGAGTAATGGCGTTTCCTAAAACGTCGCCCTGATTGGAAGGAGACGCGGCAAAATCCTCCATCGTGACCGACGGATCGGTCGATTGCGCGGGGGATTGCATCTGCTTGTTGTTCCACTTGGAATGCATAAAGAGAAGGGTAGGGATAACGAGCAGCACGATCAGTACTGCGATAACTTTAAGAATGTTGTTTTCCCCTAATCTACGTATACGATTTCTCACGCTCGATACGACCCCTCTAATTATCTACGAAACAATTTTAGAAAAAAGTCTTGTGGTTTGCAACTGTTTTGACGAGGATGTAGAATGAGGAACGGATAAAAATATAGTGAGCGTGAATGTACTATGAAATGGGTGGAAATTGAGATAACTACGACAGAAGAAGCATCGGACGCGATCTGCGAGATGCTTTCGCAGCTGGGCGCGGACGGCATCGCGGTCTGTGACCCGCTGGAGATAAAAAGGATCATTGACGATCCGGACTCTTTGGCCTACGCGGACGACGGATTTGTCGACTCTTTGGGTCAGGATGTTAAGATCCAGGCGTATTTTGCCGAGTTTGATGACGGCATCCGTCTGGGCGCCAAGGAAGAAGAATACGAAAACCCCGAAGGTGTCGGTACGATCTACGGAAATATCGCAACGGGAAGTAAGACACTCGAAGAAACGATCACTTTACTGGAAGAACGCCTCGCGGCAATTGGCGAGTTCCTTCCGGTCGGAGACGGCAAGGTTTCCCATAAGTATGTAAAAGACGAAGACTGGGAGAACGAGTGGAAGAAGGATTACCACGCATTCTCTGTTTCCGAGCATGTGACGATCGCGCCGTCCTGGGAAAAAGAATCCGTTTCCGAAACGGCGGATCAGAAAGTCGTTTACCTCGACCCGGGATCTGCTTTCGGTACAGGTACACACGAAACAACATCGATGTGCGCGGAGTTTATCGATAAGTACATGACGACCGAAGATACGGTCCTTGACGTCGGATGCGGTTCGGGAATACTGTCCATCATCGCGAGCAAGCTCGGCGCGAAGTCCGTCGAGGCTTGCGATATCGACCGTCTGGCCGTGGATGTCGCGATCGATAACTGCAAAGAAAACGGCGTAGAAGTCGACTGCTATACAGGTGAATTGAAAGATGCGAAAAAGGAAGGCTACAGCCTGATCATCGCAAATATCGTGGCAGAGATCATTGCCGGGATCGCACCTTTGGTACCGGGAAAACTTCTTCCGGGCGGCAGGTTCATTACGAGCGGAATCATCGACCACAAAAAAGAGATCGCGCTTTCGGCTTGTGAGGCGGCGGGCCTGAAACTTATCGAAGAAAAGCAGAAGGGCGACTGGCACGCTTACTATTTCGAGAAGAAATAAGATCTTTGGATCGGGGCTACTAGGGGAGAGGATATGGCGTATAAGATTCTGATCATCGACGATGACAAGGATATTCTGACCATTATCTCGGACATGCTGTCGGGATACGGGTATGACGTCACGACGGCGACGACCGCGGATGAAGCTTTCGAGCTTCTTTCGAAGGGCTCCTACCATCTTCTTTTACTGGACATCAACCTCCCGGACAGCGACGGATTCGAGATCTGCAAGCAGCTCCGGGAAGTTTCTACAGTCCCTGTGATCTTCGCGAGCGCCCGAACGAGTGAAGACGACCGCGTAACCGGGTATTCGATCGGCGGAGACGACTATCTTCCGAAACCTTATTCCATGAAGGAACTGCTCGTTCGTGTACAGGCGCTGATTCGTCGTACATATGGATTTTCGAACGAAGAAAAGATCGTATCATTTGGCGATGTAGTCGTGAACATCACATCAAGAACGGTCACGAAGAACGGGGAGGCGGTCTCGCTTTCTCTTCGTGAATTCGATCTTCTGGCATATCTTTGTGAGCACAAAAATGAAGCGATGCCCAAGGACAAGATCCTGACGTCCGTGTGGGGCGCGTTTATGACGTCCGAAGCATCGACACTGACCGTGCATATCCGTTGGCTTCGAGAAAAACTCGAAGAAGATCCGGCGGATCCGAAATTCATCAAGACCGTATACAAGGTAGGCTACATGCTGGAGGTGCCGGGCGATGCGTAAACGTGTGCTTGTCGTATTTGCCGTGCTTTTGGCTCTCGTCATTGCTTTAACGGCAGGGCTTTATCTGACGTCGGCCGGAAAGACCGAAGAAAGTAAGCAGGATAACCTCGTCGGGATCAACGAGGTCGAAAAGCTCCTCGAGGATGGAAATGTCGATCAGGCTTCCGAGAAACTGTCTTCTTTATCCGAAGACATGAGGCAGTCGGAAGAAGGCGGGCAGAAAGACTGGAGGATCCTTCTGAACGGTGGGATCTGCGTCCTCGGACTTCTGGTCGCGGGTGTATTTGTGTTTGTGACCGTGCTTCGTCCTTTGAATAAGATCTCGAAGTATACAAGCGAGATCGCTCGCGGAAATACGGATATTCCTTTAACGTATGATCGAGGATCCGAAGTCGGTGAATTCTCCTGGGCATTCGACAGCATGCGTAAGGAACTGAATAAGGCGAGAGCTTCGGAAAAGGAAGCGATCGAGAATAATAAGACCGTTATTGCTACTTTGTCGCACGACATCAAGACACCGATCGCGTCGATCCGTGCCTACGCGGAAGGCCTTGAGGCGAACATGGACAGTTCGCCCGAAAAGCGCGCGCAGTACCTCCAGGTGATCATGAAGAAAAGCGATGAGGTAAGTAAGGTCACGGATGACCTTCTTTTGCACTCACTTTCAGATATGAACCGACTGAAGGTCGAAAAGAAAACGTTCGAGATCGGTGCTTTTACAGAAGGCGCGGTCAAGGACTTAGATCCGGACGGAAAAGAGATCTCGTTTATTTCCGGAGGCGTGAATACGAATGTCAGCGCAGATCCGGACAGGCTTTTGCAGTGTGTGGAGAATCTGATCACGAACTCCAGAAAGTACGCGGGGACGAAGATCTCCGTGTCGCTTGAAAAAACGGAGAGTAATGTCGCTATTTGTATCAAGGACAGCGGCCGGGGCATCCCGGACGAGGATATGCCGTTCATTTTCGATAAGTTCTATCGAGGACATAACCACGGATCTCAGCCGGGCTCGGGTCTCGGGCTTTATATCGTGAAGTATCTGATGACACAGATGGACGGGGATATCGTGCTGGAGAACCGGGCGGACGGGCTTTTGGCAAAGCTTTTGCTGCCGCTTGTTTGATTCCAAATTTCCTCAATTGAGATTGCACTATCAATTGTTGAAAAAGTGCAACTACTGCACCTTTAAATCTTGACAAAGTGCAAATCGTGCACCATACTAAAACTGGAGGTGCAATATGTCTGCATTAAAAGAATTAAGAAGAGAAAAGGAACTTACGCAACAGCAGGTTGCTACACTGTTGGGAATGTCCCTGCGCTCTTATAAATCCTATGAGAATGAAAAGAAGAAGGAAGACAGTTTAAAGTACAAGTACATTATCGACCGTCTTTCCTTGCTCAACCCGATCGATGAAGAACACGGCATTGTCAGCATTGATTATATTCGCCGTAAGTGCACACCTATCTTTGAAAAGTATAAAGTGGATTATTGTTATCTGTTTGGTTCTTACGCAAAGGATAAAGCGAAAGAAACAAGCGATGTGGATCTTCTTTTGTCAACGAAGACAAAAGGAATGCGTTTCTTCGGATTGGTAGAGGAGCTTAGAACTGCACTACATAAGAAAGTAGATGTTCTCGATGTGAATCAGCTTGAAGGTAATCTGGATCTGACAAAAGAGATTCTGAAGGACGGGATAAAGATCTATGGGGGTTAAGGACTTCTTAATAAGTTTTCGCGGAAAATGGGTACAACGAAAACGTATGAGAAGGAAAAAGGAGAAAAACACATGAGTTCAAACATTCTCACCGCACACGATCTTTGTAAGAGCTTCGCGCATAATGGCGGGCAGGTCCACGTGCTGCAGCATGTTGATCTTGAGATAAGGGAAAAAGACTTTACAGTTGTCATGGGCGCGTCGGGTTCCGGTAAGTCCACACTTTTATACGCGCTTTCCGGTATGGATAAGGCGACATCCGGTCAGGTCATGTTTGAAGGGAAGGACCTTGTAAAGATGAAGGAGAAGGAGCTCGCGAGTCTGCGATCGCACGACTTCGGTTTCATCTTCCAGCAGATGCACCTGATCTCGAATCTCACTCTTTTGGAAAACGTCGCGGTACCGGGATACCTCAATAACGAAAAGGGCGCTTCCGAGGTAAAAGCACGCGCCGAGAAGCTTCTCGAGCAGATGGGCATTACCGATGTAAAGACACATATTCCGTCACAGGTCAGTGGCGGTGAGCAGCAACGCTGCGCGATCGCAAGAGCGATCATCCACGAGCCGAAACTTCTGTTTGCCGATGAACCGACGGGTGCTCTTAACAGAAAGAATACAAGAGAAGTGCTCGATCTGATGACGGATCTTAATAGAAACGGACAGAGCATCCTCATGGTCACACACGATCTTCGTGCCGCGCTTCGCGCAAGCCGCCTTCTGTACTTAGAGGATGGTAATGTGATCGGCGAGATGACACTTCCGCCGTACGATAAGGAAGAAGAGAAGAGCCGCGAGACACAGGTCAACGCATGGCTTTCTTCCATGAAGTGGTAAGGGGGAACGAAAATGGATATCCTTACTTTACTTCGTGCCAACATTAAAAGAAAGAAGGGCACGTTCCTTGGAATCGTGCTCCTGATGATCCTCGTTTCGATGTTTCTGACAACGGTCTACAGCGTAAAGAAGAACGTTGCGAAAAGCATCGATGAGGCGTATGAGGAAGCGCACGCGGCGAACCTCATGATGAACATCACAAACGAGCGCCTGACAGATGAACTCCTGCAGTCGGTAAAAGACCATCCGCTCGTCGATCACGTCGCGACTTCGGATGCTGTCCTCATGAGAAGACATTTCGTAAAGGATAAAGAAGATAACCAGAGCTGGCTGATCGTGCCTCTCAATGAAGTCGTCACCAAGCAGTTCACGGATGACTTTTCCGGTTATCTCGATGAGGTCCGTCCGATCTCTCCTGAGGGCATCTATCTGGTGCAGGGCATTGCCACCAACGATGGCTGCAAGGTTGGTGACGATCTTCGCTTCGAGACGAGATCCGGTGAATATACTCTTAAGATCGAGGGCTTCGTCGTCGAGCCGGTCGACGGATGCGCGATGGTCGGATGGAAGACCGTGTATGTCGCGCCGGAAACTTTTGAGAAACTGGCCGCGGATGTCGATGTTGTCGACAACCCGGATCTGGCGGGCCGTGTCACCATCGTTTACATCTATAAGAACGCGGACTGTGAGTTAAGTGACGGCGAGTTCGGAAGGACCATCAACCGCGACACATGTATCCAGGACTACGCGTACGCTTCAGCGACGATGACGCAGATGAAGAGATACACCAATCTCTTTTCAGAGATCGTATGCTCGATCATGATCGGATTCGCGATGGTGCTTGCGGGTGTCGTTCTGATCATCATGGCACACAACATCACCGTGACGATCGAAATGAGCTATACGGAACTTGGTATCCTGAAAGCAGAGGGATTCACAAAGGGCCGGATACGAGTGCTTTTCGTACTGCAGTATCTTCTCGCGGAGATCGTTGGCGCGATCATCGGCACCATTCTCTCGATCCCCATGATCTCCCTTTTCGGCGGGATCTTCCAGCCGATCACGGCGATCATCGCGAAGAAAGACGTCGATCTTCAAACGAGCCTTGTTCTGCTTCTGGTGATCCTTATCCTTTCGGTCCTGGTCATTCTTCTTGCGACGAGAAAGATCGCGAAGGTTTCTCCGGTAAAAGCACTGACCGGCGAGAGCAGGGATGTCTATTTCGAGAGCTTCCTCACGGCACCTGTTTCCGGAAAGAACCTCGCCATGAGCCTTTCGTACCGTCAGTTCAGTTCGAATAAACGCCGCTATTTCGTGGCGATCTTTATCACGGCGCTTCTGATGTTCTTCATGCTCACGGTAAATCTCATGGGCAGCTGCATGGAGTCCAAGTCCGCGCTCCAGGCGATGGGTTCGATCCTCTGTGAAGTCCAGGTCAGACCGCAGGATCGAAACTTTACCGAGGAAGAGATGGATGAGATCGAATCCATCGTAAAGGCAGAGGCCGATGTCGATCAGTCGATCTTCTTCAGAAACGAGTATGTCACGCTCAACGGCGATACGATCTACTGTCAGTTCTACAGAGATCCGGAAATGATCAATATGGTATCCGGAAGAGCTCCTGTCTATGACAACGAACTGGTCATCACGGACATCCTGGCGGAGGATATGGGTCTTAAGACCGGCGATAAGGTCGAGGTTTCGAGAAGAGAATTTTCGGAAGAGTTCATCATCTCGGGTATCTTCTGCAGCATGAACGATACGGGCATGACGATGGCCATGGGGGATGCCGGTGCCAAGAAGATCGGTGTGAGCGGTTATGTCTGGTACGGCGCGAGCCTTCGAGATTCGAAGGATGCCGAGAAGGTGGGAAACTCCCTGAAAGAGAAACTCGATCCGGAGATGAAGATCGTCGCGGATGCGGATTTCTCCGCGATCTCGGACATCAAGTCGATCACGACCGCGGTCGATGCCATGAGATACACGATCTATGCGTTCTCGATCATCTTCGTTCTGGTCGTCGTTTCCATGATCTGTTCTAAGTCCTTCACGCAGGAAAGAAGAGACCTCGGCATATATAAGGCAATCGGATTTACATCGAGAAAACTCCGACTTCTGTTCGCGCTGAGATTTCTGATCATCGCAGTGATCGGATCGGCGATCGGAATCGTCCTGAGCCGTCTTTTCTCGAGCAAGGCATTGAGTATGATCCTTCGAAGCGTCGGTATCAGTAACTTCATTTCGAAGTATCAGGCAGATACGGTCCTTGTCCCTGTGATCATCCTTCTGGGCTGCTTCTTCCTCTTTGCGTACATTGCCGCAAGGAAAGTAAAGAAGGTCGAGATCAGAGAACTGGTCATCGAGTAATTCGTTTGACGAATAATGCTAAATGCATGATAATGAAATCGCCGAGGCCATCGGCGATTTTTTTATTGCTTCGTTTTATGGGGAAGGTAGTATGCTGAAGGTTTTTCTTGTCGAGGACGAGTTCGTCGTCCGTGAGGGAATTAAGAATAACATCGACTGGAGCGGGCACGGTTACGACTTCTGCGGCGAAGCGGGCGACGGTGAGGTTGCCTATTCCATGATCCAGAAACTAAAGCCGGATATCGTGATCACGGACATCAAGATGCCGTTTATGGACGGTATTACCTTGAGCCGTATGATCAAGTCCGAATTCCCGTGGATCGAGATCATCATCTTAACGGGCTACGAAGATTTCCAGTTCGCAAGAGAAGCCATTAAGATCGGCGTATCCTGCTACCTCTTAAAACCGGTGAACGGTGAGTCGATCATGAAAGAGGTCGACGCGCTTTCCGAAAAGATCCGTGAAAAGAAAGCGGAGAGAGAAGCGGCGAAGCGTTACGAAGAGGAAATGCGTGAGAGAACGGAACTCGATAAACGTGATTTCTTTAATACCCTGATCAAAGGCGGAAAAAACACCACGGAGCTTTTCGCGGAGTCGAAAAAGCTTAGTATCGATATTACCGCGCTTCGTTATAACGTCGTGCTCCTGAAGATCTGGTCCGATAAACACGATATCGGCGAATACTCCAACAGCGTACTTCGTGTCGAGGACGGAGTAAGAAGGATCGCCGACGAAAACGGCGCGCTGTTTTTTGACTTCACGGTAGAAGGTACGGCGTTGCTTTTCAAGGGCGATGACGATAACGATATCAAAAAGAAGATCGACCGCGCGATCGAAAACATGAAGGAGCTTTTCTCGGGGTATAAGCATATCCGCTATTTCGGCGCGATCGGCCAGACGGTCGGAAGAGTCACCGAGATCCATACGTCATTTGACTGGGCGAGCCGTGCGTTCGCGCATTCGTACCTGACATCGGATAACGGATTCCTCGTCGGATCGAAAGAGGACCTGCGTCCGGAAAATAACGTCGAGATCTTAAGTGAGATCAATCCGCAGCATATGGACCGCCGTATCATGAAGCGTTTCCTTCGTGCCGGCGACGCGGCGGAAATTCCGTTCTTCCTGCAGGAGTATTTGAATAACATCGGCGATCAGGTGCTTCGTTCCTCGATGCTCCGCCAGTATATCGCGATGGACGTATACTTCTGTGTCGCGGATTTCTCCGTCAATGAACTCGGCCTTTCGAAGGACGAACTGGAGGAGAAGGTCAAGTTCCCGGCGGGCGAGATCTTAGCGTCGGATCAAAACACGCAGGAATATCTTTCGGAGATCATCCACATCGCGCTTGATCTTCGTGAGGATCACTCGCTGTCGCGCTACCACGATGTCATGAAGGATGCCATCGCGTATATTTCCGAGCACTATTCGGATGAGGAGCTGTCGCTCAATACCCTTGCGGCGCAGGTCAATTTCTCACCGAACCACTTAAGCTCGATCTTTAAGCAGGAGACCGGCCAGCCGTTCATCAAGTACCTGACGGACTACCGTATGGATATGGCAAAAGAACTTCTCCGAAGAACATCGAAGAAGAGCAACGAGATCGGCATCATGGTCGGCTATAAGGATCCGCACTATTTTTCGTATCTGTTTAAGAAGACGCAGGGTGTGACACCGACGCAGTTTCGAAGTAAAGGCCACGGAGAGGCAGAAGAATAATGGTTAAGGCGAAGAAAAGAAAATCGCATCTGGCGACCCAGATACGTATCTCTTATATCGTGCTTTTGCTGCCGAGTCTGGTATTCATCGCGTATGCCTTTTATAACCTGTGGGTCACGAATCAGCGAAACAATAAGATGATCAGCTCGGTCGTCGCCGCGTCTGAGTTCAGCTTGGAGTTTAAAGATAACATCGACTACCAGACATATCTCGTTATCGTCGGTAACGTTTCCTATGAAGAATCCGGTCTCGACGAAGAGCTTGCCAAAGCGCGCCAGGTCGTCGATGAACTGAAGGGCTACACGAATACGGAAGATAACAAGACGCGTCTTCAGTATATCGAGAAGTATTTAAATAACTTGGAGACGTATCTTTCGGAGATCACGAAGAATCTCGAGTACGAGAACAATTACGAAGAGAATCAGCTCATCTGGGAAAACGACGTTCAGATCGTCACGCTTTTGATCCAGGACTCTATTAATGAGTATATCTATTATGAGAACCGGCAGATCCAGACGGCGCAGTCGGAGAACAACGCGTTCTTCATGAACATCGTCGAGATCTCGGCGGGTCTTCTCGCGTTTGGCTTGATCGCCATGATCGTCGTTTCCTACGTCGGCCCGAAATGGATCACGCGCCCGATCGAGGAGCAGGTCAAAGAAGAGCAGAAGATGCTTCGAAAATCCGAGTTCGATCTTCTGCAGTCGCAGATCAATCCGCACTTTCTCTATAACACATTGGACGCGATCGTCTGGTCGGCCGAGGCGGGAAACCAGAAGCAGGTCGTCAGCATGGTCGGAAACCTTTCGGACTTTTTCCGCCTTTCCCTGAATAAAGGTAAAGAGAACGTCACGATCCGTGAAGAGCTCCAGCACGTAAGATCTTATCTTGAGATCCAGCATATCCGTTATCAGGACATCATGGAGTATGAGATCTCGGTTCCGGAGGAGTTCTACGATTACATGATCCCGAAGCTCTCCGTGCAGCCGATCGTTGAGAACGCGCTTTACCACGGTATCAAGAACAAGCGTGGCGGCGGTAAGATCACGGTCACGGGTGAAGAGAAGAAGGACTGGTTCGCGATCGTTGTCGAAGATACGGGTAAAGGTATGACCGAAGACCGTCTTCGTGAAGTTCGAAAAGCACTTCGAGAGAGAACGACGGAGCAGAGCGCTGTCTATGGTATGTATAACGTCAATGAGCGTATCCGTCTGACGTACGGGGAAGGATACGGTGTGCATATCGAGAGTATCCCGGAAAAAGGAACGAGAGTCATCATCCGACTTCCAAAAGAACAAGCGGATCGTTCGGAATAACAGTGCTTTTTCCACAGAAAACATCAATTTATCTTTAGCGGTTTTTCGGCAAAGGAGAAAAATCCAAACCGAAATCGGAAAAAAATCAAACACGGAAATGAAGAGAGAAAAAATCCAACTTCGTTTCCGTTTTTTCTGCATGGTCTTTTTTCAGGTGAATCCTAAAATGAACTCAGATGACGGGGGAAGACCCCGAATATGGTTTTTACCAGGGAGGATGAAAAATGAAAAAAGTTGTAGCACTTATTATGACAGCATGTGTTGCTTTCGGTCTGATGGCTTGCTCCAAGTCCGATAAGAAAGACACAACAGCAGCTGGCGAAAAGCAGACTGAAGCAGCCGGCGGTAACGAGGGAGGATCCGGTGAACTTATTAAAGTAGGTATCATCAACAATGACCCGAACGAGTCCGGTTATCGTACAGCAAATGACGCTGACCTTCAGAAGATGTTCTGCAAAGAGAACGGTTATGACGCTTCTTTCGCTTACAGCCTTAAGAACGATGAGCAGATCAAGTACGCTCAGGGCTTTATCCAGGACGAAGTTGACTATCTCCTTCTCTCAGCAGCTGACACAGCAGGCTGGGACACAGTTCTTCAGGATGCTAAGAACGCAGGCGTAAAGGTTATCCTTTTCGACAGAACGATTGACGCAGATCCGAGCCTCTATGAAGCTTCCATCGTATCCGACATGGATAAGGAAGGTGAAACAGCAGTTAACTGGCTCGCAGAGCAGGGACTTTCCGAGTACAACGTAATCCACATTCAGGGTGTTATGGGTTCCGCTGCTCAGCAGGGCAGATCCGGTGCTCTCGATAAGAAGGTTGCAGCAGAAGGCAACTGGAACATCGTAAAGCAGCAGACAGCTGAGTGGAACGCAGAAAAAGCACAGCAGATCGTTCAGTCCGTTATCGACTCCGGCACATCTTTCAACGTAATCTATGCTGAGAACGACGACATGGCTAAGGGTGCTGTAGCAGCTCTCGACGCAGCAGGTATCTCTCACGGTGTCGGCAAAGACGTTATCGTAATGGGCTTTGACTGCAACAAGTGGGCTCTCGAAGAACTCCTGAAGCAGAACTGGAACTATGACGGACAGTGCAATCCGTTCCAGGCTAGCTACATCGACGCGATCATCAAGGATCTCGAAGCAGGTAAGACACCTGAGAAGACGATCATCATGGATGAGAAGGGCTTCGACGCTAAGACAATCACACAGGCAGATGTAGATAACTACGGTATCTAATACATAACCATTTACCCGGAAATGCGGTGCGGTTTGACCGTGAGGAAAGACCGCACCGCGTTTTTAAAAACAGAGAAGAGGTATGACCCGTGGATGAGTATAGATTGCTCGAAATGAGAGGCATCGAAAAAACATTTCCAGGTGTTCGCGCACTGCAGAACGTGGACTTCTCCTTAAACGCAGGTGAGATCCACGCGCTGATGGGTGAAAACGGCGCAGGAAAATCAACACTGATCAAGGTATTAACCGGTGTGTACAGCAAAGATGCGGGAACCATCCGTCTGGATGGAAAGGAAGTAAAGATCCATTCCCCTCAGGATGCACAGAACGCAGGTATCAGTACCGTATATCAGGAGATCACATTGTGTCCGAACCTTTCCGTTGCCGAGAACATGTTCATCGGCCGTGGAAACGGAAAGATCACCAATTGGAAGGAAATGAATGATCGGGCGAAGACTCTCTTGGAGAGACTCGATATTCCCGCTAAGGCTACACAGCAGCTGGCAAACTGTTCTATCGCCGTACAGCAGATGGTTGCGATCGCACGCGCGATAGATATGGAATGCAAGGTCCTTATTCTGGACGAACCGACATCCTCGTTGGATGAGCAAGAGGTAGAAAAGCTTTTCGGATTGATGAGAGATTTGAAAGCAATGGGTGTCGGTATCATTTTCGTGACCCACTTTCTGGATCAGGTCTATGAAGTCTGCGATAAGATCACGGTTTTGCGAGACGGCCAACTGGTAGGTGAATATGAGATCAGGGATCTCCCGAGAGTGCAACTCGTCGCAAAAATGCTCGGTAAAGAAATGGACGATCTTTCGGATATCAAGGGAGAACATGAAGCGTACCATTCCCCGGACGCAGACATGAAGATATTCGAGGCAGAGAAACTCCAGAGTAATGCCGGTATCAAGCCTTTCAATTTCCATATTCAAAAGGGCGAAGTCAACGGGTTCACCGGCCTGCTCGGATCCGGCCGAAGTGAGTGCGTACGCGCGATCTTCGGAGCGGACCGGGTCATCGGCGGTAAGGTAAAAGTCAAAGGTAAGGAAGTTAAGATCCATAAGCCGAAAGACGCGATGAAAAACGGTATCGCGTATCTTCCGGAAGACCGTAAAGTCGACGGCATTATCGGCGACCTTTCGGTACGTGAGAATATCATCCTTGCGCTTCAGGTCATGAAAGGATTCTTTAAGCCTTTCACAAAGGCACAGGCCTATGCTTTTGCCGATGAATACATTAAGAAACTGAATATCAAAACGGCATCAGCCGATACTCCGATCAAATCCCTGTCCGGCGGTAACCAGCAGAAGGTTATCCTGGCCAGATGGCTCCTGATGCATCCGGAATACCTGATCCTTGACGAACCGACAAGAGGTATCGACGTCGGTACGAAAGTAGATATTCAGAAGCTCGTCCTCGAGCTTGCTTCGGGAGGAATGAGCATTACCTTTATTTCTTCGGAGACAGACGAGATGCTCCGTACATGTTCGCGACTGATTGTCATGAGAGATAGAAAAGTCGTTGGAGAATTAAGCGGAGACGATCTGACGCAGTCGATGATCATGAGTACTATTGCAGGAGGAGAGTCGGATGAGTAATAACGATACTAAGGCACCGGCCAATAAGTTTTTCACGGTAGTGAAGAAGGTCGTGTCGCATCAGATGTTTATCCCGATCATGGCCCTTCTGATCCTCGCGATCGTCAACCTGGCTTTTGATCCGAACTTTTTCAAAATCACTCTTGGAAAGAACAATGCCGGAAACCCTATCCTGTCCGGTCCATTGATTACCATCCTGGATTATGGTGCCGAGACCGCTATCCTCGCAATCGGTATGACACTGGTTACAGCGGCTGCAGGCGGCCAGGATATCTCAGTCGGTGCAACGATCGCTATCGCGGGTTCGGCTATGCTGCGCGTCCTCTGCGGTACTAACCCCTCTCCCGATACGATCCAGGCACCGATCATCGTGGCATTCTTAGTCGCTTGTCTCGTCGGTATCGCGTGCGGTGCTTTTAACGGAGCATTGGTATCGTTCTTTAAGATCCAGCCGATGATCGCGACCTTGATCCTGTTTACCGCGGGACGATCGATCGCCGCGTGGATCAACTACAACAAGCTTCCGGTCGTACCGGATCCGAAGTTCGCTTATTTCGGCGGCATTATCCCGGGCATTCCGGTACCGACACCGATCTTCATCATGCTGGCGTGTGTCATCATCATGGCGCTGGTACTGAAGTTCACAAACCTGGGACTTTACACGCAGTCGGTCGGTATCAACGAAAAGTCCGCAAAGCTTAACGGTATCAATCCGATCGCGATTAAGTTCATCGCTTTCGTTATCCTCGGACTCTGTGTCGCGGTAGCGGCTCTCATCAAAGTATCCCGTATCTCGACGATCAACTACAGTGTTATCGCAAAGGATATCGAGATGGACGCGATCCTCGCGGTCGCTCTCGGCGGAAACGCGCTTTCCGGCGGTAAGTTCAATATGTGGGCATCGATCCTCGGCGCCTATGTATTCCAGTTCTTAACGACCACACTTTATAAGTTCAACATCGCCTCTTCGGCACTTCCTGCTTACAAGGCGACCGTCGTCATCCTGCTGGTATTCTTCTCGGCACCGAAGGTCCGTGAGATGATCGGCAAGGGCTTTAAGAAAATGAAAGATTCCATGAAAAACCGTAGGCATAAAGCCGCGACAGCAAGTGAGGGGGAAGCATAATGGATAAAAAGAAGCTCAAGGGCGGCATTTTTAACCGCATAAGCGATACGAACCTTCTCCTTTGTATCACGATCGTGATCTTCCTTATCATGTACATCAGCGCGATCGTATTCCTGGGCGGCGGATTCAAAAAACCGCAGATGTTCTTCAACATCTTAAACAACGAAGCACCATTGATCATCACGGCTTGCGGTATGAGCATCGTCATGATCTCCGGCGGTATCGATATCTCCATCGGCGGCGTTGTAGCACTTGTAAGTATGTCCTGCGCGGTCTATCTCGATAAGACTCCCGGTGGCGGAAACGTGTGGGTATCGATGCTGATCGCACTTGCCATCGGACTTCTGTTCGGTATCGTGCAGGGTTATCTCGTGGCTTACTGTGAGATCCAGCCGTTTATCGTTACCCTGGCCGGCATGTTCTTTGCCCGAGGTATGACGACGATCGTAAATACAGATCCGTTCAACGTCGAGAACAGTGCTTTTAGAAAATTAAAAGATACGAGAATCACCATCCCGAAGATGGGATCTTACACGAAAAAAGGACTATATCAGGCGGCTCACATCGAGATCGGTGTGGTTGTGGCCATAGCGATTGTGGTAGTATTATTCTTAGTACTGCGCTACACCAAGCTCGGCCGATCTTTCTACGCGGTAGGCGGAAACCCGCAGAGCGCTCTGATGCTCGGCATCAACGTCAAAAGGACGAAGTTCCTCTCGCACGTGATCTGCGGACTTATGGCAGGTATCGGAGGTTATGTATATTTCCTCCATGTCGGCTCCGGCGCTCCTTCCCATGCGACAGGCATGGAAATGAACGCGATCGCTTCCTCCATTATCGGTGGTACGATGCTCACGGGTGGCGTAGGCAATATTATCGGAACGCTGTTTGGAGTTCTTTCCTTGAGCTCGATCCAGAACATCGTCTCCAGTGCCGGACTTGGTCAGGCCTGGTGGACAGGTATCACGATCGGCGGCATGCTCTGCCTGTTCCTTTTGATCCAGAGCATCGTAATGTGGGCAAAGAAGAGGTCTCTCAAAGCGTAAGGGAGCTTAAAATGAAAAAACCGGTCCACCTGACTGTATTGTTACTCCTGCTGGCAGCAATTGCTACTGCCTGCAGGAGTAATGCTGTTCCGGAGACGACAGAAGAGCCAGTCTCCGATATCAAAACGGTAAACGTCGGCTTCTCTCAGCTCGGCGCTGAATCCGACTGGAGATCCGCGCATACCGACTCGATCCTGACGGCGCTTTCCAAAGAGAACGGCTTTAACCTGACATACAAAAACGGACAGCAGAAGCAGGCCAATCAGGTCACGGCGCTTCGTATGTTTATCCAGCAGGATGTCGATTACATCGTTCTGGCGCCCGAGACGGAGACCGGTTGGGATTTCGTTTTGAAGGAAGCAAAGGACGCGGGCATCCCGGTCATCATCGTCGACCGTCGAGTCGATGTTGAAGATCAGTCTCTTTATTCGTGCTGGGTCGGATCCGACTTCGAGCTCGAAGGCAAAAAGATGTGCGCCTGGATCAACGAGTACAGTAAGATCAACGGGATCGCACCCGAGGATCTTCACATCGTGCATATCCAGGGAACGCTCGGCTCGACCGCGCAGATCGGAAGAACGCGCGGCTTGAATAACGCGGTGCAGGAATACGGATGGGATCTGCTCGCGCAGGAGAACGGTGAATTCACCGAGACGCGTGGTAAAGAAGTCATGGCGTCTTTTCTCAATCAGTTCGACAACATCAACGTCGTTTACTGCGAGAACGATAACGAAGCCATCGGCGCGATCGAAGCGATCGAGGCAACCGGCAGAAAGGTCGGCTCGGATATCAAGAACGGCGAGATCATGGTCGTTTCTTTTGACGGCATCAATGAAGAAGCGATGCAATACCTTCAGGAAGGAAAGATCTCCTGCATCGGTGAATGTAATCCGCTTCACGGCCCGCGTGTCCTCGATCTGATCAATACTCTCGAAGAGGGAAAAGAACCGGAAAAGTACAACTATGTTCCGGAGACTTTATTCAGCTCCGTCCCGGAGATCAAGAGCGTCACTGTAGACGGAGAGACGTACTCGGTAACCATTAAGTGAGTGCTAGTGGTGCGACGTGCGCGGCTTGATTTGATGAGCGCGGCGTGATTCCTCAATTGGACAAAATCAAAAAAATGTGAGAAACTGACAGCCGGAAGTACTGCTCCCTGGAGCAGTGCTTTTCGAGCTTCTTTAGGGGAGGAAATGAGGATGAAAAAGATCGTTGCAGTATTACTCTGCGCGGCTACGCTGATGGGATGCGTCGCCTGCAGCAAGTCTGAAGAAACGACAAAGAAGAAGAAAAAGAAGACAAAGAAAACTACTGAGATCACGGAGACAGAAGAGACGGAAGTGCCTTCCGATACTCCAAGTTCCGAGACCGAAACGGAACCGACGGATACTCAGCCGCAGTACCAGTCCGATCTTGTGATCACACATGATCTTTCCGGAGAAGAGATCAAATCGACGTCGTGCGTGCTCGCGTATGGCGCGATCGACGCGAACGAGGAAGACGAATACTTAGCAAGATACCCCAAGAGGATCAGATGCCAGTATGAGCTTATGAATTCGGTCGGATCTTCCCCGAACGTGAACGCGATCCTTGAGGAACTTACCTATCACGAAGCGGAATCCGTTACGCGCGTTTACGAAAAAGAACTCGAAGAGTTTACCGGACTTGTGGAGAGCGGATCGCCGCTTTATAACTATAGCTACTGTGTCGACCACGACGTCATTCGTGCCGACAGCCAGATCCTGTCCATCAAGTACAATTCCACGGTATATGACTCTCGTACGGATGACAGCTTCAAGACCGAAAAGTATCTGAATTATAATTCCGCGGACGGAACGGCGATCGAGAACGAGGACGTCATCGTGAATATGGATGAGTTCATCCTTTACTACAAGGGATACTGCCAGCAGTTTGGCCTGGATCCGAGTAACGCCCTCGAGCAGATCGAGAACGGTGAATTCACATTCGGACTTACCTACGACGGCATCATCGTTGACGACGTCAAGATCCCGGTATATACGACAAACGGCATATTTGACATGAGCTATTTCGGCTCGACTCCGAAGACTTACACGCTCACATTGGAAAAGGACCACTGGCTGATGTGGGACATCAACGATGATGGTCAGATGGATAAACTGGGTGTTTCCGTAACCAAAGACGGATACGAGGTCGAAAGCCTGATCATTACCATGTATGGTCAGGAATATACTTTCCAGGCCTCTGAGTTCGATGAGATGGAATACATGGAAGATCTCAGCGATTGGGCGGACAGCTGCGTCATGAGCGTAAACGGAAAGCTTTACCTTTTAGTCGTTATGGACTGGGAAGGCGAAGACTACATGACCTATGCATTTGACATCAACGGAGATCAGCCCGTATTCACCGACTTCATGTACAGTGCTCCATACGACACTACGGATCCGAATCATTTCCATGTCGAGCTCAGACAGGACATCATGGGAACGCAGTTCTATGAATTCGATTACGCACTTTCTGAAGACGGTGGTTTCCTGCAGCTTTCCATGATGGGAAGGATCCACTCCGGTCTTTATATCACAACGATCGCCTTGACGGGTAACCTTTATAACATTACGACAGGTGAGAAAGGCGAAGAGTTTGAGATCGCCGGCGGAACACCGGTCGAGGTCATCGCATATGACGTAGAAACGGGAGATCTGATCGTAAGACTTCACTCAAAATATGACGATCTCGATCTGATCGACGTGGCACTTTCGACGGATAAGCGATCTAAGATCGCCGGCATCGAGAACAACGATGCATTCCTCGGACTTAGCTGGGCGGATTAAGATCCTGCTCGAAAAGCACTGCCGTTGACGCGCGTCAGCGGTAGGCGCGGATCGCGGAGGCGAAAGCGAGGCTTTCGTACTTTTTCGGACTGACTGCTTCACCGAGACTTTTGGCTTCCTTTTCGAAGGAAGCGGGGAGATGGATCTCGTAGCCGAGCATGTTCCACTTTAAGTGGGAGAAGATGTGCCTGCTTTTTCCGATCGGGCGGATGTCCAGAAGATCTTCGGACTTCGTGAGGCTCTCTAAAGAGAAGTGCTTCTCGAGAAAGGCTCTTACCTCGGAATCGGTGAGGATGCCGGGAATATCAACAAGTTCATAAAGCCCTGCCAGAAGACCACTGGCGGGGCGTTTTTTTACGATGACCTTATTTCCGACATAGATCTTCAGGATCGTGTGATCTTCGGTCGGCGTCTCTTTCTTTTCTTTCTTTGCCGGAAAGTCTTCCTGCTTTCCGAGAAGGTACGCGCTGCAGTTTTCATGTAGAGGACAGGCTTCGCACTTCGGAGATCTCGGTGTGCAGATCAGAGAGCCCAGATCCATCAGGGCTTCGTTAAAGTCGCCCGGGGCATCTTTCGGAAGATCTGCTTCGACTCGCTTATAAATCTCCTTATAGGTCGATTGCTCGGATGCGACGAGTGGAAGAGAATGCAAACGACAGTAGATGCGGATGCAGTTTCCGTCGACAGCGGGAACGGCGATGTCGTAGGCAAGAGAAGCGATGGCGCCCTGCATGTAAGGGCCGATTCCGGGGATCGAGATGAGAAGATCCGGATCGGACGGGAGTTCGCCATTATAGTGTTCGCAGATGTATTCGGCGCCGCGTTTTAAGTTTCTCGCGCGAGAGTAATAGCCGAGACCTTCCCAGAGCTTGAGGACTTCGTCTTCCGGTGCTTTTGCCAAAGAAGAAGGATCCGGGAAACGCTTGAGAAAACGCGGATAGTAATCGAGCACGGTCGTCACTCGGGTCTGCTGAAGCATCGCTTCGGAGATCCAGGTCGAATAGGGCGTGCGGTGGTTTCTCCAGGGGAGGTCTCTGTGGTTTTCGTAAAACCAGGAAAGAAGAGCAGAACTGATTGAGGCGAGTTCTTTTCGCGCGGGATCGGTTATCTCCATGGCAGGAAAGCGATGAGGAAGGCAAACATGTGCGCAAGGTACGCGGCCGGTCTGCCATTACTGATCTTTCTTCCGAGCGCCGAAAAGACTTCTCTTGTCGCGCAGATCTTGTCTGAGATCGTGACCAGGACCGCCTCTTTGTATCTCGGCGGGATCGGGGTCAGCGGGAACATGTGTCTTCGGATGATGTTCTCCTCGACAGGCGTCAGATCGAAATCACGCTTGGCGTTTTCACACGCGATATGCGGGTGATGGAAGCCGTGGAGCTTTTCGAGTTTGACATTGTGCCAGTCATAAAGGAAGTAATCGTGAAGAAGCGCGCCTCGAACGAGCTGCTTCTGTTTAAATCTGAAGGGAAGGATCATCGACAGGAAAAGTGCCGTTTTGGCGACGGCGACACTGTGGTCATAACAGGTGCAGCGGCCGTGCTGCTTAAAAGCTTTGAGTTGGTTGAGATGCCCGGTCTTCAAAACGGGTTCTGAAAGGTGATTGAAAAGATTGTCACGCTTGATCAGTAATCTCAATTTCCGGCTCCTTTTTCGGTGATCTCGTGCCTTCACACAAGTGCTATTTTATAACAAGGAAATGGGCAGTTCAATGCCGTTTACCAAAACTTAACATAAGCGGAGAATGATTGACATTTAGCCTTTGAAAATATAAACTTATAGGGCAAGTGAGCTCGTGCTCCCATTTTTTTGCCCCAGTTTCGAAATCGATTTCGAAACGTTTCCCTTCTCCTCGGAAAAAAGTGGGAACCACGGGTCACTTACTCTTGTCAATACGGCGCTGCTTCCCAGGCGCGTATACATAATTTCATCAGAAGGAGTGTATGGAATATGAGTACACAAATCGAACAAAATGCAGTTTCCGCGATCCGAGTTCTTTCCGCGGATATGATTCAGAAGGCCAACTCCGGTCACCCGGGTCTCCCGCTTGGTGCCGCTTCTGTGGCTTACACGCTCTGGGGCAAAGAAATGAACTTTGACCCGAAGGATCCGAAGTGGATCAACAGAGACCGCTTCGTTCTTTCCGGTGGTCACGGCTCCGCTCTTTATTATTCTCTGCTGCACCTTTTCGGTGTAGGCGGTCTGTCCATCGAGGATCTTAAGCAGTTCCGTCAGATGGATTCTAAGACACCGGGTCACCCGGAATACGGCCACACAGCAGGTATCGACGCGACAACAGGTCCTCTGGGCGCAGGTCTTTCCATGGCAGTCGGTATGGCTGTTGCTGAGGCTCACCTCGCTGAGACATTCAACAAGCCGAACTTCAACGTGATCGACCACTACACATACGTTATGTGCGGTGACGGATGCCTTATGGAAGGTATTTCCGAAGAAGCTCTTTCTCTTGCCGGAACACTCGGCCTTGAGAAGCTGATCGTTATCTACGACTCCAACAACATCAGTATCGAAGGTTCCACAGACATCGCTTTCACAGAGGATGTCAGACAGCGTATGGCTTCCTACGGTTTCCAGACGATCCTCGTTAAGGACGGTAACAACCTCGACGAGATCCAGAAGGCGATCGACCTGGCTAAGGCTGAAAAGATCAGACCTTCCTTCATCGAAGTGAAGACAGTTATCGGTTACGGCTGCGAAGCAAAGCAGGGTACGCCGGCTGCACACGGCGAGCCGCTGGGTGAAGACAATGTCGCTAAGATGAGAAAGACACTCGAATGGCCGTGCGAAGAGTCCTTCGTAGTACCGCAGGATGTTTACGATTACTATGCAGAGCTCGGATCTAAGGGCACAAAGGCTCACGCTGAGTGGGACGCTCTCTTCGAGAAGTGGGGCGCCTCTTATCCGGATCTGAAAGCACTGTGGGACAAGTTCTTCTGCAACGACTATTCCGCACTGCTCAATGACGAAGACCTCTGGACAGTAGACGATAAGCCGCAGGCTTCCCGTGCTCTCGGCGGTAAGGTTTTGAACAAGCTTGCTGACCGTATCCCGAACCTCATCGGTGGTTCCGCTGACCTGGCTCCGTCCAACAAATCCTACATGAACGACAAGGGCGACTTCAGCAAGAAGGACCGTTCCGGCAGAAACATGCACTTTGGTGTTCGTGAGCTCGCTATGGCAGGTATCAGTAACGGTATGCTGCTCCACGGTGGTCTCCGCTCCTACTGCGCTACATTCTTCGTATTCTCCGACTACACAAAGCCGATGGCTCGTCTGTCCGCTCTCATGAACATCCCGCAGATCTTCATGTTCACACACGACAGTATCGGTGTTGGTGAAGACGGCCCGACACATGAGCCGGTAGAACAGCTGACCATGCTCCGTTCCATGCCGAACTTCAATGTATGGCGTCCGTGTGACGCAACAGAGACTGTTGCTTCCTGGGTTGCCGCGATCTCTTCCGAGAAGACACCGTCTGCTCTGGTACTTTCCAGACAGAACCTCATGCCTCTGACAACTTCCTCCAAGGAAGCTCTGAAGGGTGCTTACATCGTAGCGAAAGAGACAAAGGATAAGCCGGACGTGATCATCATGGCTTCCGGTTCCGAAGTAGAACTCGGTATCAAGGCAAAAGACGAACTCGCTTCCGAGGGTATCGACGCTCGTGTCGTATCCGTTCCTTGTCTCGATGTATTCCTCGGTCAGGATAAGGCATACCGTGATTCCATCCTCCTTCCGGATGTTGAAGCACGTGTAGCCATCGAAGCAGGTTCCTCTTACTCCTGGGGCAAGCTCTGCGGTATCAACGGCGGTTACGTCACAATGGATACCTTCGGCGCCAGCGGTAAGCCGTCCATGCTTATGGAAAAATTCGGCTTCACGGTCGCGAACGTTGTTGCGACCTGTAAAGAAGTTCTCAACAAGTAAGAACTGATAATCCGCCGGGATCCAGTGTGCGGGTCCCGGCGGAACTCTATCCCGACGAGGGACCAAGGTGCTTTTCTAAGAGGAAAAGCCCAAAAGAAAAATCAATAAGAAGGACTAGGACTAATTCATGGCAACGATCTACGATATAGCTAAAGCCTGCGGACTTTCTCCGGCTACCGTTTCAAAGGCGTTGTCCAATGCCAGTGATGTCTCGGCGGCGACCCGTGAACGCGTTCGCCGTACCGCGCAGGAGCTGGATTATGTGCCGAATGCGGGAGCAAGAGCGCTTTCGCAGAGCAGGACCTGGTCGATCGGTGTATTGTGCCAGGACGCTTCTCAGATGGGTCTCTGGCATTACTTTTTCGCGCAGGTCATCGAGAGCTTCAAGGACTATGTCGAGCGTCACGGCTACGATATCGTCTTTATCTCTAACAAGGTCGGAAATCTTGGTCTTTCTTATCTTGGTCACTGCCGCTACCGTCACGTGGACGGAATCTTCATCGTCAATACGGACCACTCCCAGAAGGATGCCCGTGAGCTGATGGAGAGCAATCTTCCGAAGATCGCCGTCGACTTCGAGGACGATACCATCGGATGCGTCATGACCGATCCTTCGGAAAGCATGAAGGTGCTTTTCGAGCATCTATATAAAAACGGACATCGAAACATCGTGTATCTCCATGGTGAGCGCGGAAAGTTCATCACGGAGGCACGTATTTCCGCTTTGGAAAAAGCAGCTGCCGACCCGGCATGCTCGGGCGTGACACTTCGACTGTTCCCGTCGCGCTATTATTCCATCGAGGGCGGCTATGATTCCATGAAAAAGCTCCTGGCAGCCACACCGAGTGATCGCCCGACGGCGGTCATTGCCAGCGATGACTATTCGGCCATCGGCGTGATCGAAGCGATCCGCGACGAAGGCTTATCGGTTCCCAACGACATCTCTGTCGTCGGATTTGACGGCATCGAGATCACGCAAAGATCCAGCTTGAAACTGACGACGATCCGTCAGGACACGAAAGCGATCGGCGAAGAAGCAGCAAAGAATCTTCTTGCACAGATCTCCGGGGAAGGAAATGTTCCTAAGACAATCAAGATACCTCCGCAGCTCATCCTTGGTGAAAGCTGCAAAGATCTGAATCAGTAATTTGAGGTGACATCATGGAGAAGTACAAAGATCCGAACTTATCTTTTCAGGAAAGAGCAGAAGACCTGGCAGATAAGATGACATTTGAAGAGCAGGTGCCGCAACTTAGTTACGGCGCTCCTGCGATCGACCGACTCGGCATCCCGGCATATAACTGGTGGAATGAGGGTCTTCACGGCGTAGCTCGTGCCGGTACGGCCACCATGTTCCCGCAGGCGATCGGCCTCGCGGCTATGTTCGATGACAAGCTCCTCGGAAAAGTGGCAAAGATCATCGCGACAGAAGCCCGCGCGAAGTACAACGCTTCCGCGAAAAAAGGCGACCGCGACATCTATAAGGGCCTGACTCTGTGGAGCCCGAACATCAACATTTTCCGTGA